>NZ_CP018192.1:1142500-1442500 GCF_001889525.1 Granulibacter bethesdensis
ATGATCTCCTGTCGCGTTTCATAAGCCAGTTTCCCCTCCGGGCTGGCGTAATGTCCGGGATCGAGTTCGGTTTCGATGAACAGATCCTGCGTATCGGCGACGCTGGTGGTGAAAGTCCAGGCAATCCGGCCATTATGGCCGATGATCAGAAAGGGTGTTCCCGGTGCGGTCGCTCCGGCCAGAACATGGTCTGGTGTCTCGATCCGGGCGAGATACCACAGACCTGGCAGACCAAACGACAAATGCGGGTCTCCTGCCAGAAGCGGTGTTCCGGTCGCGCTATGGGCGCCATCCACGGCCCATTCATTGGATGCAGTGGAAGGAAGGGTAAAGCGTGCACCTTCCTGCGGCAGCATAGCCAGGAGGCGGCGGGCAGCCTCCGCAAAGCAGGGAGACAAAAGCGTGGAATCAACGGATTTTTCCGTGTTCCCTGCTGGCCATAGCTCCATGATGCGGTCTTTGGGTATGGTCGCTGCCAGTTCCGCACGCGCCAGTTCTGTTCGGTAATTGCCGGACAGATAGAGCATCATGCTCTTGCCCCAGAGCAGGCTGTCCACCGGAGACCACGGTTCGGGCGCACCGGACAGCAGGAATTCCGGACTTGAGAAACGGCCTTTTTCCTGAAACCGGGCATTGACCCCGTTCGCATAGGCGACCAGCAAAGCCTTCGTGGCAGGCGGCAGCGTCTGGAGATCGGCCTCGGCGCGATGGCGCAGCCCCAGCGTGCGCATCAGCCGGTCAAGTGGAAGTGTGGCCGTGCCAGCCAGTTCCGAAAGCCTGCCCGACGCGGCACGGCGCATGAGATCCATCTGAAACGCCCGGTCTCGGGCGTGAACATAGCCGAGGGTGAAGGCGGCATCCTCATCCGATTCTGCCTTGATCCATGGAATACCGTGTGCATCAAACCGTATCAGGGCTTCTTTTCCCAGCAGGCTGGCTCTGGCCGTATGATCCCATGCAGGCAGGGTCAGCCAGACCACGCCCGCTGCAAGACCGGCAGCCAGCGCGATCGTCACGCCTGAAATGGCCAGAGTGCGGCGTATCAACCGCATCAAAGCTCTGTTCCCGGCGCTGTTTTTGTCCCGACACACACGGAAGCATTTCCCATGGTGCAGCGCCCCTCTTATAAGCTGTTCTGCGCAAGGATGGACCGCGCATTGTCTTATGGGCAAGTAATCCCTTTCGGATAAGGATTCCGTACCGCGTGATTCCTTCATGAACCAGCCGGAAATACGGTTTATCCGCTATTTGCTGAAAGGCGCCTTTTACCGGCTCTCTTATCGCGCGTGGGGGAAGCCCGATCTGCCACCGCTGATATGTGTGCACGCGCTGACCAGGAATGCTCATGATTTCGATGTGCTTGCGCGCGCCATGTCGGATCGGTTCCATGTCATCTGCCCTGATCTTCCGGGACGCGGTGCCTCAGACTGGTTGCCGGATGCCTCGTTGTATGAGCCTCAGAATTATGTGACTGCTCTTGCGCATCTGCTGGGGATGATAGAACAACCGGTATCGTTTCTGGGGACTTCTCTGGGCGGTCTGTGCGGGATGCTTCTGACCAGTTCTTTGGGTCATCCGATCGCAAAACTGGTGCTGAATGATATTGGCCCCCTTATTCCAGGACGCTCTCTGTCACGAATCCGGGATTACATGCTGCGCGCACGGCCGGAATTCCCGGATATGGGCGGTCTGGAAGCCTATTTAAGACAGGTGCACGCAGGCTTTGGCCCTCTGACCGATCGCCAGTGGGAACGTATGGCCCGTCACAGTGCCCGGACTTTGGCGGATGGCCGTGTCGCCCTGCATTACGATCCGGGCATCGCTCGGCCAATGCGCTCCATGCTGGCGATCGACACTAATCTCTGGCGGGTCTGGGAGAAGATCAGGGTACCGGTCATGGTGGTGCGGGGGGAAAGCAGCGATGTGCTGTTGCCGGACACTGTCGAGCGTATGGTGAGGAGCGGTGCCACCAGTCTGGAGGTGCCGGGATGCGGTCATGCACCCGCCCTGATGGATCGGCCCAGCATTCAGGCGATCAGGCGGTTTTTGCTGGGATCCTGATCCTGACAGAAAACCCTCCTGACTGCGCTTCCGAAGTGCGATGATCTGCTTTAGAGGGGGCATCCGTCGAACGACACTTGATTTGTGACGTCAGGAGCCTGTGTTTCCGCGTTCATCACGGAATAAGAAAAGCGGACCCTGCAGATACGGGAGAGAGAACGCATGCCTGTTGCTATTTTTGTCAATGCTGCCGGGGCTCGTCAGGAGGTAGACGTCCCGAATGGTGTCAATCTGGTTGAGGCAGCGATTGATAAGGGTGTGCAGGAACTGGCAGCGATTTGCGGGGGGTATCTGCAATGCGCAACCTGTCATGTGTTCGTGGAGGAGGATTTTCTGAATCGTCTGCCGCCGCGTTCGGTTGATGAGGATTCAATGCTTGACAGTACAGCGGAACCACGGCGGGAGAACAGCAGGCTGGCTTGTCAGATCGTGATGAATGACAGTCTGTCAGGCATTGTCGTGCATATGCCTGACCGGCAGATGTGATCAGCCCGATACGGCTTTAATGACCTGAGCTGGACAGCAGATTGATGGTCAGCACCCCGGCAATAATCAGCCCGATTCCAGCCATCGCGGCTGCATCAAGCTTCTGCTCCAGAAACACTACTCCGATCAGGGCGATGGCTGCCGTGCCAATGCCGGACCAGACCGCATAAGCGGTTCCTACCGGCATCGTGCGCAGAGCCTGCGCCAGCATGAAGAAGGCGGCTCCATAAGCGAGGGCGATCACTCCAATCCAGCCTGGTTTGCTGAAGCCTTCGGATTGTTTTAACCCGACCGTGCCAATCACTTCTGACAGAATAGCCAGAAGGAGCCATGCGCCTGCTGGCATGTCAGCCCTCCTTCAATCGTCTGGCAGCTTCAGGAGCGAAATAGGTCAGGATGCCGTCTGCTCCGGCCCGGCGGAAGGAAAGCAGGCTTTCCAGCACTACTTTTTCCCGGTCGAGCCAGCCATTCTGGATCGCGGCCATGATCATCGCGTATTCACCCGAGACCTGATAGGCGAAGGTCGGCATGCCGAACCGGTCCTTGATCCGCCGGATAATGTCCAGATAAGGCATGCCTGGTTTCACCATCACCATATCAGCCCCTTCCTGAATATCCAGTGCGACTTCGCGGAGTGCCTCATCGCTGTTGGCCGGATTCATCTGGTAGGTTTTTTTATCTCCCCGCAATGCGCCGCCTGAGCCGACCGCATCGCGAAAGGGACCATAAAAGGCGCTGGCATATTTGGCGGCATAGCTCATCAGCCGCGTATGAATAAAACCTTCGGCATCCAGCGCTTGGCGGATTGTGCCGATGCGTCCGTCCATCATGTCGGAGGGAGCTAAAATATCGATCCCGGCCCGTGCCTGATTCAATGCCTGCTGCACCAGCGCCTGAACACTGTCGTCATTATCGACATACAGGATTTCGCCGGGCAGTGTTTTCTGTGCCCTTAGCACGCCATCCTGACCATGATCCGTATAGGGGTCGAGCGCCACATCGCCGATCAGCCCGAGCTGGGGAAAATGCTGCTTCAGCAGACGTGTCGCCTGACAGATCAGATTATCAGGATTGGCGGATTCCGTACCCTCGGCATTCTTCAATTCCGGTGGAGTAGCGGGAAAAAGGGCAATGGCCGGGATTCCCAGCCCTGCGGCGGGCCCAACATGATCAACCAGCCGGTCGAGCGAAACCCGCAGCACGCCGGGCATGGAGGTGATTTCAGTGAGGGCGTTGTTGCCATCCTGAATGAAGATCGGCCAGATCAGATCATTCACGCTCAGCGTGTGCTCGGCCACCAGACGCCTTGTCCAGTCATCGACCCGGTTGCGGCGCAGTCTCGTGGTCGGAAAAGAGCCGAAGGTCACGCTAAGCCTCCAATGACAGGGCAGACCGGGATGACAGGATTAAAAATGCTGCCATCCTTTCCGTTCGAATGGCATGATGCTTCCATCCGATGCAAGAACATGCACGCCGGGTTTTTGACCGGAGCAGGCACCGAACCGTCCAATCCTCTGTACCGGAATACCGAGAGAGTCTGCGCGTTGCCGAAGTGGAACCGTGCAGGAGGGTGAAACGGCCATGACGAGTTCATAATCATCCCCGCCGGAGAGGCAAAGCGGCAGATAATCCGGTATATGCCGACGCGCCGCCTCGGAAAGGGGAATAGTGTCGGCCTCGATCAGCGCATCAAGATCCGACGCCCTACAGAGATGGCCAAGATCCTGCAACAGCCCGTCTGAAATATCGGCGGCGGCCTGCACCAGACTCTGATCGATCAAACCCATCCTGGGGCTTGGCAGGTGATAGCGCCCGGCCAGAAAATCATCCGGGTCAGCCAGTCCCTCTGTCAGTGCCAGCAGCCCGAGTGCGCCATCGCCGATAGTACCGGTGACCCATATCTCATCATTCGGGCAGGCTCCCTGACGCCTGACCGCCTTACCCGGTTCGACTGTACCGATGACGGTCAGGGACAGACAGGCCGGGCCCTTGATGGAGGTGGTGTCTCCGCCCAGTAAAGTAATACCGAACATGGCCTGATCTTCCGCCAACCCCGCAGTAAATGCTGTAAACCATGGGGCCGGATCAGTACCGCGCGGCAGCGCCAGCGTCATCAGATAGTGCAGCGGTGCGGCCCCCATCGCCGCCAGATCGGACAGATTGACCCGCAACAGCTTGCGGGCAAGCAGATGAGGATCGGTGCCTGGCAGATAATGCACCCCCTCCACCATCGCATCGGCAGCCAACACAAGGGAGAGGCCGGGGGGTGGTTGCAGCAGTGCTGCATCATCGGTGAGGTTCAGCCCCCCCGCTGCGGCAAGCGGTGCCAGATAACGGGCGATCATGCCGAATTCGCCGTTATCCGGAGGAGTGCCGCAGAAGGATGGGGGAGGGGCTGTCACCGTTCAGCCTTGCTGACGCTCTCCGGCAAACTCTTCCGGTCGCAACTGACGGGCCAGTGCGTTGAGGATGCCGTTGACCATGCGTGGCTCCTCCCCCTGAAAAAAGCCGTGGGCAATATCCAGATATTCGTTGATGACGACACGCGGCGGTGGACCGTCTTTCATCCGTAATTCGCAGACACCGGCGCGCAGCAGGGCGCGCAGCACCGGATCAAGTCGCGCCAGCGGCCATTCGGCAGGCAGCGCGGTGATCAGCAATGGATCGATCGCGTCCTGTTCTTTGGTGGCCGCACGGACGATGCGTGAAAACAGTGGCACCTCGGCATCCGGAATACGGCCATCCTCGAAACCATCCTGACCCGGCAGCACGCCAAGGCGGAAACGAACAAACTGTTCAATCACGGCTTCAAGACTTTCCTGAGCCTGCTCGCCCTGAAACAGGGCCTGAACAGCTGCAACGCGAGAGGCCGTGCGCGGACGTGTGCGACGGTTCATAAAGACTTCTCCACGCGACGGCGCAGGGAAATCTGCTTCAGGACTGCAACGGCGGCCTCGGCACCTTTGTTATGGCTGTGCATGGCGCTGTCAGAGGGAGGCGCGGAACGGTCCAGAGCCTGCTGTATGGTCGAGACAGTGAGCAGACCATTGCCCAGCGCCAGCACATTATCCAATGCCACGCGCATCAGGCCGGCCATCGCTTCGCGGCAGATATGGTCGTAATGGTCTGTATCGCCTTTTACCACGCAGCCAAGCGAGATATAGCCATCGTAGCGGTTATTGGCAGAGCGCTGCACGATCGCGATTGCCTGAGGTAACTCGTAGGCTCCAGCCACATCGGCGATCTCGTAGGTGGCTCCCGCTTCAGTGAAAATACGGACTGCACCTGCGGTCAGCCCGTCCACGACATTGGTATAGTAAGGTGCACGCACGATCAGCACATGCGGAGGTGCTCCGTCGATGACGGGTGCGGTGGGAAAAGGGGCGTCCTGGGTGCTCATCCGCCGTGATGGTCCTTCAGATGGCGCTGTTCGACGATATTCAAACCGTATCCTTCCAGCGCGACGATGTTCAGATGGGTATTGGATAGCAGAATCATGTCCTTGACACCCAGATCACTCAGAATCTGCGCACCGATTCCATAGCTGCGCAGGGAGGCTGTAGGGCGCCCGGAGGAGGCAAGCCCGGCGACACGCGCCGACAAACCTGTGGAACTGGTGTTCCGCAACAGAACAACCGCGCCCTCGCCGAGATCAGCGATCATCTGCATGGCGCTGTGCAGGGAGGAGTTATGCGGTCCGCCCAGCACATCATCTACCAGATCGACCGCATGCATACGCACAGGGAACGGCCGACCAGGCTCCGGCGAGCCTTTGACCAGCACAAGATGCTCTTCATACTCCACTGTATTGGCATAGACGATGATCCGCCATGTGCCGCCAATTTCATGATGGAGCGTATTTTCCGACACTTGCCGCACAAGTTTTTCGGTGTGATGGCGGTAGGAAATGAGATCGGCGATCGTGCCGAGCTTCAGATTGTGATGCTGTGCGAAGGAGACCAGATCCGGCAATCGGGCCATGGTGCCGTCATCGTTCATGATCTCGCAGATGACGCCAGACGGGTAGAGTCCGGCCAGCCGGGCGATATCCACCGCGGCTTCGGTATGGCCCGCCCTCATCAGCGTGCCGCCCTCGCGGGCCATCAGCGGAAACACATGGCCCGGGGTCACGATGTCATCCCGTGTGGTTTCCGGATTGATCGCGGTGGCCACGGTATGGGCGCGGTCATGCGCAGAGATACCGGTGCTGACGCCATCCCTTGCCTCGATAGAGACGGTGAAGGCCGTCTGGTGCCGTGTGCCATTGGACTGGCTCATGAGCGGCAGACCGAGCTGTTCCACACGGCGTCTGGTCAAAGCGAGGCAGATCAGGCCGCGTGCGTAACGCGCCATGAAATTGATGGCATCCGGTGTTGCGAACTGGGCCGGAATGACCAGATCGCCTTCATTTTCCCGGTCCTCATCATCCACCAGAATGAACATCCGGCCTGCGCGGGCCTCTTCGATGATTTCACTGGCCGGGCTGATATAATCGGTCAGGCTGGCACGGGCGATAGAGGCGGTGGCCAGTTGGCTTGCCTGCGGTATATTCGTCATAAGGCGGCTTTCAGTTGATTTTCCGCCTCGAAGTCACGGGTGACACTCAGGCGGGCAACATAGCGTGCAAGCATGTCGATTTCGATATTCACAAGGCTTCCTGCCACCAGTGTTCCGATGGTCGTGACAGCGCATGTGTGCGGGATGATATTGACGCCGAAGACTTCATTCTCAACCTCGTTCACGGTCAGGGAAACCCCGTCGACCGCAATGCTGCCTTTCTGCGCGATATAGCATGCAAGGTGGGATGGGGCACGGAAGCGCATTCTGGTGGAGCCGTGTTCCGGCAGAATGGAGATGAGTTCTGCCACCCCGTCCACATGGCCGGAGACGATATGGCCGCCCAACTCATCCCCGACTTTCAGCGCGCGCTCGAGATTGATCACGCTGTTCTGCTGCCAGCTTCCCAGCGTTGTTTTGGAAAGCGTTTCCGCCGATACCTCCGCTACGAAAGCGGTATCCCCGGCAAACTCAACGACTGTCAGGCAGCAGCCTGAACAGGCAATGGAAGCACCGGTAACCGCCCCCGTCAGAAATCCTTCCGGCGTGGTGATGGTCAGCCGCATATCCGAGCCGCCCTCCAGCGGGCTGATCGTGGCAACCGAGCCGAGACCGGTTACGATGCCGGTGAACATGTCTCTTCCTTTCTCAATTCTGTCACCATATCTGTGCCGACAGCCCTGGTCGATACGGCGTGGAAGCGCGGCATGACCGAAAGGGTGGGTAGGCTGAGCGCTCCCGTAGCGGCGTATCCGTCTGCGCCTATGATGGCAGGGGCATGATACCAGACGATATCGTCCACATACTCCTCGCGTAGCAAGGAGGCGGCGATTTCTCCTCCCCCTTCTACCAGAATCCATGTCAGCCCGGCTTCACCCAATTTTTGCAGTGCGTTGCGCATGATCAGCCGCCCTGTTTCAGGGGCAACTGGCACTGGCAGGACTTTCGCCCCCGCTTGCTCCAGCGCGGCATGCCGAGCCGGATCGGCGTCATCGGCACAGAGAATCCATACCGGTCCCGCTCCATCGTGCAGCATGCGGGCATTCAGGGGCATCCGCAGCCGGGAATCGGCAACCAGTCGTAGCAGCGGAGTCTGCCGCGCATTGGTGAGGCGGCAGGTCAGGCTGGGATCATCAGCCAGAACTGTCCCGATACCAGTCAGGATTGCATCATGGCGTGCCCGTACCGCCTGAACGTGATGCCGCGCCTGTGCGCCGGTGATCCATTGACTTTCCCCACTGGCGGTGGCGATGCGTCCATCCAGTGTTGACGCGAGTTTCAGGGTAACGCGGGGACGCCCGTAGCGAACACGATGCAGAAACCCTGCCGTCACCTGTGCAGCTTCTTCTTCCAGAACGCCGGTGCGCACTTCAATCCCGGCTTCCCGCAACCGGATGAGGCCGCCGCCATCCACGCGTGGATCAGGGTCACGGAGCGCCACGACGACTCGCGCTATCCCGGCCTCAATCAGCGCATCGGAACAGGGTGGGGTGTGTCCGTGATGGCAGCAGGGTTCAAGAGTGACATAGGCAGTGGCCCCCTGCGCCAGAGTTCCGGCCTGAGCCAGTGCCTGAGGCTCCGCGTGGGGTCTGCCGCCATAACCGGTGACACCCCGCCCGACAACCCTGCCTTCCTTCAGGATGACACACCCTACGGATGGATTTGGCCAGGTTTCACCCCGGTGCCGTGCCGCCAATGCTAGTGCGGCACGCATCGGCGGCAGATCGGGATCATCAGGATGATTCATCGCATTCTTTTGACGCTGCCTGTCCACCGAGAAAAGTCTGGAAATCGCCTGCATCGCTGAAATTCCGGTACACGCTGGCGAAGCGGACATAGGCTACATCGTCTACCTCCTTCAGTGTCTGCATCACCAGTTCGCCGATCAGCTTGCTGGGGATTTCGGTTTCTCCGCTGCTTTCAAGCTGCCGCACAATTCCGGTGATCATTTTTTCGATCCGGTCGGAATCGATGGGACGTTTCCGCAGGGCAATCTGCACCGAACGAGTCAGCTTGTCCCGGTCGAAGACCACACGTCTCTGATCCGTCTTGACCACGGTCAGTTCACGCAACTGCACCCGCTCTACGGTGGTAAAGCGCTGCATGCAGGCTGTACAGGACCGCCTGCGCCGTATAGCGGTGCCGTCATCGGTAGGCCGGCTGTCCTTGACCTGGGTATCCTCGTGTCCACAGAACGGGCAGCGCATGGGATGCGATATTCCTTAAAAAAAACGCCGCCCCATTCCCCGGGCTGCGGGAGAATCGACCCGCAGGCTCAGGGAGTAGGACGGCGTGTAATCTATCGCACCCTGCCGTATCGATCACCTGCCTCCGTCATGACGGAGGCAGAGGGAAGGGAAGCGGGGTCTCGAAGCAGGCTCTCAGTGATTGCGATAGAGCGGAAAACGCTTGCAGAGCGCCTTGACCTCGGCGCCGACTTCCTGCTCGACGGCTTCGTTGGAGCCATTTTCGCCAGCCTTGGACAGGCCTTCCACCACGCGGTCGATCATCAGCCCGATCTCGCGGAATTCAGCCTCGCCAAAGCCGCGGGACGTGCCGGCCGGCGTGCCGAGACGGATGCCGGAGGTCACGGCGGGTTTCTGCGGATCGAACGGAATGGCGTTTTTGTTGGTGGTGATATGGGCGCGGCCGAGGCTCTCATCAGTGGCTTTGCCGGTCACATTCTTCGGACGCAGATCGACCAGCATCAGATGCGTATCGGTGCCGCCGGACACGATGGCCAGACCGCGCTCCACCAGCGTGGAAGCCAGAACCTTCGCATTATCGGCAACGGATTGCTGATAGGTCTTGAAGTCCGGCTTCAGGGCTTCCCCGAAGGCAACGGCCTTGGCAGCAATGACATGCATCAGCGGGCCACCCTGCAAACCGGGGAACACGGCGGTGTTGAATTTCTTGCCGAGCTCAAGGTCATTGGTGAGGATCATGCCGCCACGCGGGCCGCGCAGGGTCTTATGGGTGGTGGTGGTGACCACATGCGCATGCGGCAGCGGGGACGGATAGATGCCGGCTGCGACCAGACCGGCAAAATGCGCCATGTCGACCATGAAATACGCGCCGACTTCATCTGCGACCTTACGGATGCGGGGGAAGTCGATGAAGCGCGGATAGGCAGAGCCACCCGCGATGATGATCTTCGGCTTGTGCTCACGGGCGAGGGCTTCCAGTTCCTCATAATCCAGCAGGCCGTCTTCCTTGCGGACGCCGTACTGTACTGCGTTGAACCACTTGCCGCTGACAGTGGGGGCCGCACCATGGGTCAGATGGCCGCCAGCGGCGAGGCTCATGCCCAGAATGGTATCGCCCGGCTTGGCCAGGGCGAAGAACACCGCACCATTCGCCTGTGCGCCGGAATGCGGCTGCACATTGGCGAATTCGCAGCCGAACAGCTGCTTGGCGCGGTCAATGGCGAGCTGCTCGGCGATGTCGACCGCCGCGCAACCACCGTAGTAGCGCTTGCCGGGATAACCCTCGGCATATTTATTGGTCAGGACGGAACCCTGAGCTTCCAGAACCGCCGCAGAAACGATGTTTTCGCTGGCGATCAGTTCGATACCGTCTTCCTGACGGTGAAATTCTTTTTCAAGGGCCGCGAACAGGTCGGGATCAGTATCGGCGAGGCGTGCGCCGAAAAAGGCATCAAGGGCGGATGCGGACATTGTATTCATCCTTGGACGGTCATGAGAGCAACTTGATTGCGTCAGCTAACACAATCGGGACGTGTTTGGAAACACCGACTATCCTTGCGCCCGATAGGCGCTGTCGATCACAGGAAGACAATTATAAAATTCCCTGGACAGGCTGCTCAGACATTTCCGACATGGAGAGGCGGTTCTGCATCCATAAGGCTTTATTTGTGCTGAGGAGTCCTCCCTCTATGTCTTCTCCTGATGCTTCAATCACGGGCAGGCCTGCTCATAGCCTGTTTTCACGCAAGCCGATTACCGAAATTGATGAGCATAAGGGTGAGCTGAAGCGTGCCCTGAATGCCTGGCATATGATCGCATTGGGAATCGGTGTTATCATCGGTGCAGGGCTGTTTTCACTGACCGGGCTTGCCGCGGGTGATTATGCCGGCCCGGCAGTCGTGATCAGCTTCATGATCGCTGCCATCGGATGCGGGCTGGCCGGATGCTGTTACTCCGAACTGGCCAGCATGATCCCGGTCGCTGGAAGTGCCTACACCTATTCTTATGCCACATTGGGCGAACTGGTCGGCTGGATCATCGGCTGGGATCTGGTGCTGGAATATGCTGTGGGCGCCGCCACCGTTGCTTCCAGCTGGACCAGCTATTTCAAGGTGTTGCTTGCCCAGTTCGGGCTTGCCCTGCCGCCACGCTTGACCGCATCGCCTTTCAGCATCGTGGAACTGGCAGATCATTCCCATGTGCATGGGCTGATCAACCTTCCCGCTTTTATCGTTGTCGTGGCGGTGTCGGTGGTACTGATGCGTGGCGTGACCGGGTCGGCATGGTTGAATGCCGTCATCGTCATGCTGAAGCTCACCATCGTCGTGCTTGTGATCGTACTGGGCGCATCCTACGTGAACCCCGCGAATTACGTGCCTTTCATCCCAGAGAATACGGGGGAGTTCGGCCATTTCGGATTATCCGGCGTGATGCGGGGCGCGGCGGTGATTTTTTTCTCCTATGTCGGCTTTGATGCCGTTTCAACTGCGGCGCAGGAGGCTTATAATCCCCAGCGTGACGTGCCGCTTGGCATTCTTGGTTCTTTGGCGATCTGTGCCATTCTCTATGTCGGCTTCGGCCTGGTGTTGACGGGGATCGTCAATTATCAGGAACTTGGCAGTATGGTGGACAAAATGGCGCCTATTTCGACCGCCATTTCCAGAACGCCTTATGCTTGGCTGAAATCCGCCATCTATGTCGGCATTCTATGCGGCTACACGACAGTGGTGCTGGTGCTGCTGATGGGGCAGAGCCGGGTTTTCTATTCCATGGCATCGGACGGATTATTGCCCGCTATTTTTGCGCGCGTTCATCCGCAATGGCGAACCCCGTGGCTTACCAATCTGCTTTTTATGATTTTCGCGGGCTTGATGGCTGCCTTTGTGCCCGGTTCGTGGCTGGGGGAGGCGACCTCCATCGGCACGCTGCTGGCGTTCATTCTGGTCTGCATCGGCGTGATGGTGTTGCGCAGGACTGATCCGGACCGTCCACGTCGGTTCAGGACCCCTTTTGTCCCGCTTGTACCGTTGGTCGGAATCCTGTTCTGCGGCGCGATGATGCTATCGCTGGATATCTGGACATGGGTTCGTCTGATCGTATGGCTGATCATCGGACTGGTCGTGTTTTTCGGTTACAGCCGGAAACGGAGCTTGTTGGCGCGTCAGGCGGCCATGAATGAGGTGGGCTGATGTCAATAAGGAAAAGGCCGGTGAAAACCGGCCTTTCTGATATTGGGATCGTCTGAAGAAAAAGCAGAGCGGGAATAATCAGCGATCGCCGCCGAACCGTCCGCCTGGTGCATTGCCGGCACCACCGCCCATGCCGCCTGCATTGAAACGGCCGACATTGCCAAACAATTGCTGCATCCAGGATGCCTCGCTGCCCGGGGAAGGGGTTGCACGCCGGACCATACTGACGGGCGCCGCATCATCCTTGCCGTAGAGCTTGATGTTCTTCAGCACGCCGTTCTGATCGAACGAGACCGTGACCACGCTCTGCTGGAGAATATCATTGGTCCCGGCAATCTGCATTTCGGTGGTCTGGGTGATATAGACCCACTGGTTATTATCGAACGTGGCTTTTGTCGTCGGGGAGCCGAGCAGGGAGGCGACATCCGCCTGGGTCGAGGTTCCGGGCGTCAGCTCCTTCAGCAGATCGACATCGACCTTATTGCCGCGAACGACTCTGTCCGGGGCGAAGAAGCTGCATCCGCCCAGCAGCGTGGCGCACAGCGTCAGCGCGGCAAGAGTGCGGGATATGGTGGCTGTGCGGCGCAAGACGTATCCTCAATCGGAATCGGCGTTCAGCGGAGGTCTACAGACACATGATGGCCTGCCCCTTCGGGGTGTCATGCTTGGCCGTTTCTGTCAATCACACTGTTGCGCGAGCGATCCTTCCCATAAGACACCAAGGCATTCAGCCCGTGTGGAAAGGGCTATGAAAAAATGGTGGCAGGGCCTGCTTTGCCGCCAGCTTCCGGTTATTCTGACAGTGCTTTATCTCAGGAAGACGAATCGCGATGCAGCCCGAATTTTCCAGACTGATCCAGCCTGATATCATTCCTGTGGGCGGCAGGACGGTCGATATCAAGGCGCGTGCCGAGGAATGCGCAGCTATTGCCAGCCGGCTGGGGCTGGAGGCGGTGGCCACGTTCTCCTGCGTCTTCGTTCTGGAACCGCAGCGCGGCGGCGTGATTCGTGCCCACGGCCGGATGGAGGCTGCTGTTACCCAGACATGCGTGGTCAGCCTTGAGCCTTTCAGGGCGAAGATCAAAGAGAGTTTTACCCTGCGTCTGACGCCAGAACACAAGCTTAATCCTGATTTCGATATCGAGGAGGAGGAAGACGAAGTTCCCTATACCGGGGATCAGATCGATCTCGGTGAAGTGGCAGTGGAGCAGCTGGCCCTCACCCTCGACCCTTACCCCCGCAAGCCCGGGGTCACTTTTGAATCAGGAGAAGACGAAGCAGCAGAAGATGAATCCGCAGAGCAGGCGGACTCAGCCAGGGAGAATCCGTTTTTGCGTCTCGCGGCGCTGAAAAAGCCGGTCAACGATCTTTAAAGAGGCCGATGAGCACAGATTCTGCGCATTCACGTATTTGAATCGAACAGCGATCTCCGCTACAGAGCGCTCCATACAGTGTCTATGACCGGTCATGGCAGCCCGGTTCCGGACGCTGAGTGTTTTTCTTGCGGTGTCCGCCGGTCTCTGCTAGACGCCGCGCCTCACGACTTTGCCGAACTCTCAAGGGGTTTCGCCGCCAATGGGGCGGTCACACCCCGTTTGATAATAAGAAGGGCCTGTTCCATGGCTGTTCCGAAGAAGAAAACCTCGCCCTCACGGCGTGGCATGCGTCGCAGCCATCAGGCGCTGACGGGTGAAGCCTATACCGAATGCTCGAATTGTGGCGAACTGAAGCGTCCCCATCATGTCTGCGGCCATTGCGGCCATTATGATGGCCGTGAAGTTGCTGCTGCCGGAAATTCCGGTCGTGGCCTGAAGGGCGTGGTGCGGGTCTGATCAGACCCGCCTGCATCCGGCCATTCGGATATCCGGTTACAGTCAGTCAGGCAGTATAAGGGCATCAGACGTGGCCTCCAAAACGGCGGCAGACCATTTCAATCGTGATTCTTTCGTTCTCGCAATTGATGCGATGGGGGGAGACCACGCGCCAGAGATCGTGGTCGAAGGCATGGCCATCGCCGCCGAACGCCATCCGGATGCGCGCTTTCTGCTGGTTGGGGATGAAACCCTGCTGGCCCCTCTGCTGGCACGCTGGCCGAGGGCTGCTTCCGTTTGTACCGTCCGGCAC
Organism: Granulibacter bethesdensis; assembly: GCF_001889525.1. NCBI lineage: Bacteria > Pseudomonadati > Pseudomonadota > Alphaproteobacteria > Acetobacterales > Acetobacteraceae > Granulibacter > Granulibacter bethesdensis. The sequence goes on from NZ_CP018192.1 coordinate 1,157,124, forward strand.
GCGCCTGTAAAAGTAACAGGCGAAATGAAGGCGGCCGCTGCATTGCGGCTCCGGGATTCGTCCATGCGGATCGCTATCGACGCGGTAGCGCATGGCGAAGCATCCGGTGTCGTCTCAGCGGGCAATTCAGGCGCCTTGCTGGCGCTGGCCAAAATCATTCTCAAGACTTTGCCCGGAATTGATCGTCCGGCGCTGGCGGCTATCATGCCATCGGCGCGGGGCGATATTCTGATGCTCGATCTCGGCGCGAATGTGCTGTGTGATCCTCGCAATCTGGTTGAATTCGCGATCATGGGGGATGTCTTTGCGCGCAGTGTGCTGGGCCTGACGGCGCCACGTATCGGGCTTCTCAATGTGGGTTCCGAGGAGCAGAAGGGCGACGACCGCATTCGGACCGCCGCCGAGATGTTGCGCACGAGCCATCTGGCACAGCAATTCCACGGCTTTGTCGAAGGCCACGATATTGCAGGCGGGACGACCGACGTCGTGGTTGCAGATGGCTTCTCCGGCAATATCGCGCTCAAGACCGCCGAAGGCACAGCAAAGATGTTGGGTGGCCTTCTGAAGCAGATATTTACCAGTACAATTCTTGCGCGTCTGGGCTATCTGCTGGCCCGCGGGGGGTTGGAGCGTCTGCGGGAATGGCTTGACCCACGGCGTTATAATGGCGCTGTTCTCGTCGGCCTGAATGGTGTCGTGGTCAAATCGCATGGCGGCACCGATGCGCAGGGGTTTGCACATGCGGTCGATGTGGGCATGGATATGGTATCCAATCGTTCCAGTGATCGCATCCGTGAAGGAATCGCGAAACTGGTCGAGCTTTCCGGAGCAGCTCATCCTGTCCGGGATAAGGATGGAACAGCACAATTGGCTGAAGCCCGCTAGATTTTGCGGGTAGGAAACGGAAAAGAGAAACGCGACGATGAAGCGTTCCATAATCGCCGGCGTCGGCGCGTATTTGCCCAGCACTGTGGTCAGCAACGATGAACTGGCAAAGCGTGTGGACACGTCTGATGCCTGGATCCGCGAGCGGACCGGAATAGAGCAGCGTTATCTTGCAACGGCTGATGAAAGCTGTGCCTTTATGGCGGCCCGTGCCGCTGAGCGTGCCCTTGCCCATGCCGGAATGACCGCGGATGACGTAGACACTATTCTGGTGGCAACCAGCACCCCCGATCAGGTCTTTCCGGCTGTTGCCGTACGGGTGCAGGCTTTGCTGGGAACTAAAAAAGGATTTGGATTTGACCTTTCCGCCGCCTGCAGCGGCTTCGTGTATGGCCTTTCCATGGGAGATGCGCTGATCCGCAGTGGTCAGGCCAAGGGCGTGCTGGTGATCGGGGCGGAGGTTTTTTCCCGCCTGCTGGATTGGGATGACCGGCGTACCAATGTGCTGTTCGGAGATGGGGCCGGAGCGGTTTTTCTACGCGCATCCACGGATAATGATGATCCAGCACGAGGCATTCTGTCGACACATCTCCATTCGGAAGGAGAATTCGGCGATATTCTGTTCATTGATGGGGCTAATGGTGTCGCTGGTCATCCCGGCACCATTGTTATGAATGGCAGGGAAGTTTTCCGCCACGCTGTCGGTAAAATGGCGCAGGCGGTTGAGGAAGCAATGGCCGCCAATGATCTGACCCCGGCCGATATTGATTGGCTGGTGCCGCATCAGGCCAATTTGCGCATCATTGAGGCGATGGGCAAAAAGCTGGATCTGCCGCCGGAAAAGGTGGTTGTGACCGTCAATCGGCATGCCAACACATCGGCCGCGTCTATTCCGCTGGCATTGAATGAGGCGGTCCAGGATGGGCGTATCAAGCCCGGCTCTGTCGTGCTGATGGAAGCGCTGGGTGGTGGCCTTACCTGGGGTTCCGCGATTCTTCGCATGTAATTACAAAGCCTGTGCCATTTGCTTATCTGTTGCTGAGATGCAACAGGTAAGTGGTCATGCAAGTGTTTGATCCTCCGAGATTTGTTGACTGTTTGCATCGACCTCCGTAGCGTGTCTGCATGCATACCGTGACCCGCGCGCATCTGGCTGAGACGATCTATACGCAGGTCGGTTTGTCGAGAAATGACTCGGCACTCCTGCTTGAGACCGTGCTTGAGCGCATGTCATCCGCGCTTGAGGCTGGAGAATCGGTAAAAATCAGCGGGTTCGGGACATTTTCTGTCCGACAGAAAGGTCGCCGGATTGGTCGTAATCCCAAGACGGGGATTGAAGTACCGATCATGCCACGCCGCGTTCTGGTCTTCCGGCCCAGTCAGGTTTTGAAAGCACTTGCAAACGGACTGACACCGCCGACCATCGCTGATACTGGGGATGACGAATGACCACTGCTGTGGACGGCTTCCCGGAGCAGGGGGGAAATGAGACAGGGCCGGATTATGATCCGGCGGATGAAGCTTCCAGAGCGTCAAGACTGCGCAAGGCCCCCACCGCTTTTCGTACGATCAGCGAGGTGGCGGATGAGCTTCATATTCCTCAGCATGTGCTGCGTTTCTGGGAAACCAAATTTCCCCAGGTCAAACCGCTGAAGCGTGGTGGGGGACGCCGTTATTATCGTCCGGATGATATTGCCCTTCTGCGCCGTATCTCGGATTTGCTGTATATTCAAGGCTATACCATCAAAGGTGTACAAAGGCTGCTCAGGGAAGGTGGCGGCCGGCTGTCGGATAATATCCCACCCCCGCGTGCTGATGAACGCGCGGATATCGACGCTGGGGCCGGGCAGGGGGGATCATCCCTTTCCGTGTCCTCCGGGCGTTCGGTGCAGGGGGAGGCTTCTTCGACTTCTTCTGGCGAGCTTTCTCAGATTCAGACGTCTTCTGCATCTGAAGCGGCCATGGAGGCAGAGATCAAACGCCTCCGTGCCGCTCTTCAGCAAACTCATGCCGCTTTGCTCGAGGAACGCAGCAGGGCTGATCATCTCCGTTCCTTGCTGGAAGCATTAATCGATGAGCTGGGTGATATTCGTCAGGTTTTACCATAAGCAATAATGTGCACGGTTTTTGCCGTGCTGTGTGGTGTCCGTTGAGAACTGAAACCCTCTGAGCATTCTCGCAATGTATGTTTCTTGGGTTCGCTCTCTTGCGGAAGGAACGTCCCCCTGCTACACGGCACCCACATTGACGGGCAGTAGCGCAGCCTGGTAGCGCATCAGTCTGGGGGACTGGGGGTCGTGGGTTCGAATCCCGCCTGCCCGATATGAAAAAGGCCGGTTCCTGAGGGAACCGGCCTTTTTCATTGGATTATGCCTCAGTCGCGATGCCAGCTGACCGGGATCGGGGACGTGGCGGAATGATTCCAGACCTCGTGCCCACGATACTCGATGGTGCAGGCGGGCATTGTCAGTGTGGCAAGCAGGCGATTACCCGTGAATTGCCCCTGAAAGACATTGCTGCCTATTGTTTCCTTGAAAAAACCGTTCTCGTTGATCAGAGGCGTAAAAACCAGACCGGAAGAGTAGGCATAAGTGATGGAATGATCGCCGACGGTGAATATGCCTGCGTGGGGTGCCGTGCAGCCGGGCGAAGCTCCTGCGATGATACGGGCATGGGCCTTGTAACTGGCATCATGCAAGCTGAGCGGGTAATAAACTGGCTTCCCGGCCCGCAAATCAGGATCAGGCTGGGAACAGGCGGATAGCCCGATCAGAAGGATTGCAATGGCGGCTGGCTTGTTCATGGCAGTCTGTCCTCGGCTGACGGGCAGATAGGCGGCAGCATCCGGCAGCAGAGCCATGATTCTGACCGATCTTGTTGTTTCATTACCTCGGTGGAGGAAAGGCGGCAACGGCCTCACGAAGGGAAAGCCATGACAGAAGAAAAGCCGGTTGTGGTTTATGCGACCTGCGCTGATGAGGAAGAGGCGTGCCGCATCGGACGGGCCTTGATTGAGGCTGGCCTGGCTGCCTGCGTGAACATGCGGCCCCATACAGCGATTTATCGCTGGAACGGCCAGATTGAGGAAGGAGCCGAATTTGGTCTTCTGATCAAGACGACCGCCTCACAACAGGAGGCTGCCATGGCCTTGATCAGGCAGATGCACAGCTATGAGCTGCCGGGTATTCTTTCTCTGCATGTAGCGGGAGGAGATCCCGCCTATTTGCAATGGATATGCGACAATGCAGGTGGTCAGCGGTGAGGATGGCAATCTCAGGCCGGTATCATGATGATCACGGCTGCCTGGGCGGCGATGCCCTCCTCACGCCCCGTGAAGCCAAGTTTCTCACTGGTTGTTGCCTTGACTGAAATCTTGTCGATGGAGACTCCCAGCAGCTCTGCCAGACGGGCGATCATAGCCGGCGCGTGAGGCGTAATTTTCGGCTTTTCGCAGATCAGCGTAAGATCGGCATTGGCCAGAAAACCGTCCCGTGCCGCGATGCGCTCAGCCGCATGACGCAGGAAGCGGGCGCTGTCCGCATCTTTCCAGCTTGCTTCGGTCGGCGGGAAATGCCGTCCAATATCTCCCTCAGCCAGCGCACCGTAAATGGCATCGCACAGCGCATGAATGCCGACATCAGCATCCGAATGTCCGGCCAGTCCCTGATGATGCGGAACGTCAATACCGCACAGAATCAGCTTCCGGCCTGTTTCGAAGGCATGCACATCGTAACCGGTGCCGATGCGCGGGATCATGGAGATGGACATGCTACGCTCCACTCGGGCCAGATCGGCCGGATAGGTGACTTTGATATTGTCTTCCGCCCCGGGGACCAGAGCTACGGAATGCCCGGCCTGATCCAGCAGGGCGGCGTCGTCGGTTGCACCCCCGGGATGGTCCCGGTGAAGTGCCAGCAGAACGGAAAATTTGAACGCCTGCGGCGTCTGGGCACGATACAGCCCCTCGCGAGGGAGGGTTGAGTCGATGATATTGCCTGCCGCACGCTTTAATGTATCGGCGACGGGAACGGCAGGAATGGCACCGTCGTGGATTTGCAGAGCCTCGATCAGATCGTCAATGGTGTGATCGGGAAAATAGGGGCGTGCCGCATCGTGGATCAGAACGATATCGGGCGCATAAGGCACCAGCGCTTCCAAACCGGCGCGGACACTGTCCTGCCGTTCTTTTCCGCCATCAACAATCGGTAGATGGTCCAGACCATGCAGAAGGGGTGCGATATCGTCAGCACACCCGACCGGTTGCAGCAGATCGACCTTCGCCGACAGACGCTCAGCTCCATGCCTGATCAGGGGCTTTCCGCCCACCGGCAAGAATTGTTTGGGAATGTCGCTGCCGAAGCGCGAACCACTGCCGCCAGCCACAAGAATCGCTGCAATACGCATGCGCGGGGTGTGTTCCCGTGGAGGGTTTCTGTCAACCAGTGATGCGATCTCTGGCGATCAGTTGGAAAGTGGCAGCATGGATAAAGATGAGCAGAGAAGCATGCGCGGTATTGCAATACTGATTATAACAATGATGTGCAGTTCCGGCATTACAGAGGTGATTGATTTTTTGAAAGATTTATCACGATAGTGTTTGTTGTCTGTTATAGGAAAATATCTAGTATAAAGCATCCTATCATTGTCCAGCTTGCGGCATTTTGGCCGTTCTGCTGACGTATTGTCTAAGGATTATTTAATTATTTTGAAGTCTGCCACTTCTGTGTTGCTTGTTGAGGATGACGGTGGCGTACGTGACGTCATTCTTGCAGGGCTGTTGGGCCGTGGATTTGTGGTGGCAGCCGCTGAAAGTGGCGAGTCCGCTCTGGAAGTGCTCAGAGAACATGGTGGCTTTGATGTGGTGGTCAGTGACATCTGTATGCCGGGCATGTCGGGCTTTGATCTGCGCCAGAAAGTCATGGTGCTTTATCCAGACACGTATTTCATCCTGATTTCAGGTTATACTGACTGTGTGCCAGAGCCTGTTCCCATCCTCCGCAAGCCATTCAGGCTTTCACAACTGGAGGACAGGATCAGATTGCGGCAGATGGGGAGTCAGCAGCAATAACGTCCTGGGTCAGGCATTATTCCTTTCGCTGTACCGGATAGCCTAGCGGCGGCCCGTTATGACCCCCACCAGAAAGCCGATCCCTGCTGCAATGCCGAGTGCTGTCATGGGGTAATCAGCCGTGAAGCTTTTGACAGTATCACAGGTCTCAGCCAGTGCGCTTTGTGCCTCACCATATCTCTGTCGAGCCTTGCCGTGGATCTCGGTTTCAGTATCCCCGGTCAGCCGGCCGATTCCTTCCTGTACTTTGCCGGCCAGTTTTTCTGCCTTGCCTTCAAATTCTTCAGCTTGAGACATTTATTTTGTTCTCTCTCTGTTCTGAGGGGCCGGTCCTGTCATCCTGACCGTATTCTGCTCTGGCAACGCCGGGCTTGTGGGCAGGTTGCGTGGCAAGACAATATGATAACCCCGATCATTGCCTGTCTCTATGGGGTGACAGAATGCCTTTCTCGTTGCATGCTGTCTGCGTAGTTGTCGGGCATTGATGTTCGGCGCGGGATAAACGTCACAATACAAACAGAGCACTTTGTGCCAGCAGGGGACCGTACCATGGCAGACAGTCCATTGAATGAAGTCGCACATCATATCGCGATTCGGCCACAATACGAAAATTTCATCGGTGGGCGTTGGGTTGCGCCGGTCAAAGGCCAGTATTTCGACAATATTTCTCCCATCAATGGTCAGGTGATCTGCAAGATCGCCCGCTCATCGGCTGAAGATATCGAACTGGCCCTGGACGCAGCCCACAAGGTGAGAGAAGGCTGGGGGCGTACGGCACCGGCTGAGCGTGCGCGTGTATTGCTGCGTATTGCCGACCGGATGGAAGAAAAGCTGGAGCGTCTGGCGCTGGCGGAGACCATTGATAACGGCAAGCCGATCAGGGAAACGACTGCCGCCGATATTCCTCTGGCAATCGACCATTTCCGCTACTTCGCGGGCGTGTTGCGGGCGCAGGAAGGCTCGATCAGCGAGATCGATCATGATACCGTCGCCTATCATTTCCATGAGCCGCTGGGTGTGGTCGGACAGATCATCCCGTGGAACTTCCCGCTGCTGATGGCTTGCTGGAAGCTGGCTCCGGCTCTGGCAGCCGGTAACTGTGTGGTGATGAAGCCTGCCGAGCAGACCCCTATGAGCATCATGGTGCTCATGGAGATCATCGGTGATCTTCTGCCGGAAGGCGTGCTGAATATCGTCAATGGTTTCGGCGTTGAGGCTGGCAAACCGCTGGCCCAGAACAAGCGTATCGCCAAGATCGCCTTCACCGGTGAGACCACCACCGGCCGTCTGATCATGCAATATGCCTCTGAAAACCTGATCCCGGTGACGCTGGAACTGGGTGGCAAAAGCCCGAACATCTTCTTTGAGGATGTTGCGGCCGAGGATGATGATTTCTTCGACAAGGCGCTGGAAGGCTTTGCCCTGTTTGCGCTCAATCAGGGTGAGGTCTGTACCTGTCCCAGCCGCGCTCTGATCCATGAAAAAATCTATGATCGCTTCATGGAAGCTGCGACCCGGCGTGTGCAGGCGATCAAGCAGGGTAACCCGCTCGATTCCAGCACCATGATCGGTGCACAGGCCTCGAACGATCAGTTGGAGAAAATCCTGTCCTACATCGATATTGGGCAGCAGGAAGGTGCAAAGCTCCGCACCGGCGGTCAGCGCGTGAGGCCGGGTGGCGATCTGGATAACGGTTTCTATGTCGCGCCGACCATTTTGGAAGGCCACAACAAGATGCGCGTGTTCCAGGAAGAAATCTTCGGTCCGGTCGTGGCTGTCACCCGCTTCAAGGATGAAGCGGAGGCGCTTTCCATCGCCAATGACACGCTGTACGGCTTGGGCGCAGGCGTGTGGAGCCGTGCTGGCAACCGTGCCTATCGCATGGGTCGTGGTATTCAGGCCGGGCGAGTCTGGACCAACTGCTACCACCTCTATCCGGCTCATGCGGCCTTCGGTGGCTATAAGCAATCAGGCATCGGGCGTGAAACCCACAAGATGATGCTGGATCACTATCAGCAGACCAAGAACCTGCTGGTCAGCTATAGCCCGAAGAAGCTTGGTTTCTTCTGATCCTGTCCGAACAGGCTCCGGGCCGGACGATCATCCGGCCCGGACAAGCAGGGAAGGGGGAGGCAATGCCAATGGTTGATCGCGTCACAATCACCCCGGCCGCAGCTGAGGTAATCGACCGCCTGAGCGCTATCCATGGGGATCTGATTTTCCATCAGTCCGGTGGCTGTTGTGATGGCAGCGCCCCCATGTGCTACCCACGAGGCGATTTCAGGGTCGGTCAGCAGGATGTTCTGCTGGGTCGTATCCATGGCTGTGATTTCTATATGGGAGCCGCCCAGTTTGATTACTGGCGTCATACCCAATTGCTCATTGATGTCGTTCCGGGACGAGGCTCCGGTTTTTCACTGGAAGCTCCGGAAGGGGTCCGCTTCCTGACCAGAAGCCGGGTTTTTACTGATGATGAGTGGCATATTCTGGAAGCGCAGGGTGATCCGCCGCGCGGAGCGTCCAGCTAACTGAGTTGCCAGAAACGAAAAAAGCGCCCGGAACGTATCCGGGCGCTTTTTTTGCTGAAAGCCGACTTATTTCTCGGCGAAAGCTTTTTCGTAGACGAAGGCACCGGGGGAGGAGTTGTTACCCTCATCCAGCCCCTCTTTTTCCAGCAAACTCTTGATATCGGCCAGCATCGCTTCACTGCCGCAGATCATGGCGCGGTCATGTTCGGGGTCCAGACGGGGCAGGCCCAGATCCTGATAGAGCTTGCCGTTTTCCATCAAGGTGGTCAGGCGTCCCTGATTACGGAATGGCTCCCGCGTGACGGTGGGATAGTACAGCAGCTTTTCCCGCGCCAGTTCACCGATGAATTCGTGTTCTTTCAGATCGTTTTCGAGCAGCTGGGCATAGGCGTGCTCGTCGGCGAAGCGGGTGCCATGGGTGATGATCACCTTCTCGAAACGCTCATAAGTTTCGGGATCGCGCACCAGGCTGAGGAACGGCGCCAGACCGGTTCCGGTCGAGAGCAGATACAGGTTGCGTCCGGGCCGCAGATTGTCCAGCAGCAGAGTGCCGGTAGGCTTGCGACCGACCAGAACCTCATCCCCGACCTGAATATGTTGCAGGCGGGAGGTCAGCGGGCCATTCGGAACCTTGATGCTGAGGAATTCCAGATGTTCCTCGTAATTCGCACTGGCCACGCTGTAGGCGCGTAGCAGAGGCTTCGGCTTTTCGTCCTCTGTCATCAGCCCGATCATCACGAACTGGCCGTTCTCGAACCGGAAGCTCATGTCGCGGCTGAGGGTGAAGCTGAACAGCCGGTCCGTCCAGTGATGCACGCTCAGCACTTTCTGGGCGGCGAGGCTCGCAGGGATCGACGCCGGGTCGATCAGAGCCGGCGGCCGGGCAGCGTCGATCACATCGGTCACAGCGTTCATGGGGCCTCCCTGTTCATATCAGTCTTTCTCTCCCTGAACACAGAGAGAGCAGCCAATGGCATCTTCGCACCGGTCACAAAGCAAGATGCGAATCGTTCGCAAATACTGTACCGTGCAGGAAAAGACGGCAAGTAGCCATCCATCTCTATGACGACAAGAGGAATTTGCGCGGAATCTGTTCGTGCAGCCCTGCTATCCACAGAACGGAGGCGTTCTTAAAAGAATTCCCCGCGCAGGAAGCCCAATGCAGGCACCGGGCGCCATGCTTTCGGCAGATCAGCGCGCCGTATAGGGGCAACGGTATAGCTGGGCAGGGGCTGGCGGCAGGATTGCAGAAAACCGGTATAGGATCGCACCTGCTGTATTCTCCAGTCCCGGTCTTGAAGGGCGGCTTCGCGGCTGGGGAAGATCTCCGCGATCTTTCTGCGTCGCCCGACCGAGGCGATGACGGCCCAGAGCGTATCATCCCGGCTACGTGTAATACTGATGACCTGACTCAAGGAACCCCCTGAATGGGTGGCCGACGATAGAGCGGTTCATCATGAAGTCAGTCGATAGCTGGCTTCAAGCATAAAGCCGTGCCGCTATTCTTTATAATAGGCGGCTTGGGGGAATTCCTTGAGGTGGAGTGTTCCGGTGGAATCCACACTGAGATTGATCGTATCGAATGGCATCTGCTCATCCGCAGTATCAGCAGGATCAGAGTCCAGGGTGATCGACTGCCCGTCAGCATGCCAGTCACCGATATTGCCGCGATGATAGGAACCATAAGACAGATCCCACAGGAACCGTCCATCCGGCCGCAGCGTCAGATCAGAATGTGCCTGAGGAACACCGCGTAACACATAGCGTCCTGCAAAAGCCTCTTCCGTTTTGCCGGCAAGAGCAGTCTGGCTTGCTGAAATCATCAGAAAGACGGCGGCAATCAGGCAGGAGCGCATCTTGATCGTCATTATTGTCAGTCAGCGATCATCGCAGACTGAGCCACGTTGCGGGACGACAAAGGGATAAACAATAAAATGGGCATAGGAAGGGGAAAATGGTGCCCAAGGGCGGAATCGAACCACCGACACTGCGATTTTCAGTCGCATGCTCTACCAACTGAGCTACTTGGGCACTGCCGCTACCGGCGGGGCAGGAGTTAGCGCAGCCCGAAGCCAGGATCAAGATGGGTGACGACAATATGACGCTTTTATTCGTCCTCGGACGATTCTGGTTGCTCTGCCGGGGGACCGGGAATTCGATAATCTTCCTGTAACCAGCGGCCGAGATCCACATCTGCGCAGCGACGACTGCAAAATGGCGTATAGTTGCGATCAAACGTAGAATCGGAGCCGCGCTTGTTGCAGATCGGACAACGGGAGGCACTCATTGCAAGATGATCCTCAGAGTCGGGGGGGGAGGCTAATTGAACAGCCCATGGGATCGAAAATACGGTCAATCTGTTTCCGGACAGAGAGCCCGATCCCCTCGCAAAGCGGGATCAGAGATCAGAATCGGCAGCAGGCCGGTCTCGTGCCGGAATTCCTCCAGCGCGACGCTATCGCTGCTCAATGCCTCATGAACTGCGGGGGAAAGGCGCAGGGTCGGTTGCCTGCCGGGATTTCCGATGCTCCAGCGCCATCCCTGTCGCAAAACGGCCAGAGCCGCCGCATGCGGGCCATGCAGCATTTCATGCAAAGGTGGGCGGCGGCGCTGGCGTGAGATTTCGGCGAAACCGAGCGCGGTGAATCCGTGCAGACGGGGGTGCAGGGGGTCTTGGGCCAGCGCATCTGTCAGAGGGGCGGCAAAACTCGGCCTTTTGCGGGCCTGCACGCCGGCCAGATCCAGCAGAATGGCACCTGACAGGTTTCGCAATCTTATCTGCCTGGCAATAGAGGGCAGAATCGCGTGATTGATCTGCATCTGGGCGCGATTTTTGGAGTCTCGTGCGGCAGTGGCCGAACCCGCATCGACATCCAGCGCCACCAGCGCTGCTGTGGGCTGGACATGAAGAATGGCACCACCGGGCAGCAGGGCATCCGGGGTAGCAAGGGCTGCGATATCGGCTTGCAAAGCCTCATCCCACACGGGCTCTACGGCCATCCTCACACGCTCCCCATAAATCGGGCGCAGGGAGGCGAATACGGCCCGATTATCGACGAGGATCGTGGCATCAGGACAGGCGGCGGCCAGATCATCAAGCCCGGTCGGGCCGCGATGGAGCAGCAGGGGGCAGGCCCCTTCCGGCATGTCATGCGCCGGGTCCGGTATGGTGGCCAGCCTCGGCCCTTTTCCACCTGATGCGGATCTGGTCACCTGGACAAAAACAGATTCCCCTGGCTTAGGCAGAGAGGCATGGCATGCGCTGTCAGGCAGAAACCCTTCCGCACCCTCAGGCAGAGCCACGAATGCGCCCGCCATGGCGGAAACCCGCGCTATGACCCGGCCACGGTACATATCCCCGAATCCATCGGGCCGACCGGGCCGGTCGATCATGAAATCAAGCAACTGGTCATCCCGGGTCAGCGCAACCCGACGCTCGCCGGGCGAGCAGCAGACTCGAAGGAAAAGGGAGAGCGGCGATTCGGATGAGCCGCTCATCTCAGAGCGAACGAAAGCCCAGCCCACGCAGAAGCTGGGCGGTCTCGAACAACGGCAGCCCGACGACATTGCTGTAGCTGCCGGACAGGAAACGGATATAAGCGGCGGCCAAACCCTGAATGGCATAACCGCCGGCCTTGCCGCGCCATTCGCCGGAAGCGATGTAGGCTTCCTGTTGGAAGTCGGTCATCCGGTTGAAGGTTACTGCGCTTTCGACGATTCGCTCGGCCCGTTTGCCGTCGGGGGCGATCACGACCACCGTAGTCCAGACATGATGACGCCGACCGGAGAGCAGCGTGAGGCATTGCCTGGCCTCGACCTCTGTTTCGGCTTTCGGGAGCGCACGACGGCCGACCGCAACGACGGTATCTGCCGCGAGGATAAACGGGGCGGAGAGGGGGGCGTGAGACTGTTCCTTGAGCGCAAGCATCGCCGCGCCCGCCTTGCCTTGGGCAAGGCGGCGGGAGAGAAGGCGTGGAACCTCCCCTTTAAGGGGCCTTTCGTCGATGTCGGTGGCAAGGGTCAGGGCCGGTATGACCCCAATCTGGGCCAGCAGGGCCGCCCGGCGAGGGCTGGCGGAGGCCAGTACAAGCGGGTACGCGGTGGCCGGTTGGTCCGGCATCACGTCAGGAACCCGCCCGCTTATTTGAAGCGGAAGGTGATGCGGCCTTTGGTCAGGTCATAGGGCGTCATTTCGACGTTGACCCGGTCACCTGCCAGCACGCGGATACGGTTCTTCCGCATCTTGCCGCTGGTATGAGCCAGAATAGAATGCTCATTGTCCAGCTTGACGCGAAACATCGCGTTGGGGAGCAGCTCCATGACGGTGCCGCTGAACTCGATCATGTCCTCTTTAGACATCAGAACTCTTCAATTGTGTCGATTGCGGGCGGAACATGGGGCGCGGCGGCCTCCACGTCAAGGAAACCATGCGGGGGGCAGGTCCGCGTCGGATGCCTGATGGCAGAAAAGCAACAGCAAACAAGCGTGGCAGGGATCACTGCCCCAGTCGCAGGGCGATGCTTCTGGCATGGGCCTGCAAACCCTCGGCCTCGGCCAATGTCACAGCGGCGGGGCCAATGCGCTGCAATCCGCTTTCCTCGGCGGCGATCCAGGTGGTCCGCTTCAGAAAATCGAACACCGACAGGCCGGAGGCAAAGCGGGCCGTCCGGTTGGTTGGCAGAACGTGATTGGGGCCTGCAACATAATCCCCCAGCGCTTCCGGGCAGAAACTGCCGAGGAAGGCTGCGCCGGCATGGCGGATACGGGCAAACAGGCCGGCAGGATCATCCGTCATGATCTGAAGATGCTCCGGAGCCAGACGATCAGTCAGCCGGGCTGCTTCATCCCAGTCCCGTGCCAGAATGATCGCGCCGTGATCGCGCCAACTGGCCTCGGCAATGGCGGCGCGGGGCAGGGAGGGAATTTCCTGTTCCACCGCTGCCGCCACGGCGTCGGCAAAGGCCGGGTCGATGGTGATCAGAATGGATTGCGCAGCTTCGTCATGCTCGGCTTGTGCCAGCAGATCGACAGCAACCCGGCGCGGAGACTGGGCCGCATCGGCCAGCACCACGACTTCTGATGGACCGGCGATGCTGTCGATTCCCACCCGGCCGAATACCTGCCGCTTGGCTTCGGCAACATACGCATTGCCGGGACCGACCACGCGATCCACCCGCCCGATCGTAGCGGTACCATAAGCGAAGGCTCCCACCGCCTGAGCGCCGCCGACCCGGTAGATTTCAGAGACACCGGACAGGCGTGCCGCCGCCAGCACCAGAGGATTCAGCACCCCGTCCGGCGCGGGAACGCACATCGCGATGCGCTCCACCCCTGCCACGCGAGCCGGGATTGCATTCATCAGCACGGAGGACGGATAGGCCGCCTTGCCACCCGGCACATACAGCCCGACCGCATCCAGCGCGTTCCAGCGCATGCCGAGCGTGATGCCATCCTCATCATCCAGCAGCAGATCGCGCGGCATCTGGGCGCGATGAAACCGCTCGATGCGCTTTGCCGCCAGTGACAGAGCTTCGGTCTGGTCGGAGGGGACGCGGGCAATGGCGGTGTCTATTTCCGCCTCCTGCACCCGCATTGTCTCTACTGTCAGGGTAAGGCGGTCGAAACGGGCTGTGTAGTCCAGCACGGCTTCGTCACCGCGTGTGGCGACATCGGCCAGAATTGCGGCCACTGTCTGATCGACGGTGGCGCCGCTTTCACGGGGAGAATTCAGAAACGCTGCAAAACGGGCCTCGAAATCCGTGGCGCGCGTATCAAAACGCTGCATTCTGGCTCTCCGCTCAGGCGTTCAGGGCGGCACGGAAGCGGGCAATCCAGTTGCCGATTGCCTCCGGGCGGGTTTTCAGGGCGGTGCGGTTGACGATCAACCGACTGGTGACATCGGCGATGACCTGCGTTTCCACCAACCCATTGGCTTTCAGGGTGGAGCCGGTCTGGACCAGATCCACAATCACCCGCGACAGGCCCAGGCTCGGGGCCAGTTCCATCGCACCATTCAGGTGAACGATTTCGGCCTGCACACCGCTGGCGGCAAAATGTCTGCGTGCAATGTTGGGGTATTTGGAGGCAACCCGCACCCGCGACCATGTGCTCGGATTGTCCTGCCCGGCTGTTGCCACCGGCTCTGCCACGCTGATGCGGCAGGCACCGATTTTCAGATCGAGTGGCGCGTAGATTTCCGGATAGTCGAATTCCATCAGCACATCGGCACCGCAAATGCCAATTTGCGCACCACCGAAGGCGACGAAAGTGGCTACATCGAATGGACGTACCCGCACCACGTCCAATGCCGGATCATGAGTCGGAAAGCGCAGGCGGCGGCTGCTTTCATCCGCATAATCGGCCGCGGGATGAATCCCGACCTTATCCAGCAGAGGCTGGCATTCGGCGAGAATACGGCCTTTCGGCAGGGCCAGCACCAGCGGTGCATCCAGCATGGCGGTGCTATCCCCGCCCCCTGCCGACACGGCGGTACCCGGAGAATGGAAAGAGGTGCCGGGAGCGTCACCGGCTGTCAGCGGAACGGTCATGCGCGCCGTCTACACCGGCAGACGCGGCGGGAAAAGGCCGCATGACACCTGATTGCGGGCTATCAGGCGCAATACAGCCATCCGGTCGCCTCTGGCCTGATGGAGAGAGCGGGTTTATCCCATCCTGAACCAGGGCGGAGACAGCAATGACCAGTCTTTATGATTTTGAGGCGACCATGCTGGATGGACAGGTCGTACCGCTGTCGCGCTGGCGTGGGCAGGTGGCGCTGGTCGTCAATACGGCCAGCCGTTGTGGCTTTACCCCGCAATATCAGGGGCTGGAAGCGCTCTACCAGCGTTGTGCTGCTTCCGGCTTCGTGGTGCTGGGTTTCCCATGCAATCAGTTCGGCGCGCAGGAGCCGGGCAGCAGTGAGGAGATCAGGGCTTTTTGTGATACGCACTATGGCGTCAGTTTCCCGATGTTTGCGCGGGTGGAGGTCAATGGCACCAATGCCCATCCGCTGTTCGACTATCTGACCCGTCAATGCCGTGGCCTGCTTGGGACACGGCGCATCAAGTGGAATTTCACCAAATTCCTGATTGGACGGGACGGCGTGCCAGTGGCCCGCTATGCCCCGTCCTGCAAGCCGGAAAAGTTGGAAAAAGCGGTCTCCCGGCTGCTCTGAGGGATCAGAACTTCACATTGGCCGCGAATGTGATCGTGCGCGGCAGCCCCAATATCCATTGCTGGCTGCCATAGGTGGTGACGGCATAGGCGGTGTCGAACAGATTGGAGACCCGTGCCGCAAGACTCAACTGATCGACCGGCTGCCAGTTCAGACCCAGATCGACCACGGTATAGGCCGGGCGCGCATTGGCATTGGCGTTGTCGGCAAACGCCCTCCCGACAAAGCGCAGTCCGGCCTGGGCCTGCCAGCGTGGTGCGAATGCCCATTCCGTCCAGAGATTGGCGGTTTGCAGGGGGACATTGGGTGGCGTGTTGCCATTGCGTGAGACCGGCACACCGCCGGATGTTTCCGTAAAATCGTCAAACCGCGCCTGAAGAATGCTGCCATTGGCATTGACGCTCCAGCGGGGGGTGATGGAGGCGCTGACATTCAGCTCCAGCCCACGCGAGGATTGCTGCCCGATCTGTTGGATGATGCCGGGATTATTCGGATCAGCCGAAAGCAGATTATCCCGCGTGATGTCATAGGCGGCGAGGGTCCATTGCAGCCTGCCATCGGCCAGAGCCTGCTTGATCCCGATCTCCCCCTGACGGCCATGCGACAGGGCAAAGGCGGAATTGGCGAGGTTGGTGGTGATCAGCGTGCTGGTGGGGGGCAGAACGCTGGTCGAATACTGTCCGTAGAGAGACAGAGTCTGCACGGGTTGATAGACCACCCCAACGCGCCATGTCGGAGCATCATAGGTTTTATCGAATGGCTTTCCGGTGGTGGGCATCGCGTTATGCAGGTCCAGATGATCGAACCGCACCCCGGCCAGAATGGAGATCTGGCGCGTGATCTGAAGCCTGTCTTCCAGAAACGGAGCGACCTGCCATGTGGTGGTCTGAATATCCTTCCGGTTTCCGGCCAGATTGATAAAGAAACCGGGATTGATATTGTCGAGCGGAACCTGTGACAGCCCACCGAAGGGCGCGTTACTGAACCGGCTGAAACTGATGTAGTTTACCTCCATCCCGGCACCGAGCGTATTGCCGAGACCGAACAGCGTATGGCGCAAGGTGCCATCCAGCCGGTCGCCATATTGTTCCTGCTGGTGCGTCAGATCGAGGTAACCATCCCGCTGCACCATGTTGCTGGCAGGCAGATAGCGATAATTCTCCGCATTCACCCAATGCCGGTTTGTGGAGAGGCGGTAGGCGATGTTGCGCAGGGTCAGGCTGGCGGTTGGTGTCCATTCGGCATGCAGATTGGTCCAGTCATCCTCATAATGCAGGATGCTGTTCTGGACGTTATAGTTCTGGTCGCGCAGGGAACGGTCCAGCGATCCACGCACCAGCGGAATGCCGTAATACCGCATCGGGTCCTGCATGGCGTGATCATGAGAGACCGTCACAGTGAAATCCTGACTGGGCCGGTAGCGAAGTGCGCCCTTCAGATCCAGACTGTCCGAATTGCCACGCTGGACATAGCCGCTGGACATCTGCCCGGCGATATCCAGCCGGTAGCTGAGGGTTCGGCTCAGCGATCCACCACTATCCAGCGCCAGACGGCGGGTGAGGTTGGTATCCACCAGCGCTGCGACCTCGTTGCGGATTTTTCCCTCGAAAGGCTGGCGGGAGACGACGTTGACCACTGCTCCCACCGCGCCCTCGCCGTAGATGACGGAGGCCGGGCCGTGCAGCACTTCCAGCCGCTCGGTGCTCCATGTGTCGAAGGGAAAGGTCACGGTGCCGGCACCGGGATAGAGCCTGACGCCGTCGAAAAGCTGCATCACCGCGGCCTGACCGGTGAAACCGCGAGCGCTCAGCGCGGTGCCGCCATTGCCCGGTGTGCCGATCATGGTGATGCCTGCCTCCCGGCTGACGGCGGCATCGACGCGCAGATCGCCACGGGTGCGGATCGTGTCGCCCTCCAGCGTATCGACGCTGGCCGGGGTCTCCATGGGCGTGAGACCCAGGCGGCTTCCGGTGGTGTTGGTCTGGTTCAGGGAGAGTGTGCCGGTGGCTTCACTCGTCACGGCCTGCCCTTGCACTGACAGGGCAGGCAGAGAGTCACCCTCATTCGCCGCCGCCGCAAAAGCCGCAGGCGATGGCAGCAGGCAAGGTGTTGCAAAAGCAAGCGGCAACAGGCTGGACAATCTGGTTCTGGTGATATTGCGGCCGGCATGCGCGTAGCCTGCCGCTCCGGAACGCTCTGCGCGTCGGAACTGGTCTTTCGTCATCATGTCCCCCATCTCCGGGACACCCCGCCCGGATGGTTGTGATCCATTGACGACGGCAGGTCTCCTGGCTCGCGATGTGAAAGCGGTATGGCTCCAGCCTTCCCGGATCATTCCGATCCAGTGGCAGCCCATCCCGGCTGGAAACCGGAGAGGGGCATGGAGAACACCTCATCGCTGACAGTTGCGGGGGCAGCTGCCGACTTGCTACCCGAAGGCAGCGCACGGCATTCCCTTTCTCGCCCGCTCGCGCGGGACCGTCGCGAACGGTTCTTTAGCGGAATGTTACGGGAAAGACAGCAGCAAAATTCCGCTGGCCCAAAGAGTGTCAGGCAGCGGCTGGCTTGCGCAGAAGTATGACGATCTGATCGGTGATCAGAACATCGCGATGATAAATTTCCAGCAGATGAGGCGGGACTTCCAGATCGGTCGTTGTGCGATAGTCCCGGATCACCTCGAAACCTGTTGCTTCAGCAATACTACGTAGTTGAGGGGCTGTCAGACGATTAAGAGTTTCATAAGTTTCCAAGAGTGCTGCGCGTTCGGTTGCTTTATCCGCGTCCAGAGGAATGTAAACAGCCCACTCATTTCTGACCTTTGCTGAGGTATGTGGTGCATTCAGCAGGCGACGCCGGAACTCATCGGACTGGAGTGTCAGATGCAACCATGGCTCAACAAGCCATGGGGTCAAATGTGAACCATGTGCCGAGTAATAAAGCGGATCAATTTGTATGAACAGATGCCCCCCAGGCTTAAGAACATTAAACACTGAACGCATGACGGAAGGAAAAATGTCCTGGGCAATGTGTTCAAACACAGACCAGCTGTACACGACATCGAATGTTCCATATATGCTCAGATCGGCACCTGGAAGAATCTTGCAGAGATGTAAATCAGAAGGTAGCTCCGAGATACCCAATTGAGCTTGTGCCATAGGCAGGCACTGCTCAAATACATCAAGGACTTCAACTCCGACAACGCGCTTGGCTTTTTTGCGAAGCATCATGCCAAGTGCCATCGTTCCTTCGCCGCAGCCGATCTCAAGAACGTCTTTTCCGCTTAAACCGCTACTTTCAGACAGCCAATCCGAAATAATATCCGGTATAGTGACGAATTTTGCTTGATATAACTGATCCGTTATATTCTCGATTAGCTTTTCGATCTGCATGGTATCTTACCAACAATAAAAATTTGCTCATGATCAGAAAATCTAGCTTGATGTCTACCCGCTGATCCGTTCGATATTAGCCCCACAGGCGGAAAGTTTTTCAGCCACGCTCTCATACCCGCGGTCGAGATGATAGACGCGGTTGACGATAGTTTCCCCCTCCGCGGCCAGCCCGGCGAGGATCAGTGACAGGGAGGCGCGGAGATCGGTTGCCATGACCGGAGCGCCCGAGAGTTGGGATACTCCGCGGACGATGGCGGAGGCCCCGTGGACGTTGATGCGGGCACCCATCCGGTTCAGTTCCGGCACATGCATGAAGCGGTTTTCGAAAATCGTTTCAGTGACCATGGAGGCACCTTCCGCCACCGACATCAGCACCATGTACTGGGCCTGCATATCGGTCGGAAAGCCGGGATACGGCTCGGTCATCACATCGACGCCATGCAGGCCGTTGCGGCGGCTGACCAGCAGGCCGGAGTCCTGTTCCTCGATCTCGACCCCGGCCTCCCGCAGAGTGCGGGCGACTGCACCCAGATGATCCAGCCTGGCATTGCGCAGCAGCAGGCGGCCGCCGGTAATGGCCGCAGCGCAGGCATAGCTGCCGGTTTCGATCCGGTCCGGAATGATACTGTGTTCAGCGCCATGCAGGTGCTTCACGCCCTCGATCCGCAATTCTCCGGTGCCGATCCCTTCGATTTTGGCACCCATGGAAATCAGGCAGTGGGCGAGATCCTCTATCTCCGGCTCCCGTGCGGCATTGCGCAGGGTGGTGATGCCGTCCGCGAGACTCGCCGCCATCAGCAGGTTTTCCGTGGCCCCGACCGAGGGCATCGGCAGCACGATATCCGCCCCGTGCAGGCGGCCCTGAACCCGGGCGTCGATATAGCCGCTTTCCAGTGTGATGGTGGCCCCCATCTGCTCCAGCCCCTTGAGGTGCATGTCCACCGGACGTGTGCCGATGGCGCAGCCGCCGGGCAGAGAGACGCGGGCTTCTCCACAACGAGCCAGCAACGGCCCGAGTACCAGCACCGAGGCGCGCATTTTCCGCACAATGTCGTAGGGAGCCTCGGTATTGGTGATCTGGCCGCCAAGGGAAAGGATGCGCCCCAGCGGATCGAGCCGTTCCACAGTGATACCGTGTTGCTCGATCAATGCTTTCATGGTGCCGATATCGGCAAGGCGTGGAACATTGTTCAGGACCAGCCTGTCATCCGTCAGCAGACCGCAGGCCATGACCGGAAGAGCGGCATTTTTCGCGCCTCCAATAGCAATTTCCCCGGCCAGCGGATGCCCGCCGCGAATCCTGATCCGATCCATATTCTTCAGCCAGCTCCGTTCATGACGCGATTATTCCTGCCGGGATGGCAGATGAGAGTGCCGTGCGAGAATAGAGCACCTTACATACGGGGCAGGGAGACGCCCCGTTGTCCCATATATTTGCCTGCCTTGTCGGCATAGCTGGTCTCGCAGTCGCTGTCGCCGCGTAGAAACAGGAACTGGCAAATGCCTTCGCCTGCGTAAATACGGGCGGGCAGGGGAGTGGTGTTGCTGATCTCAATCGTGACCTGCCCCTCCCATTCCGGCTCCAGCGGTGTAACATTCACGATGATGCCGCAGCGTGCATAAGTGGATTTACCCAGACAGATCACCAGAACGTCTCGCGGAATTCTGAAATATTCTACGGTGTGGGCTAGCGCAAAGCTGTTGGGGGGGATGATGCAGACCGGGCCTTTCCGATCCACGAAGCTTGCCGGGCTGAACGCCTTGGGATCAACGACTGCTGAATCCACATTGGTGAAGATTTTGAATTCATCGGCTACGCGGGCATCATAACCGTAGCTGGACAGGCCGTAGCTGATCACACCGTCCCGCTTCTGCGTTTCGACGAATGGCTCGATCATGCCGTGACCGGTCGCCATCTGACGAATCCAGTGATCGGGCATTATGGACATGGCGATGAACTCCCCGCACGTATTGTCGGGGTCTATCTCACCCGCGTGGCGGGGACAACAGGGGGCTTTCTTCGGACGTCTCGCTGGCCGCCGTTACAGCAGTCATGGGGGAGGGGGAAGCAGCCTGACGGGCGCGTTGCTGGGCCTTGCGGCGCAGAAGGTTGGCACGAAGAGCCTCTGCCTCCCGCGCGCGTCTTTTGGCAGAGGGGTCGGGTGGGCGTGCGAAATCGCCTTCACGGTCATCCGGGTGATGCTCACGCTCGGTCATAGCGGGTTTTTTGCGCAGCGTTCTGGCAGAAATCAAGGAGTCCAGTCGTCGATATTCGGGATGGTATCGGAGAGCAGGGCATCCTGTGATGTCATGGCACTCCCCTGATAAGTCTGGAACGAGGTGTTCTGATATGGCTTGGCTACGGGCGAGGAAATGCGTACCGGCACCCCGAAGATGCTGAAATCCGGTTCATCATCATCTGTAACGGGGCTTTGCTGGGTGGAGGGAATGTTCATCCCTTGCCCTTTTCCATCTGCTGAAATGGATGTGCTGTGTTTTGCGCGTGCCTGTGCATCAGGCGCTGTGGAAACACCACAGGCCAGAAAGGTCAGGGCTGCCAGCGCGATGGAAAGACGATGTGCCACCATGAGGGGCCTCCAGGGGTGTCGAGCTATGTCTGAGTCTTAAATAGTACTGTGGCAACTACGTTGCCAATTAAAGGCGCGTAAAACCATAAAAATATATTTTGTTAAAATATGTCAGGTGTTGGCATGACGCTTCACGTCAGGCTTCGGCCATGCAGAAGGAAAGGAAATTATACAGAATAAAACTGTGCCGTTGTCGGAGGATTAATGCCATCCTGCACAAAACATTCCGGAGCATTCTGTCGATGAGCGGTTCCTTTCCTCCTTCACCTTCTTCCGGCCCGGTTTTTTCAGGGCTGTCGCGTGCCGGCTCAGGCATTCTTACTCTGGAAGGTATCCTGTTGCTCATTCTCGGCATCGGAGCCTTGCTGGTGCCGGTTCTGGCTGGGATATTCACAGCCGGCATGATCGGATGGCTTCTGTTCATCATCGGCGTGATGGGACTGATCAGCACGCTCGCCAGCCGTCCTCATCTGCATCTGGCAGGGGGGCTTCTGTCCTCACTGGCTGCGATTCTGGTCGGATTGGTCGTGGTGCTGTTTCCCGCCGGGATGGCTGTAGCCCTGTCCTGGCTGATCGCGGCATGGCTTATGATGGACGGCGTATCCTCAATCATGATCGCCACGACCGCGCGCCAGATCAACGCCGGACGGTGGTGGTGGCTGGTTATCTCCGGTATTGTCGACTGGGTGCTGGCTCTGATGATTGCTTTCAGTAGTGCAACAACCGGTATTGCACTGGTGGGCACTTTGATCGGGATCGATCTGCTGATCGGTGGTGTAGCGATGCTGGGTCTGGCCCATAATCTGCGCGCCGGAACACGCTGACGGTCAATGGAGACGGTTTATGCCGCGAGCGTATTCTTGTAAAAACGACCGTCTTTCATAATAATTTTGAAATTCCTGTCTGGATTGGCAATCAGCGTAATGTCTGTAAGCGGATTGCCATCCACCAGCAGAAGATCGGCATAGGCTCCTTTTTCCAGCACGCCGATTTTACCCGGATAAGGGCTGCGTGGGCCGCATAATTGCAGCAATGTGCCATTAGTACCGGTTGCCATGCGCAGAATGTCTGCATTGTCGTACCAGCGAGACAGCGTGGTCAGAATAGCACCCTGATTTTTGGTCATGGTCGGATTGAACAGGATATCTGTACCCCAAGCGGTCTTGATTTTATAGTGCCGGGCCAGTTGATATGCGCGATCCGTGCCAGCAAACATGGCAAGCTGCTTGGCGCGATTTTTTGATCCTTCCGGGTGGGGATTGGCAAATTGATTGTCGAGGAAAGCCTGCAGGCAGAGCCAGACATCTTTTTCCGCCAGCAGTCTTGCAGTTGTTTCATCCATCAACTGACCATGCTCGACGCAGCGTACGCCGCTATGCACCGCGGTCTGGATCGCACGGGAGGTGTAGGCATGGACGGTTACATACGTATTCCAGTTCTCGGCGCAGGCAACGGCAGCCCTGAATTCGGCTTCGGTATACTGGCTGACATCAAGCGGATCATAATGTGATGTCACGCCGCCGCCTGCTGCCAGTTTGACCTGACTGGCACCGAGCATCAACTGCTCCCGAACCCGCTTGAGCACCTGATCGACACCATCAGAGATCATATCGGCGCCCAGCGTTTCGCTGTGGGAGAGGGGGGCTGCCGGCGGGGATGGTATTTCGTATGGAAAACGGAAATCACCATGGCCGGAGGTCTGTGAAATCATCGCACCGGATGGCCAGATCCGAGGGCCTGCATTCAGCCCGCTATCAATGGCCCGTTTGAGTGCAAAGCTTGGACCGGCCATATCCCTGATGCTGGTGAAGCCTCGCAACAGGGTTCTGTGCGCTTCCTCCGCTGCGATCAGAGTGATGTAGCCGATATCGGCTGTCATCAACTCGTTCATGGGTAAGGCTGCCATCATGGCGTGCCAATGTGCGTCGATCAGACCCGGCATCAGTGTTCCGCCGTGACCGTCGATAAGAATGGCCTCGTCCGGTATGGGCGTGCCATTCGGCTCGATCGCGTCGATCAGAGTACCTTTGACGACAAGTTGCCGCCCTGATTGTAGCGTTTTGGAAACACCATCGAAAAGCTGGATATTCCTGAACACGACCGGAGCTGCGGGAGGGGCGGGAATCGCGGCTGAGGCTTCTGTCAGGTACAGAGAAGCTCCGCCCAGCATGGCGGATGCACCGGCCAGAAAAGAGCGGCGGGAGAACTTCGCTTCAACCAGCGCATTGAGCCTGGCAAATCCCGGGCTGTGACAAAGACATGGCCCGGTTTCTGCTGGTTCGACAGTGTCACATCGACGCATGGCCATCTCCGGGCTGAAGTTGTCGGCATGAGTCTCCAGTCAATCCTTAGAACAAAGGGGAACATATAGTTCCCCTCCGCCAAATAGTCAGAACGACAGACGCATTGTCTGCAGAAAGTCGGGGGTTGTCCCTGTTTCAACCGGGTGCGCAGCAGCACGCACCCGACCGAATCGAGGATATCAGCTTCAGGCGCCTGCGACGCCTTCACCGACCAGCTTCTGCGGATCGACCACCCGATTGAACGTTGCCTCGTCCACTTTGCCGGATTTGAGCGCTGCTTCCCGGAGCGTTGAACCATCAGCATTCGCCGCTTCGGCGATATGGGCCGCATTGTCGTAGCCGATGACCGGAGACAGGGCAGTGACCAGCATCAGGGACTGATCAACGCTCGCGTCGATGCGTGCGCGGTTCAGTTCCGTGCCTTCAATCGAGTAAACGCGCATCTTTTCGCACATATCGCCGAGGATACGCGCGGAATGCAGCACATTATTGATGATGATCGGGCGCATGGCATTCAGTTCAAAATTACCCTGACTGCCTGCGAACGCGACCGCATTGTCTTCGCCGATCACCTGGATGCAGACCATGACCATGGCTTCACACTGGGTCGGATTGACCTTACCGGGCATGATGGAGGAACCCGGCTCGTTCTGCGGCAACAGCAATTCACCCAATCCGCAGCGTGGGCCGGAGGCAAGCCAGCGAATATCGTTAGCGATCTTCATCAGCGCGACCGCCAGTCCACGCAGGGCAGCCGAGGTAGCCACCATTGCGTCGAGCGAGCCCTGAGCCGAGAACTTGTTCGGCGCGGTGATGAAGGGTTTGCCCGTCAGTTCAGCAATTGTCTGAGCAATATCATGCCCGAAGCCCTTCGGCGCATTCAGGCCGGTTCCCACGGCGGTACCACCGGCAGCCAGCTTGTACAGACCCGCTTTGGAGGCGACGACATTGGCAATGGCATCCCGTACCTGTTGGGCGTAGCCGGACCATTCCTGACCAACGGTCAGCGGTACGGCATCCTGAAGGTGGGTGCGACCTGTCTTGACCACGTTCATCCACTGGCTCGCCTTGGCTTCAAGCGAAGCCGCGAAGGCTTCAGCCTGCGGCAGCAGGACGGTATCCAGTTCCAGTACGGTTGCAATATGCATTGCAGTCGGGAACGTGTCGTTGGACGACTGGCCCATATTCACGTGATCGTTAGGGTGAACCGGAGCCTGCGCACCCAGCGTACCCCCCAGAAGCTGGATCGCACGGTTGGACAGGACTTCATTGACGTTCATGTTTGACTGGGTGCCGGAGCCCGTCTGCCAGACATAAAGCGGAAAATTGTCATCCAGCTTGCCGGCAATGGTTTCCTCGGCCGCCTGAATGATGACCTTGGCGCGCCAGTCTGCAAGCCGTCCGGCCTTGGTATTCACGATGGCGGCTGCTTTCTTGACGTAACCGTAAGCGTGATAAACTTCTTTCGGCATTTTATCGTTGCCGATGGAGAAGTGCTTCAGCGACCTCTGTGTTTGTGCACCCCAGTAGCGATTTGCCGGGACCATCACGGTACCCATGGAATCAAATTCCTGGCGCTCGCCGGGGGCATCAAGGCCGATCGGGACGTCTTTGTAGACAGGATTCTGGTCAGTATCAGACGAGGAGGGGGGATTGCTCATGTCGGTATTTTTTCCCACTGGAAATTAGCGGCCTATGGAGGATGCCATGAGGCTATAGTAGCGTAAATTGCTGCATATTCACGGCTTTCTAAAAAGAAAAATTTATAAAATTAAGCACTCCCTTATCGTCGTACAGGCTTTCCGTGTGGCACTATAGGTAAAGTCAGGCTCCAATTTATTGTTAACAAAAACTTACAGGATATGCTGGTGGCTGCTGACTTTATCTGGAGGAAGAATAATATTCTGGATGATGGAAATGCGGATGTCACAGGATTGGTCGCTGATATTGCGACCATTGTGCATACAAATGGTCAGGAAAGCGAAGAGACGATCCAGCTGGTAGCCCGCCTTGGTGCCAGTCTCGGTCAGGCGATGTCAGTCATCCCTCAATGGGGATTTCTGTTGCTGCGCAATTCATCCGCTATAGACAATTTTCATCCGCATATTCTGCCTGCCACGCCTGATGCCGTTGTAATCGACCGGGTTGCTGCAACCAGCCATGTGGCCGAGGCCCTGATTGATGGGCAGCTTGATCCTGAAACCGCGAGGGGACAGCTTGCCAAAGCCAGAAACCTGCCAGTTTCTCCAGATCATTTTTTTGCGTTTGCCTGTGCTATTGGGGCAGCCGCGCTTTCCGTTACATTCGGTATCTCTCATTTCTTTTCTGTTATCCTGACGGGCTGCAGCGCAGGGACAGGGGCTTATCTACGCCGTTTTATTGCCCGTGCAGGGGGAAATGGGCTGGTGCAGAGTTTTTGCGCCGCTTTGCTGGCAGGCGTGATCGGTGCTGTTGCAACGCGACTGAATCTGAGTTCAGAATTGCGGCTGATCGCGGTATGTCCGTGTATGGTGCTGGTTCCCGGACCGTTTCTTCTCAATGGAACCCTCGACCTGCTGGGTAACCGGATGCCACTTGGCATAGCGAGGCTGAGCTTTGCCGGGATGATTCTGCTGGCCATCAGTGCCGGGCTGCTGACGGGATTGTTCCTGTGTGGCGTCACCTTGCCGCCCATGCCTGCCGGTCGGGAGGTTGCCCTGTGGATAACCGCTTTGGCCGGAGGAGTCGCAGCGGCCTGCTATAGTGTATTTTTCTCAATGCCTCTTCGTCTGCTTGGCTGGCCTGTTGTTACGGCCATTGCGGCAGACACTGCCCGCTGGATCGCAATGGCCCTGTTCGGGGCCGGGCCAGTCATTGGCGCCAGCGTTGCGGGATTTGTTGCCTCCATTGTGTTGATGCCGGTTGCCAGACGCCATCATATTCCGTTCGCTGGAATTGGTTTTGCATCGGTGGTGTCACTTATGCCGGGTGTTTTTGTGTTCCGTATGTTTGCAGGGCTTTTGGCTTTGCAGCATGCTTCTTCCGCAGACGTGACCACTCTGCTGGAGGGAACGCTCACGGATGGGCTGACCGCGCTTCTGGTGGTTGCTGCGATGACCGTTGCAATCGTGGTGCCGAAACACACCTATGACGCATACAGGGCACGGCACATTGCGAGATGACTGACCGCGTTTTTATTCAAATGTCGTGTCGTACGACTTTGATTTTGATGATTTTGTAAGCAGTTTAAGTGAGGCAGCGATATGATCCGATGCGTCAGAATGTGGACCGGTCCGGATGGCAATTCACTCTTCGAGGAAGGAGTCATCACCCTCAAGGAGGGCGCGCGCGGTGACTTTGTGGGGCTTCCGATCAAGACTCAATATATCTCCTTTCAGGAGACAAAGTCCGGTGGATCCTATGAATGGCATCAGGATCCGGTGCCGCGTTTCGTGATCACTCTTTCCGGGACGCTTGAATTTGAAACCAAATCCGGTGCGACCTTCACCATACGCCCGGGCGATATTCTGCTGGCACAGGATAACAGCGGCTCAGGCCATAAATGGCGGCTGATCGGAGATGATCCCTGGCGCCGGGCTTATGTGGTTTATGAAGAATCCGAAGATCTCCGTTTCACTCCCGTGCCTCACAAGGAATCTGCTGAATGACCAGCCCTGCCAATGTACGTCCTGATATTGTCCTGATCGGCGCCGGTATCATGGGTGCAACCTTTGGCACCCTGCTGAAGGAACTCAACCCGTCCTACAGCATGATGATGTTCGAGCGCCTCAGTGATTGCGGGCAGGAAAGCTCGCAATCATGGAACAATGCAGGTACGGGGCATGCAGCCAATTGCGAGCTGAATTATACGCCTCAGCGTCCTGATGGTACGGTGGAAATTACCCAGGCGCTCAAGGTCAATACAGAGTTCGATCTGTCGCGCCAGCTTTGGTCCTATCTGGTGACGAAGGGGGCCATTCCTGATCCACAGGCCTTTATCCATCCCTGCCCGCATATGAGCATGGTGTGGGGCGCTGAAAACGTCGCTTTTCTCAAGGCGCGTTTTCAGGCGATGTCTGCCCACCATTGCTATCATGGCATGGAGTATACGGAGGATGGGGCGCAGATCGAAAAATGGGCGCCCCTGACCATGGAGGGGCGTGATCCCGCCAGGCCTGTTGCGGCAACGCGTATTATTACCGGCACCGATGTGGATTACGGCTCCCTGACTCATCTGCTTGTGGCTCATCTCAAGGCGCAGCCTGACTTCGACCTTCATTATAATACCGAGGTAGAGGGACTGGATCGGGAGCCGGATGGCCGCTGGCGTGTCACCTTCAAGGATGTCAATAGCGGCGAACGTCATTCTGTTTCCGCCGGCTTCGTCTTTATCGGTGCTGGGGGGGCTTCGATCGATCTGCTGCAAAAGTCGAATATTCCCGAAGGAAAGGGATATGGAGGCTTCCCGGTCAGCGGGATCTGGCTGCGTTGCGATGTGGACGCGGTCACGCAGCGTCATCATGCCAAAGTGTATGGCAAGGCTTCCAGCGGTTCTCCGCCCATGTCGGTGCCGCATCTGGATACACGCGTGATCGACGGCAAGACGTCTCTGCTGTTCGGGCCTTATGCGGGTTTCTCGACGAAGTTCCTGAAGCATGGATCGCTGACCGATCTGTTCGGCTCGATTACCCTTCATAATATCGGGCCTTTGCTCGATGTTGGCCGACATAACATGGAGCTGACCGAGTATTTGATTGCGCAGGTTCTGCAGACGCACCATCACCAGTTTGAAATGCTCAAGGCCTTCTTCCCGAATGCGAAACGGGCGGACTGGAAAGAGGCCGTCGCCGGACAGCGTGTGCAGGTGATCAAGCCTTATCCGGATGGCGGTGGCTTTCTGGAGTTCGGCACCGAAATCGTGCCTGCGGCGGATCATTCATTGGTGGCTCTGTTGGGAGCGTCTCCTGGTGCCTCCACGGCGGCGGCTATTGCGCTGGAGGTGCTGGAAGCCTGCTTTGCGGATCGCCTGACCGATGATGCGTGGCTACCGGCCCTCAAGCGGATTATTCCGACCTACGGGATCGACCTGCGTGAGGATGCTGAAGCCTGTCGTGCCAGCCGGGCTGCAACGGCTTCTATTCTGAATATCGATAATATCTGATATGGCTGCCCCGGATAAACCAATTCCCGTTTGTCCGGGGTATGTCTGTTGGATTGCGGCCAATCGCGCTGATCGAGATGGTGCGGCCAGCAAATCCTTTGCGCGCTGATACGCCCAAATCCCTGACCGGTTCCTTTGTGCCTGCAAAGTCCACATAAAACGGTGTGTAGACATCTGGCACGAACGTCGTGCAACCCAGGAAGCGATGGCGGGCCGCGCCAGACCCGGATGAGCACTATGTCTACACCATAGCCCTCTAAATCCCGATTTCGAAACATTCCTGCCGGTCAGCGCCGCGATTGGACCGTCCGTTACGCCGACACCAGCCATTCGCGTCTCCACTTAAGTCCCCGTCGTATACTCGGGCCTACGGGCGAACGGAACGCCGGCTTTGAGATCATAATCTAACTAAGAGGCCGTCGTTCAGCGGATATCAGGCGCTATTCGGTCATGCGACGTGAACCTGAGTCAGTCGCTGAAAATGCCCTCCCTGCAAACCCTCAAACGATGCGCCCGTGATGATGATCTGCGCTCCGTCGAAAGCGTCGGTGGCGAGGAGATCGATGAACGGCTGAACAATGAAGTTCTCCTTGTCGCCGATCGCTTCGCCCAGAAAATCGCCGGGCACATCGACGATCGTGAGGCCGGGGTAATGACAGCTAGGAGCGGGCGACAATGTCAGCAGTCCATAGTGATACGCCATCAGAAAATAGAGCGAGTCGGTGCCTCCGAGCGCCTTGGCCCAGGGGCGCCGACCGACAAGAATGCGGATCTGGCGCCCGGAGAGTTCAATGCGGACGCTATTGTGCCGCCACGTTCCCGGCTGAAGCCCGTTCAGGGCCGTAAGATACGCGTTCATGCCATCTTCGAGCAGGCCAGCCGCCGCATCGAAATCTAAGGCGCGGATTGCGTTGCCGACACGCTCCTCGATCGGCTCGATCTTCTTTTGCAGCTTGGCAATCTGGTTGGTCAGGTCCGCGCCGACCGCAAGCGCCGCGTCCACTCGGTAGAGCTGTCGATAGCGTTCATCAAGCTGGCCGAGCGCCATATCGAGGGCAGTGATCCCGTCCTGAACCAGTGCCCCCATGACGGTGCGGGTCGGTATCAGCTCCCGTTCGATCGCCTGTAGCTCAGACTCTGCCCTAGCCAGAAGAGCGGACTGTTTATCCTGTTCACGGGCAAGTACCGTCAGCAGCTGATCGGCCTCGGCGAGTTCCGCCGCGAGGCGGTCACGCTCGAACCGGAGCCGGGCTGCGCCCAGTCCCTCGATTTCAGGTTCCGGTGGCAGGTGCTGATGACAGAGGAAGCAATCGTCGCTGTGCCCAAGTGCGGGCTGTACGACTTGGTCGCATGCCGGACAGTGGGTGATCCGCAGATCTGCGAGTACCGCACCCGCGTCTGCGGCGCGATCCATACGTTCGATCTCCTCCACCAGATCGGCACGGTACCGCTTCAGCTCTACCCCGCGCTCCGTGGTTGCCTGATGGGCCTTCGCGGCGGATTCGAGTCGCGCGGCCGCGTCCGCGCGAAGATGTCCCAGCTCGCCGATGCGACTGCGCTGATCCTCAGCGATCGCTATGTCCGCGGCATTGGACAATAGAACTTCCCGCTCGCGGTGCAGGCGAGTCAAATGCTGATCGAGCCGTTGGCGCGCCGAGGCGATGGTAGCGGTGCTGACGCCGAGCTGGATATCGTCCTCGTCCAGGAGGTCGCGGGTTAGCTCGTTCAACGTCATGATGTAATGCTCACGCCGCACAGCTAGGCGTTCGGCCTGCATCTTCAAGTTAATCAGCTGACCGTAATCCTCGCTGAAGACATGTTCGGCGAGTCCAAGGAACTGGAGGAGGCTGGCAAGTTGTTCGCTTTCAGGCTGGCGGTCGGCGATGTCCGACCATAGGCTCTGGCGCCGGTAGATATGGCGAAGCAACATGCGAAAGCTGAGTTCGGGCCAGGTCTGGCCCGACATAGGATTGCCCTTTGGAAAATTGAGGAGCGGAATGCCGAGCCTTTCCAGCAGCCAGTGCTGGAAGTCACGAGCCATCATCGGCTCCTGGTCGACGAAGATCTTCCCACGGTTGCCTGGTTCGGTCCACCGCCGCGAAATCCAGATTTCGTCGTCGCCGATCCGGATCTGCGCAGCCGCGGCGTCGTATTTGGTCGAGAGCCCTTCGCCTTCGGCCTCTTCGAACGGATTGGCGCCTGGGTCACCGAGCAGGAAATCCAGGGTCTCAAGCCATTTGGTCTTGCCGGTGTTTGGGCGCCCGACGAGCAGGTTCACCCCCGGAGTGAAGCTCAGGCTCTCCTTGCCACCGCCGGCGAGGCGGCGATTGAGCGAGAGGATCGAGAGGAAGGGAGCAGTCATCGGCGAATTACCTTGCCCATTTCACGACGCCCAACCTCCGCGTCGAACAGCCGATAGATTAGGTCTTTGAGAAAGGTTCCGGAGCGTGAACCGAAGACGGTTTTCACCTCGCGCAGCCGCTGGACAAGCGGGGTGAATGAGGGACGTTCAACAAGCAGCTTCGCGCGGTTCTTCCCCAAGGCCGTCAGGCTGATCTGATAGGACTTCTTCTGCTTCTCGACGTGGATGAGTTGCTTGGCCTCCAGATGCGCGAGCACATGGTAATAACGCTTATCCCACGGGCCGTAGTGGTGTCGCACCATTGAAGCCTCCACCGCATCACCGTCTGATTGAGCCGCCTCTCCCTCAGGCACTTCCGGCGCTTTGCCAACCGCTGCTCGGGCAACTTCGAAGAAGTCGGGGTAGCGCGTGAAGAAATCCAGCTTCGCCATCTTGGTGAGGCCGTCGATGCGCCCGGCCGTTCCGCAGATATGCATCAGCAAAAGCAAGCGCGCGGCATGAAACTCTAGGATGTCGTCGGCAGCGAGCGGCAAACTCGCAGGTTGAGCGCCGAGGCGGTTGAGCGACTTCATGCCGAAGGCGGCTCGAAGCGAAGCAGGCAGCGGTCTGCGATGTCGTACAGGCAGCCTTTCAGAAATGCCGACTGGTCTTCGAGGCCCTTCGGACGGGACGCGTTGATCGCGTCCATCCGCTCGACGCAGAGGGCATGAAATACAGGCCCGGTCGCCTCCAAAGCGCCGGAGACCAACCGCGTGCGCAGGGTCAGCGCGTCGGACTTCACACGGCGCTGTAGCTGTCCGACTTCTTCGCTTTCCTGATAACGGGGTGTCCGGACGGCCGCGGCATAGTCGAGGCGAAGGTCCAGTGCCAAGGCAATGATCTCCGCAGGCAACGATGCTGCCTCCAGCTTCTCGGCCAGCCTTCCGCCGGACACACGCCGGGCACCCTCAGCAAGCTCTTCAAGCTTGGCAGCCCACCAGGCGGTGACCCGGCCTCGAGTAATGATCTTTTTTGCCCGGTCGGGCTTCCATTTCGCATCGCCGGCTACCTTTGCCATTTGGCGAAGATCCTCCAGCAACGTGTCGAGCTGGTCGAGCAGCAAGACCGAACATCCGGCCGCTACGGCAAGGGTCATCAGCCTCCGCCGATTCTCGTTTACAACCGCCTGATACTCATTGCGGACGTCCCATCGACAGTGTTGCAACCAATAGCCGCAATCATTACCCTTGGCCGATTTTACGTTGGGAAACCGCTTTTCGATCTCTGCTCGAAGTGCGACCATCTCCTCTGCCTTCAGGACTCGGGCTTCGGTCTTGAACGGATAGGTCAGGGGCTTCAGCGCCTTTGCCGGCTGGCGCAGAGTGACAATTCGAAAGTGCGCAATTTCACTATGCTTGTCACGGCCAAGTGACGTTTCGAACAACGACGATCCGGGCGTCTTTTTCTTCTCGCACAACAACGCCACTGTCCAAAGCTGGTCTGGCTCCTCGGCCTTAACTTGCGCATACTCTGCAATTAGTGCTTCAGAGGTCGCATCCTGACGGATGACAATCGCATCTTCATGTGTTTCGCAGTGGACCTTGAGAACGGTGACGTCTTCGAGCATTTCGATAAGGAAGCCGACGACAATCTCGTCCTGATAGGTGAAGCCGGTCCGCGCGCTCGGACCTCCTTCTTCGGTCGGACATAGGTCGTCGACAGAAGGCCAGATTTGCTTTGGCCCAGCGTCACCAACTGCTTCAGACATGCGACGCGCTTATTAGCACCGAACCTGATGGGATCCGGCATGAACGCGTCGGACACAATGCGATGGATATCCCCACGACCTCCCCTCCCTGTAGGCTTATGGACATGCCGAGACTGGAACCTCAAGCACGATTGCGGCCAGCATAACGTAATTGCGTTCTCCGGCTGAATCGTTTGACCATAGAAGCGGTCAGCTCAAAGATCGAAGAAGGCTGAGCATCAATGACGCTCCAAAGCGCAATTCCTTCGTTGCAGGAGCGCCAGTATCGACACTGTCGCGATGGGGCCGGTCATGTCACAAGTCGTCGTCCCACCCGTCGACCCATGCTCCATCCGCCTGCATTGTCGCCATCAGGCGCCGGATTGTCAGAACGATCTCGGCCAAGCGCAGTCCGTCGATCGGACGGGCGTGCATCGTCGGGCGCCTGTGTGCATTGAGGCGCTGCAGATCGACCTTTAGCCCGTCGCGATCGCCGAACACCGCTCCGAACACCTCCTCCCAATTCTGTCGGGTGGAGATTACGGCGATCAGATCACCAAGATTGGTGAAGTTGATGAGCGGCTGGCGATCCTCGCCCGCCTTGTAGGCATCGCGCCGCGTCCGTTTGGCTTCGCCGACGATATTCCCTGGTACGCGTGCGGTGAACCACTTGGTGGCGTCTTCGCCTTTGGCTGCCAGATGTGCCTCCAGCTTCGCCGCGATATAGGCGCGTAACACCACCTCAAACGCGTCGATCGCGCAAAAGGCATCATGCCGGGCGCAGCCGGTGGTTATCGACATCCGCAGCGGGCCGATCTCGACTACGGCCTTGACCCCGGTTCGCGTTCGCTTGCCCTCAACGACGCCGCTGTCGACCAGTACCTCCACGACCGCGGCGCTGTCGGCATCCACCAGTCCAGGATCGACATCGGCGTCACGGTAGAGGCGTTCCCGCGTCGGTCGGTCGCGCCAAAAGGCCGCCGGAAGATCGGGGTGGGTATGCCATGTGCCAAGAAGTGCATCGAACGCAGCCTGACCCAGCGACGCGCGTGGACCGAAGGTGTCGAGCGCACCAGCAAAGGCGGACATCCGCAGTGTCGTGGCGTCCCGGATGGCAGACAATTCGATCCCGCGGCTCGCCCGCGCAGTCAGATCGCTCACATTGGCGCTGCCTGTCGCCATCCGCTGGAGCCTGGCCATTTCCTCAGTCGCGGTGTCGGACGCTTTCAGGATGCTGGACAACGCAGCCTCGTCACGCGCCAGCAGCCCGGACGACCAGTTCGTAGCGCGGGTGATGGCACTGATTTCGGCGCGTTGCGCGATAGCCGAGGCGGTCAGATCCTGTCGCAGCGTATCCGAGAAGCCGCCGCCAAGATAATCCCGCTGAATTCGGTCGTTCAGCGTACCAATTTGGTCGCCATACTGTCTAGCCAGTGCGGTGGCAGTTGTAGCCGCGTCGCGTCCGACCAGAAACTCACTGGAGAGGCGGGTGCTGAAGCTCTGCTTTTCGCGCAAATAGGCGCCCACGCTACCCAAGGCGTTGTCTCGCAAGCCCAGAGCGACTTCCTCTAGTCCCGACCGAGGTCGATTGCCGAACAGGCCACCTAGCGGCTGCATAGCCCGATGCGCCTCCGCGATAGCTGATGCGGTTTGATCGATTCCCATCAGTTCTTTGAGCCGGCGCTGTTCCCGGAAGTAGTCGTCGATCGACATCGTGTTCGGTGCCCCGGCTTTGCTGCCTTTTAGGTAGGAAGCGGCGTGCCGATCTTCTACCGTCCAGCGGCCTCACGCCGACGATCGCAGGGAAGGACCGTAGGAGCCAAGGCACGCCGCGCGGCCGTTGTTTGAACGGCTGTTCTAGGATATATATCCAGCCATATGATTGGAGGCTGGCGATGAGCAATGCCGCACAAAAGCGAGCGATCCGCAATTATCGGTCACGTCAGGCCCAGCGGGGTATCGCGCGTTTCGAGGTTCAGGCGCTTGACGCAGACCGCGAACTGATCCGCGCGCTCGCTCGTCGGCTTGCCGATGACGGCCCGGAGGCGACGCACGCACGCACGATCGTCCAACAGATCGTGTCCGGAGAACCGCCGCATCAGGGCGGCATCCTTCAGGCGTTGCGCCGCTCGCCGCTCGTTGGCGCCGATCTCGACCTCGGCCGCGCCCACGAGGAAGGGCGCAGGGTCGATCTGTGACGCGATACCTGCTCGACACCAACATCATCAGCAACATCGTCAAGCCGACGCCTTCCGCCCACCTGCTCGACTGGATGGCGGAGCAGCGCGACGATGCGCTATTCATTGCGTCATTGACGGTCGCGGAAATCCGGCGTGGCGTTCTGGAAAAGCCGGCCGGCAGGAAGCGCGAGGCGCTTGATGCATGGTTTGCCGGTCCCGAAGGACCGCAGGCTTTGTTCGCGGGGCGCATCCTGCCGTTCGACGACCGGGCCGGGCTGATCTGGGCGCGGCTGATGGCGGACGGGAAGATTGCCGGCCGCCCACGCAGCGGCCTCGACATGATCGTCGCGGCAGTCGCCGATGCCAACAATTGCGTAGTCGTTACCGACAACGAGAAGGACTTCGCCGGGCTTCAATTCATCAATCCATTGCGTGGAGCAGCCTGATGTCGAACGCCGTCTGGCATTACTCGGGAGGGCGGCATGGCTGAAACCCAGATCGAGTGGACCGACTCCACTTGGAATCCCGTCGCGGGATGTTCGATCGTCACCGCCGGCTGCACGCATTGCTATGCGATGGAGATGGCTAAGCGACTCGAAGCGATGGGCGTCGACAAATATGCCGGGCTGACCCGAAAGACCGGCAAGCGGACCGTCTGGAACGGCGTAGTGCGCGAAGACCGCGACGCGCTGTCGATCCCGCATAGCTGGCGTAAGCCCCGAAAAATCTTTGTCAACTCGATGAGCGACCTGTTCCATGAACGGGTGAGCGACGCCTTCATCCTCGACGTCTGGCAGGTAATGCGCGACACGCCGCGGCACAATTATCAGATTCTCACCAAGCGACCCGAACGCATGGCAGAACTTGTTGCCAGCCAGATCGGGGAAGTCCTGCCAAATGTCTGGCTCGGCACCAGCATCGAGGACGCCGATGTCGTGGATCGCATCGAGCATCTGCGCAAAGCGCCTGCCGCGATCCGCTTCATCTCGTTCGAGCCGCTGATCGGCGGGGTTGGTGCGGTCGATCTCACCGGCATTCATTGGGCGATTGTCGGCGGCGAAAGCGGCAAGTCCGCCCGTCCGATCCGCGAGGAATGGATCGACGAAATCCACGCTCGATGCCTCTCGGCCGGCACCGCATTCTTCTTCAAGCAATGGGGGACATGGGGCAAGGACAACAAGAAACGGTCGAAGAAGGCGAACGGCCGCGAGTATCGTGGGCAGACCTGGGATGAGATGCCGACTGTGACACACGCTGTCGCATAACAGGGCTGAGTACAGGGGAGGCGGTGTGGTCGAGAAGCGATATGAGTGGGCAGACGGCGCAGTTCTCGAAGAACATTCGCGCCGGAAGCACAAAATCCTTCGCGAATATGTGTTCGACTATCTCACCGTCCGCTGCAAGTTGCCGCAGCAGGAGCGTTTCCGGCTCGCCATCGTCGATGGCTTTGCCGGTGGCGGGCGATATCAGTGTGGCGCGGCCGGCTCGCCACTGATCTTCGTTGAGGAGCTGAAGCGGGCGGTTGAAGCGGTGAACACGCAGCGGGTCGTTCAGGGACTTGGCGCGATCGAGGTCGAGTGCTTGCTCGTCTTCAACGACGCCAGCCGCGACGCGATCGAGCTACTGAAAACGCATGTCGCCCCAATGCAAGCCGACATCGCGCTGACCTGCCCCAAGCTTCACTTAAAGGTGGAGTATCTGAACGACTTCTTCGAGATCGCTTATCCGAAGATCAAGGCGCTGCTGGGACAGGGCCGCTACCGGAGCGTGATCTTTAACCTCGACCAGTGTGGCCATAGCCATGTCGAACGCGGCACGATTCTCGACATCATGCATTCCTGGCCCGCAGCCGAAATCTTTTACACCTTCGTCATCACATCTTTGCTGGCGTTTCTCCAGAAGGACGAACCCGAGCGC
Source organism: Granulibacter bethesdensis (assembly GCF_001889525.1). Lineage (NCBI taxonomy): Bacteria > Pseudomonadati > Pseudomonadota > Alphaproteobacteria > Acetobacterales > Acetobacteraceae > Granulibacter > Granulibacter bethesdensis. The sequence continues at coordinate 1,194,387 of NZ_CP018192.1, forward strand.
CTGCGCTCGCAGCTCGACCACCTCGGTATTCCGGCCAACGACATGCAGGCGCTCGACGGGCTGATGAGCCGGAAGGACTGGCTCGGCACGGCCGAGAAGATCGTCTTCGACGCCTTCCGCCTATGCGCTCCGTATGTCAGCCCGTTCTCGATCAACAATCCCGGCGGATGGCGATACTGGCTGATCCACTTCGCCAATGCGTATCGGGCGCGGCAGGTCTACAATAACATCCTCCACGACAATGCGAGCTTGCAGGCACACGTCGGCAGGCCCGGCCTCAATATGCTGTCCTACGATCCTCGGCATGACGAGAGGATGCTCTATCTCTTCGACGATAGGGGACGGGCGTCAGCGAAGACCCAATTGCTGGACGACATCCCCCGTCTCGTGACCGAGGCAGGCGATGCGATATCCGTGATGGAGTTCTACGAAAGCATCTACAACGTTACCCCGGCGCACGCGGACGACGTTCACGCGGCGATCATCGAGAACCCGGACCTTGAGGTAATTACACCGTTTGGCGGCGAGCGCCGCAAGGCCAATACGATCGCCGTGAACGACATCATCAAGCTGAAGAACCAACGCAGCTTCTTCCCGATGTTCCTGAATGCGGCAACGAAGACCAAATAGGGATTGCGCGTCGAAGAATTGGGTCACGATCCCTGATCGACCGTGACCCGAACGATCACTTTCCGACGAATTCCATCGCATCGGCTGCCTTTTTCAACCGTTCGACAATTGTGGATTGGGTCAGACCATCCTTGTGCAGGCGCTTCTTCGCATCATCCTTCCAGAGCAGATTGCCGTGCGGCGGCAGCTTCGCTTTCAATTCCCTCACGGTCTGAATGGCCTTCTTTGCCCATTTCTGGAAATCATCGACCGACCAATAGAGTACTTTCTTCAGGGCCGGTTTCGCGCCGATCCCGGCCTTGGTGCACGGCGTGACGAGAATTGCGGTCAGGCTCAGATCACCGGCGCCCGGCACATTTTCCTTGATCCAGTCGGGGTGCATCGCGGCCTGCTTCGCTTTTTCCGCGCCGAACACCGTCGTGGCGCTGCCATTAGCATGATCCTCAAAAACGATGCCCTTGGTTTCTCCGAGCCACCACGGATCGGGCGCGGCATCGGACTCCCCGTTTCCGGCGGTGAACCCAAGCAGCTCGCCCAACTCGCGCTGGCCTTCCTCGAACGTCTCCGGCTTGACGAGGTTCTTGAGGATACGCTTGGCCTTCTTCTCGAACGCGCGGTCGTTCGCCGTACCCATCGCAAGCAGCGTCGCTTCGAGACGTTCGACTTGGACGATGGCATCCTCGTCAACGATCTCGGACTCGGCTGCCTCATCCGTCGACTGCGCCTTCGCCAGGCGCGCCAGCCAGCCTACACCCGGCGCGGCCTTCATTGCCTCGCCGAACTGTTCGCGCGCCGTCTGCTGGTGCGCGTCGTTGGCGGCCTTTGACATGGACCAGGCGACGGCCCCCGCCAGATAATGCCACAGCGCACGATAGCCGCGAAGTTCTGGCGCGGTCAGCTTTGCCGTGATCGCCCGGGCTTCGACGAGTGCGGTATCGGCGTCTCCCATCCATAGCGCTTTCGAATAGCGCACTTCGTGGGCGACGACGTTTTCGAGAATGTCCATCGCCGGATAGGGCGTCTGGGTGTAGTCGTTCGCATTGTCGAGGATTTCAGCGTTGGCCTCGGCCCAGTCGTTCTTATTGGCGAGAAAGCTCTTGAAATTGCCGATGAGATCATCGGTCTCGACATCCTTCGACTGCTCGACCCCGAATGCGAGTTCGGCCTGAAGCTCCGGATGGAAATGCGCCCAGTTACGATCATCGGCCAGATATTCGAGCAACTCGTGCCCGGTGACGAACACCGCAGAACGATCCTGAAGGGCACGGGTGCAGCGCCCTGCCGCTTGCAACACGCGCGTCTGGAGCCGTTCGTTGAACAGCGCCATCGCGCCCATCTTGGTCATCAGGAACCGTTCCTGGGCGTTGGTCGCCTTCGGCAGTCCGTCGAGGCATAGGAGGTGACATTCGTCATTAGGAAAGTCGATGCCGTCGAAGCGGCCAGCCATGATGGCAGCCGCCTTATCGGCACCGACGAAGTCCTCCTTCGAATCTTCGATGTCAGCAGCGTTGAAAATCTCGAATCCATCGAGTTCCTCCACCTGCGCGCGGATGGTCGCTGCCGCAGCCTCGTTCGGCGTCAGGACGACAGACCGCCCGGCAAGCTTCTGCATTTTCAGCCGCAGCTTCTCGCACTCGGCCGGTTCGAGCGACAGGCCTGGAAAGATGAAGAAGCGTCGCCCGACGCCTGCCGAGCGGAATCCTTCGGGAGCAGGTAGTCGCCGGATCGCCGACGTGCCGGTCAGTCGTTCCAGATCACCGCCGGCGCCCAATGTCGCCGACATAAAGATGCGCTGCTTGGCGTTGGCGAACGGAGCATGATCCCAGACCGGCGGTATCAACGGGCGGATAAGGATTTCACGCGACGCAAGATAGACGTGACATGACGACAGATGGTCGCGCAGCAATTGCCAGTGGAATGTAACATCGTCGCTGGCATCGGAATTGGCGTCGATGATGTCGGTGAGTTTCGGCGCAATTTCTTGAAGGACCGTCGATGGCAGCTTGTCCACCCATGTTGCGTCCGACGGGTCTTTCCAGTCGCCGGTGAGGCGGGCGTGGGATTGGCCGGTCAGATAGGGGCGCAGGAGGTCGCTGACTGCCGCATGGAGCGCGGCATGGTCCTCGTCGCCAGCCGGTATCTCCAGCGACCACATTTTGGCGATGTAGTTTTCGGCAGCGTGGGCGTCGTCGATGATGACGACATCTGGATTGCTAAAAAAGGGGCGGACGTTGAACAGGCTGGAATAGGTGGTAACAGCGACCTTGGCTCCAGTAGTGTAATCCGACTTGGACGCCGCAGAATAATTCTTCTTCGCGCTGGTAAAGCCGACAGCATCGATCCCGTAGCGGTTTTGCGCCTGATCGACAGTTTGGTTGACGAGCTGTCGCGTCGGGCAAAGATAGACGACGCGTTCCTTGAACTTGCGCCGGCGCTATTCCGCAATCAACAGACCGACCAACGTCTTGCCGCTTCCTGTCGGCAGTTGAAGGGCAACATCCTTTTCATTGACCATCTGCTCGCCGTAGGCGCGGAGCATGTCGCGCTGGTGCGTCATGACATCGGGCAGCTTCCGCCGGGTCAGGGTCTGAAAAAGCTTTGCCGGCGAGTCCGGCGCGCTCAGGGTCGCGGTGTTCTTTTTGAATGCCATAGATCGGGGCTGCTTCCGAGATTCGTTAGTCCGTTGTCGATGCCACTCATTCCAAAAAAGCTACCCAGGGTCGAGCGTTACCGACGAGCCGCCGGTAGGAGAGTGGCTCAATATAGCTTCTGCGCTTTTTGATGAGGCTGCTAGGGGCGCTGCCCCACGCGCGGGTCAAGGGATCGCTGTCGCTCGTCGGGGCCGGTATCCCCGGCCTTCCTCCACGTCGTTCCTCCGTTCCGTGCAGGCCGGGTGATACCCCTCCGGCCCGGACGCCCTTGCCCCTTGCTACCCCCGCTCTCGCCGAGGGGCAGGAGGTCAGACGCGGCGCTGTGCTGCGCTGACCTCCAGACCGAAGGACAAGGCCATGACCGACACCGCCAATGCCCCCGCAACATGATCTTCAATGGCGATTGCATCGACGTGATGCAGGCGTTCGATACCGGATCGGTGGACATGATCCTGACCGACCCACCCTATGTCACCAACTACCGCGATCGGCAGGGACGCAGCGTCGCCAACGACGATAACGGGCGCTGGCTCAAGCCGGCGTTCGCCGAAATGCACCGGGTGTTGAAGGACGGCGTGTTCGAAGTCAGCTTCTACGGCTGGAACAAGGTCGACCTGTTCATGGAGGCGTGGCGCGCGGCGGGTTTCCGCATCGTCGGGCATCTGGGGTTCCGCAAGCGGTATGCGTCGTCGTCGTGGTTCCTGCGCTACGAGCACGAACAGGCGTATCTTCTTGCCAAGGGCAATCCGAAAGTGCCGGCCCGCGTCATCCCCGACGTGATCGACTTTCCGTACAGCAGAAACAGGCTCCACCCGACGCAGAAGCCGGTCGAGGCACTGCGCCCGCTGATCGAGGCGTTCAGCCGGCCGGGCGAACTGGTGCTGGACCCGTTCAGCGGATCGGGATCGACGCTGGCGGCGGCACAGGCGCTGGGACGCGATTGGGTCGGGATCGAACTGGACAACGGCCACTATCACACCGCCACCCGCCGGCTGGTGGAGGCGAACCGCAGCGCAGCCGCATAGGCTGCCCCACCATCGCGAGCATCGCCCGCCGGCCACCCCCCGGCGGGCGGCCATGCCTCCCAAAGGTCGGCATGGCCGCAAGTGACGCGCTCGCCGGGCTGCGTCCGGCTCGCCAAGACTTGATTAAATACATCCAATATGGAAGAACTTGTTTACCAATATCGATCGCGCAACGCGATCTACATATCTGCAAATACCATCTGCAAATCTCGACCCAAGTAAATGACGCTTCCTCTTTCCAGCGATGCTGCGCTGGCAGTAAAGGGGGGACGCCATGCCGAATACCGATTGGCGCACGCCGGCCACCTACGCCTATGCTCGAAACATCTCGACCGCCGGGTTCGCATGGGAGTTCCTTCGCCGCGATCCCGACTATCGTCGCGACTTCCGGCGAGTGAAGGCGTCGCCTCGCGGGGCGGTCGAGGCGCAGGCGGCGTTCACCGATCGATGGGGGTTGCGATTTCGCGGCGGACCCGAACCGGCGCGCCGACGAGGCACCGCCGTTCTGGTGGCCCGCGCTGCTGCCTGACGCCTTCGAGCTGCGACGCGCCGTCCTGCCGCTGGACGATCCCGCCGCGATGCCGATCTGCCTGTCCGAGTTGCCCAGCCTCGACGTGCGCGTCTCCCTAGACGGAACGTGGCATGGCGTCTGGCGCACGATCGGCGCCGACCATCGCTTCCACCTCGCCATCCCGCCGCCAGGCGAAGCTGCACCGTACATCGTCGTCCTGCCGCTGGACCGACTGCTCGAATTGCGCGCGGACGCGGTGGTGCGCTTCTGGCTCGCCCTGCGAGGCCGCCCGCCCCGTAACCGGCGGCACGACCTGCCACCGCAGACCCGCGCCCGCCTGATCCTCGTCCTGCGCGCGCTGGACGGCCGGCTGACCGGCGCCAGCTACCGCGACATCGCGAAGGTGCTGCTCGGTTTCCGCGGCGGCAAAGCCGATTGGGACAGCGATCCGCGCAAGAACCAGGTGCGCCGCCTCGTTGCCGATGGCCTGCGCTTCCTGCACGGCGGCTATCGCGACCTGCTCGTCTATCCCGTCCGGCTGCCAAACCGTCGCTGACCCTTCAACTGCCCCCGCGCCCGGGTGCCGGAATTGCACCCTGCCGATTCCGGCACGCTACACGCCGCCGGTTCTCCGCCACGGTTCGCCATAGCCCGCTGCCGCCCACCGGCAGGCCGCCATGCACCGCCGGAGATCGATCCCAAGACGGGGTTGCCACCCCGCTATCTGCGTGCGCCCGATGCCGCGCGCTTCCTCGGCATCTCGATCCGCACGCTGGAGAAGCACCGGACCTCGGCACCAGGCCGACTTATCGTAAGGTCGGCGGGCTCGTCCTCTATTCAGTCGAAGACCTCCAGGCATGGACCGCTATCGGCGCGCGCAGGTCGGCCTCCGAGCAGACAGCGACCCGCGTCTTCCCGGCGCGCCCGCTGACCGCGGCCGAGAAGGCGTCGATCTGAATGTCGGGCGATGCCACCCGGAGCGAGCGCCGGCAGCTCGACCCGTTCGTCGTCGCGATCGGCGACGCCGCGCCACGCGACCAGCGCGACCTGATGGAGCGGCCGTTCTTCTCGCTCGCCCAGGCGAAGCGCACCGCGCCGATCCTCTACGAGGCCGGCGGCCAGCGCGTGGAGGTCCACGCCATGCCTGAGCACGGCATGGCGACGATCTGGGATGCCGACGTGCTGATCTGGGCGGCGAGCCAGATCGTCGACGCCGCCAATCACGGCCTGCGTACCTCGCGCTTCCTGCGCTTCACGCCCTACCAGATGCTGCTCGCGATCGACCGCGCCACCGGCGCGCGCGAATACCGGCTGTTGAAGGGCGCGCTCGCCCGCCTGCAATCGACCGTGATCCGCACTACCATCCGCCACGGTGAGCATTGGCGGCGGCACCAGTTCTCCTGGATCAACGAGTGGGAGGAGCTGACCACCCGCGACGGCCGCGTCGAGGGCATGGAGTTCGTCCTGCCCGACTGGTTCTATCGCGGTGTCGTCGACCGCTCGCTCGTCCTGACGATCGACCCGGCCTATTTCCAGCTGACCGGCGGGATCGAGCGCTGGCTCTACCGTGTTGCCCGCAAGCACGCCGGCCACCAGCCGCACGGCTGGGTGTTCGAGGTCGCGCACCTGCACAGCAAGTCCGGCAGCCTCGCGCGCGTCTCCGACTTCGCGCTCGACCTGCGCCGCATCGTCCAGCGCCAGCCGCTGCCCGGCTACCGGCTCGACATGGGGCGCGACGGGCGGCGCGAACTCCTCCGCATCCGCCCCATTTCGCCGTCCAAAGTGCCTGTTGACGGACCTGTGGAAACGCTCGTGACTTCGGGCGCAAACGGTATCAGGATTTCGGGCGCACGAACCGCAGCTAAGTCTCTGGCCGAGAACGCCGAATCCAGCTCGTAACTTAGAGTCTAACAAAGAATCTAACTCTATTGCTGTCGCGCGTACGCGAGCCGGGCACGGTGCCGGTGCCACCCGCCGGGGTGCGCCGTGATCGTCGCGCAGCACTTCGGCAGCATCTCAGGCGGCAAGGACAGCCAAACCGTCCTGTGCCTGATGGTCGAGCGGATTGAGCGGAACATCATGGGATCGAAGAGCGACCTACTCAGGACGCTGGTCGCAGCAGAAGGAGGAAAATCGGCGGCTATCGGCGTGCCCAGCCGGGGACCGAAGTGGCGGAGAGGGTGGGATTCGAACCCACGGTACGCTTGCACGTACGGCGGTTTTCAAGACCGCTGCCTTAAACCGCTCGGCCACCTCTCCGTTGAGGCTCTCCTATCACAGGGTTGGGTCGTGGCAAAGGGTGGAACGATGCTGAATTGCATCATATTGGTTGAAACCGTCATTCCGTCTCTTTCCCATGCAACGAAGGATGGGCAGAATACGCTTCGGACTGTTATCTGCGTGATTTCATGGCCTGAACCCGTCATCCCCCCAAAGGCAGACGGTCAGGGCGTCTGGGCCTGAATAGTTTGAGGAAGATGGAATGACCGGTTGCACCAGAAGCGTGTGGGCGACAGTGGCTGTGGCAGGTGCGCTGGCAATGCCCGCCTTGTTCGGTGCTTCCACCGCTCAGGCTACGCCGAAGCCGGATAATAGCTGGATCGTCAATGTCGACATAGAAAACGATGCCGTTGCTGGGACTGATCGCTACTATACTGCCGGTCAGCGGGTCAGCGTGGTGATGCCGAGTGATCTGACCCCCAAATGGGCATCCCGCGTTGGCCGCGCCCTGTGGGGCGACGGTATGCAGCGCATTGCCGTGGGCATTGACCAGTCGATCTTCACCCCGTCCAACACCCAGGTAACTAACCCGGACCCGCATGATCGGCCCTATGCTGCGACGCTGACCGCGAATTTCAACCTGATTCAGGACAAGGATAACAATCGCAGCATCCTTGGCCTTGCGCTGGGTGTGGCGGGGCCGTCGGCATTGGGGCGGCAGGTGCAGAACGGCTTCCATGACCTGATCGGTGATACCGAGAACAAGGGCTGGGGCTACCAGATCCGCGATGAGCCGATTATCCAGTTCACCTCCGAGCGGACCTATCGTCTGGCGATGTATAAATTCTGGGGGCTGGAGACGGATGCCCTGCCATCCCTGACCTTCGGTGTCGGCAATCTGCGTGTGTACGGCCAGACCGGTGTGCTGTTCCGCATCGGGCAGGGGCTTCAGAGCGATTTCGGTCCCAACCGGATCAGACCGGGCCTGACGGGTGGGGATGCCTACACCCCGACCGGACGCTTCGCCTGGTATGTCTTTGCCGGTGGGGACGGTCAGGCCGTGGCTCATGACATGACACTGGATGGCAATACCTGGCGCGACAGCCGCCATGTTTCCCGCCAGCCTTTTGTTGGTGAACTGGAAGCCGGGCTGGCAATCATCGCCTATGGTATGAAGGTCAGCTACACCCATGTCGTCCAGACACAGGAATTCCATGGGCAGCATGGTGGCCTGTTTCAGTTCGGCGTCTTCAATCTCTCAACGCGGTTCTGACGTCTGATTTTAATCTTTGTCTTTGCTTCTCACTCTGGTGGCGAGGCAAAGGCGATGCTCTGCCTCCGTCCTGTGAGAGGGCCAGTATGATGTCTATTCCCCGGCGCTCTTTTCTGTCTGCTCTCCCGGCTGCGGCGTGTCTCGGTGCAGCCGGGGTGGCTTTCTCTTCAAACAGGGCTGAAGCACAGGATTTCCGCGGTTTTATTGCCGGGGTGAGGGCAGAGGGCAGACGGGCAGGCATCTCCGATACGATTCTGGCACAGGCGCTGAATAATCTTTCTCCCAACACGCGTGTGATTGAGCTGGACCGCAAACAGCCCGAATTCACCATGACCTGGGAACGCTATCGCAGCACGCGCCTGTCGGAAAAACGCATCGCTGCCGGGCGGGAGCAGGCTGCCCGGAATGCGCAGCTATTGGTGCAGGTGGAGAACGCATACGGCGTGGATCGCGGCGTTATCCTCGGCATCTGGGGGCTGGAGACCAATTACGGCGGCTTTCAGGGAGGCTTCAACGTCATTGAGGCAACAGCCACGCTCGCATGGGAGGGCCGCCGCGCTTCTTTTTTCCGGGCGGAGCTGATGGCGGCGCTGAAAATCCTGAACCATGGCGACATCACGATGCCACGCATGCAGGGAAGCTATGCCGGGGCCATGGGACAGCCGCAATTCATGCCGACCTCCTTCAACCGATACGCGGTTGATTTCGATGGTGATGGCCGTCGCAATATCTGGGACAGCGTGCCGGATGTGTTGGCCTCGATTGCTAATTACCTGCTCAAATCCGGCTGGCATCAGGGGCAACCCTGGGGGACGCAGGCTATTGCCCCGGCTGCGATCGATCCTTCTCTGGCTGGCCGCGAAAACAGATTGAGCCTTGCCGAGTGGGCACGGCTTGGTGTGACGCTTGGTAACGGGCAGAGGCTTCCGGCGTCTCCCCTCCCGGCCTCCCTGATTTTGCCGGATGGGCCGGGTGGCGAGGCTTTCCTTGCTTATCCGAATTTTAACGTGATTCGGCGCTATAATCCTTCCGACTTCTATGCCATTGCCGTGGGCATGATCGGGGATATGGTGATGGCGTGACGATACGGTCGGATCTGGAAAAAATAGGTAAGGCTGCACTCTGGCGGAAGCTGTGCGTGTTCGGGAGTGTCGTGGGGCTCGCCGGTTGCGTGCGTGGTCATGCCCCGCTGCCAACGCCGCATCTGACAGTTGGGCCACCCTATCAGGTCGGGGATGTCTGGTACTATCCGGCCGAGCAGGTCAGACTGACCCAGACCGGTCTGGCGACGGTGGATACAGATACTTCCTCGCGTCTGACAGCGGATAGTGAGCGCTATGATCCGCAGGCTCTGGCGGCAGCGCATCAGACGCTGCAATTGCCTGCCATCGTACGGATCACCAATCTGGAAAATGGGCGGAGCCTGCGTCTGCGCGTCAATGACCGAGGACCGGCCTCGCCATCACGCCTGGTGTCGTTGACGCCGCGGGCCGCTGGATTGCTGGGTATTCAGAGGCCGACAAAAATTCGGCTGGATGTTGATGAAGCAGCCTCAACCCAGTTGCTCGATCATTTCCGCTCCCCTGCGGATGGGGTGAAGATGCAGGCCGCGCCACGGCAGGATGTTGCGCAGGAAAGCCTTGCTCCGCCATCAGGAGCATCCGGCTCTGCCGGTATCCAGTCCGCGCCTGCTCTGACTATTCAGGATCAGGCAGAGACCGCCACTTCTGATATTGGCCCGCTGCCGGAACAGGTGGAGCAGGGGATTCCAAGCCCCGGCACTCTGTATATCAAAGCAGGGGTTTTTGGTGGCATGCGGGCTGCCTCGATTCAGGCTTCCCGGCTGGGAGCGATGGGGGCGAGGGTTGAACGTGCCAGGGTGAACGGGCAGGAACGTAATACGGTTCTGATGGGGCCGTTCGCCACCATTGCCGAGGCGGATACAGCGTTGGACCGTGCTCTGGCGGCAGGCGTGCCAGATGCCCGCATTGTTGTTGCCACCGATAGCCGTCAGTTGATCGACTAGGAGTTTGCCAGACGTGTCCAGCTATCCTGATCTATCCCGCCGCGCGATATTGGGTGGTTTTGCCGGTGCCGCCATGATGGCAGGTAGCGTATCCGAGGGGTGGGCACGCGGTAAGGCAGGGGCGTCTCATCGTAAAAAAGACGCGGCCAAGGCGGCAGAGGCTGCGGCGGAACCTCAGGGATCACCTGCGAACACGCCGTTCGGCCCTTATGACACGGTGGCGAAATGGGCCGTTGTGATCGATTTCAATACGGGCGCGACCCTGCTGGATAAGGAGGCGGATGTGCAGATGCCGCCGTCCTCCATGACCAAGCTGATGACCGCCTATATCGTCTATGGCGAGTTGAAGGCCGGGAAGCTGCAAATGGATCAGATGCTTCCTGTCAGTGAAAAGGCATGGCGTCTGCAAGGTTCGAAAATGTTTGTGCCTTATCCAGGCAGCGTGAAGGTCGAGGATCTGATCCGCGGCATGATCGTGGATTCCGGTAATGATGCCTGCATCGTTCTGGCAGAGGGTATTGCCGGATCGGAACAGCAATTCGTCGATCTGATGAACCAGAAAGCCAAGGTGCTGGGGCTGACCAACAGCAATTTCGAAAACTGCACTGGCATGCCTTCCGCCAACCACCATATGTCGGTGCGTGATATTGCGACGCTGGCCCGGCGTATCATTCAGGATTTCCCTGAATATTATCACTTTGATTCGGAAAAGACCTTTAAATACAATAATATCGAGCAGCAGAACCGGAATCCGCTGGTTCAGAAAGGCATCGCTGACGGGTTGAAAACCGGTCATACCGATGCTGGTGGCTATGGCGTTTGTGCCAGTGCCGAGCGCAACAAACGCCGCGTGATTCTGGTGGTGAATGGTCTGACAACCTCCCATCAGCGGGCGTCAGAGAGCGAACGCCTTCTGGAATGGGCTTTCAGCCAGTTCGAGAATGTGACGCTGTTCACCGCAGGGGACACCATCGACAGCGCCCCGGTTTATCTTGGCACCAGCAAGACCGTGCCGCTGGTGGGGGGCAAGGATCTGGTGGTGACGATGCCGCGCCAGTGGCAGAAAAAGGCCAAAATCTCCATTTCCTATGATGCGCCGGTGCGTGCGCCGGTGACAAAGGGGGCCGCGCTCGGAACCCTGACCGTCAGTGGAGACGGTGTGCCAAATCTGACCGTACCTCTTCTGGCAGGTGCTGATGTGCCGCGTCTGGCTCTTCCGTCCCGTGCGATGGCGGTGCTGACCCATTATGTCACCGGGAGCTGATTTTTCCGCAGGCATGCCTGTATTCGAGCGTGTCGGGCCGAGATGAGAGCGTATCATCACGGTAACCTGCGGGAGGCGCTGGTCAGCGTCGGGCTTGAGTTGATCGCCGAGCGCGGCAATACCGGCTTTACCAATGCCGAAATTGCTCGTGCCGTTGGAGTCAGCCCGGCGGCGCCCTATCGCCATTTCCGGGACCGGAATGAGCTGATCGCCGAAATTGGCCGCCGTGGCTATGCCCTGTTCGAGGAAGCGTTGATCACAGCCTGGGATGGTGGCCGACCGGACCCGGTCAGCGCCATAGAACAGTGCGGGCGGGCTTATCTATCTTTCGCGCGTGAACACCGGGCTTACTATACCGCTATGTTTGAGCCGGGTTTTGCGTTGGAAGAAGTACCAGCCCTGCTGACGGCCGCCGAAAGAGCTTTCGGCGTGATCCGTATGGCGACAGAGCACGCCTGCTCCACATTGCCGCGTGAAAAGCGGCCTCCGGCTTTGATGGTGGCGCTGCATATCTGGTCAATGGCGCATGGCATAGCGTCGCTTTTTGTGGGCAGACAAGACCATACGCGCCGGAAGCTGCCGATGACGCCGGAGGAGCTTTTGGAAGCGGGGTTGCTGATCTATTTCCAGTCGCTGGGTTTGCAGAATAGTGGAGACGTCTCTTGAAATGCGGTTTCCCTTGCCCATCTATGTGAATGTGACTAACATTTACATAGAGAGTGTCAGATAAGGGCCATGTCCATGTGGGCGGAACGGATTGACGTTTTCGGAAAGGCAGGCTGGCTTGCCGTGATGATTTTGGGGTTCATGCTGTGGTGGCCGTTGGGATTATTGGCATTGGGGTTCCTGGGCACGAGCGGTCGTCTCCATGCTTGGAAAACGGCCCGGGCTGAAGGGGGTGGATGTGGTTGGGGTGGCCCATTCGCATACGGCTGTGCCAGCCAGCCAACCGGAGAAGGCGTGAAAGAATTTTTCTCCCGTGCATGGACGCAAAGGGGTGCGGGCCGAGGGAGTGCCCGTCGGGCTGACAGTAGCGGCAATGAAGCGTTCGATGCCTATCGGCAGGAGACACTCCGCCGGCTGGAGGAAGAACAGCGCGAATTTCAGGACTATCTGCACCGCCTGCGTCAGGCTCGGGACAAACAGGAATTTGACCAGTTCATGGCCGAGCAGCGTAACCGCCGTCAAACGAGCCATACTCAGGGCGACGAAACGCAGTCAGCAGACATCATTGAGCATCCGCCTGCACCGTAATCTGTTGCTATCTGGCGAATGCCATATGGCGCATGAATGACGAACGGGTAGTCCTTGACCGGACTGCCCGTTTTGATTCTGCTTTCATGCGGACGGCTGCCAGTGCATATCAGGCCCATGCCGAGCACAGACGCCCTGAATCGATTTTCATCCTCTTCCGGCCGCTTCATCACTCTTGAGGGCGGTGAGGGGGCGGGCAAATCCACCCAGACCCGCGCCATTGCCGAGGCGCTGGAGAGTTTGGGCATCAGAACCCTGGTCACCAGAGAACCCGGCGGTACGGAGGGGGCGGAGCAGCTTCGCTCCCTGCTGCTGTATGGCCCGGACTGGGATGGTCTGGCCGAGACCCTGCTGCATTTTGCGGCCAGGGCGCAGCACGTCGCCAGAACCATCCGGCCTGCATTGGAACAGGGTATCTGGGTTCTGTGCGACCGGTATTATGATTCGACCATGGCCTATCAGGGGTATTGTCAGGGGGCGGACAGGCAGCGGATTGCGGCGTTATCGGCATGGCTGGGACTGGACCCGGAGGTAACATTAGTGCTCGATGCGCCGGTCGAGGCATCGGTAGAGCGGCTGGCCACACGCTCCGGCACCCTGACCGTGGCTGACCGGTACGAGCGTCTCGGGAAGCCATTTTTTGAGCAGGTGCGGGCGGCTTTTCTGGATATTGCCGCGTCCAGCCCGCAGCGTTGCGTTGTACTGGACGGGATACGCCCCCCTGCCGAGGTTACCCGTATGGCGCTGGCCGCATTGGCGGAGAAGCTGGGTGATCCGCGTTTGGCCTTTGCGGCGGCGGGGGTTGCATGACAGAGGAAACGCCTCGTCAGACATCGCGGCTGTATGGCCATGAGGCGGTAGAAGCGACACTTGCTTCCAGTGTTCGTTCAGGGCGGCTGCATCATGCCTGGCTGCTGACCGGCCCCGCCGGGATTGGCAAGGCGACGCTGGCTTACCGATTTGCCCGTTGGCTGCTGGCTGGAGCCCCGGAGGGGGAAAGCTCACAACAGGAGAAGAAGGCGGACAGCCTGTTATGGCTGTCGCCGGAACATCCTGTTTTCAGGCGTGTGGCTGCCGACACCCATGCCGATCTCTTGAGCATTGAGGCTGGCTGGGATGAGCGCCGCAAGCGCCAGCGCACCGAAATTGTCGTTGATGACGTGCGGGAGATCGCCTCTTTCCTGCATCTGACACCGGCGGAAGGCGGCTGGCGTGTCGTGATCGTCGATGGAGCCGATACGCTGAACCGTCATGCTGCCAATGCCCTGTTGAAAGTGTTGGAGGAGCCTCCGCCAAGGGCGATCCTGCTACTGAGTTGTTCTTCTCCCGGCAGGCTTTTGCCGACGATCCGCTCTCGCTGCCGTATGCTGCGGCTTCAGGCGCTGGAAGCTGCGCCCATGAAGGATGTGCTGGCCACCCTGCTGCCTGATCTGGCGGCGTCTGAGCGCGATCTGTTGGCCGGGCTGTCGGAGGGTGCGCCGGGCCGGGCGCTGCAACTGGCGAAGGAGGACGGGCTGGCCCTGTCCCGTCTGGCAGAGGATATTCTGCGCGCCCCTCCATCAGCCAGCCAGCGGCATGATCTGGCTGATATGCTGACGAAAGGGGACACGGCTTTTTCGACCTTCATGCTGCTGCTGCGGGCCATATTGGTCAGAATGGTGCGGCAGGCGGCGCGCTCCGGCAGTGGGGCGGATGAATTCCTTTGCCGTCGCCCACTTGATGGATGGAGCGACGTGTGGCACGCGCTGGGACGTCTTCAGGATGAGACCGAGCGTTTCCACCTGGATAAAAGGCAGGCGATATTCGCCGGCCTCAGCCTTCTGGACCCGTCATGAACACCCGTTACTATTGCACGACCCCGATCTATTACGTGAACGGTGCCCCCCATATCGGGCACGCCTATACCTGTGTTGCCACCGACGTTCTGGCCCGCTGGAAGCGTCTGGAGGGCAGGGATGTGTTCTTTCTGACCGGCACAGACGAGCATGGCCAGAAGGTCGAGAAAGCTGCTGCCGATGCCGGGGTCGATCCCCAGACTTTCATCGACGGTATGGCCGATGGTTTCCGCGCCATGGCGGAGAAAATGAACACCTCTCATGACCGGTTTATCCGCACCACCGAACCTGAGCACAAGAAAGCAGTGGCCGCCCTGTGGTCCAGGTTGGAGGAACGTGGAGAAATTTATCTCGGCAGTTATGAGGGCTGGTACGCGGTCCGTGATGAGGCTTTCTATGGCGAGGACGAGCTCACGCTGAAGCCTGACGGCAAGCGCTATGCACCGACCGGTGCGCCGGTGGAGCGGGTGACGGAGCCGAGCTATTTCTTCCGTCTGTCCCGCTGGGGGGATGCACTGCTCAAGCTTTATGAGGATCAGGCCGATTTCATTGCACCGCAGGCCCGCCGGAACGAGGTGATCAGCTTCGTTAAACAGGGGCTGACCGATCTTTCCATCAGCCGCACCAGCTTCTCCTGGGGGGTGCCGGTGCCGGGTGATGCAAACCATGTTGTCTATGTCTGGCTGGATGCGCTGACCAATTATCTGACGGCTGTGGGTTATCCTGACGAAACTTCACCCGCCTGGCCGTTCTGGCCGGCCGATCTGCATATGGTCGGCAAGGACATCCTGCGTTTCCACGCGATTTTCTGGCCAGCCTTCCTGATGGCTGCGGGCCTGCCGCTGCCGCGACGCGTGTTCGCGCATGGCTGGTGGACGGTCGAGGGCGAGAAAATGAGCAAGTCGCTCGGCAATACGATCGAGCCGGGTGCGCTGGTGGATGAGTTCGGCCTCGATCCGGTCCGGTTTTTCCTGCTGCGGGAAGTGCCGTTCGGAAATGATGGCGATTTCAGCCGTCGCGCCATGATCGGGCGGATGAATACCGAGTTGGCCAATGATCTCGGTAATCTGGCGCAGCGAACCCTGTCCCTGATCGCCCGTAACTGTGATGGTGCGTTGCCTGCGCGTGGGGCGGAGACCGAGGATGACGCCACCTTGCTACGTGATGCGGCCTCCCTACCGGTGAAAATGGGCGCGCAGATCGAGCGCCAGGCGTTTCATGAAGCGTTGGAGGAGGCATGGAAAGTCATCCGAGCCGCCAATGGCTATATCGACCGTCAGGCGCCCTGGGCGCTGAAGAAAACCGATCCAGACCGGATGCGGGATGTATTGCGTGTTCTGGCTGATGTGCTGCGGATTATCGCCACGGTGATGCAGCCTTTCGTCCCTGACAGCGCTGCCCGTATGCTGGTGCAGCTCGGCGTGCCGGAAGCAGCCGGTGAGCAGATTCCGTTTGATGCGTTGGAGACGCATCTGGCGGAGGGCACTCGCCTGCCAGCCCCTCAGGGTATCTTCCCCCGTTTTGTTGATGAGGCTGCTTGAGCCATTATGCTGATCGATAGTCATTGTCATCTGGATTACTTCGAGGCCGAGCTGTCCGATCTGCTGAGCCGTGCGCAAGCAGCCGGGGTCGAGGAGATGGTGACAATTTCCGTGCGCCTGTCACAGACACCATGGTTGATCGCCTGTGCGGAAGCGCATCCCGGGGTCTGGTGCACCATTGGTGTTCATCCCCAGCATGCTCATGAGGAGGCCATGCCGGAGGTTGCCGATCTGGTAGCCCTGACCCGTCATCCGAAAGTGGTAGGGATTGGTGAATCCGGCCTTGATTACTTCTACGATCGGGCTTCGGTGGATGTGCAGAAGGAAAGCTTCCGTCGGCATATCCATGCGGCGAGGGAAACCGGCCTGCCGCTTTGTATTCATGCGCGGGATGCGGACGACGATATTGCCGGTTTGCTGGAGGAAGAACACCGGAATGGGGCTTTCCCTTTTCTGCTGCATTGTTTCAGTTCCGGGCGTGGGCTGGCGGAACGGGCGGCTGCGATCGGTGGCTATTTCAGCCTGTCGGGTATCCTGACTTTTCCCAAATCGACCGAATTGCGTGCGATTGTTGCCGATCTGCCTTCTGATCGGCTGCTGCTGGAGACAGACTCTCCCTATCTTGCTCCGGTACCGCATCGCGGCAAGCGCAATGAGCCTGCCCATATGGCACGCACGGCGGAAACACTGGCTTCGGTGCGCGGCATGTCTGTGGAGGAGATCGCAGCGCTGACCACGGCCAATTTCCGCCGTCTGTTCACAAGAACAACATGATGCGCGTCGTCATTCTCGGCTGTGGAGGTTCTGCCGGGGTTCCCCAGCTCGGTGGTGAGGATGGCAGAGGGGATTGGGGAGCCTGCGACCCATCCGAACCCAGAAACCAGCGTACACGCTCGTCCATCGTGATCGAGCAGGATGGACGACGCCTGCTGATCGATACTGGTCCTGATCTACGGGCACAATTGCTGGCAACCGGTATCGCGGGCATTGATGCGGTGCTGTTTACCCATGCCCATGCCGACCACATTACCGGACTGGATGATGTCCGCATCCTGAACCGCCTGACAGGGAAGCCCATTGACGCTTACGGCAGCCCAAAAACGATTGAGGAGCTGACGCTTCGCTTCGATTATGCGTTCCGTCCATGGAAACCTCCGGGATTTTACCGCCCCGTACTGGTGCCGCATCAGGTGGAGGCCGGGCAGGACCTCACCATCGCCGGGTTCCCGGTGACGCTGCTCGATCAGGATCACGGCTATGTGCGTTCGCTGGGGGTTCGGATAGGCCGATTTGCATACTCGACGGATGTCGTAGCCATGGATCCGGAGGTGCTGGATCTGTTGAAAGGCATCGACACCTGGGTTGTCGGATGCTTTCAGCGACAGAAGCACGCAACGCATGCCCATATTACTCTGGTCGCTCAATGGGCGGCGAGGATCGGGGTCAGGCGTACCGTGCTGACCCATATGGGCTATGATCTCGACTGGGCATGGATGCAGGCCAATCTTCCCCCGGGTCTTGAACCAGGTTTCGACGGGATGGAGATTCATCCCGCCTCCTGAACCCTGTCGGCAGTGGCTTAACCGAACCGGCGCTGCCAGGCGCGGGGGATCAGCACCGATGTCGTGGTCAGGATCAGGGATACGGCGAAGCATGCCCAAAGACCATGGCGTCCGTAATGTTCCTGAAGGGCGGCGCCGATGGTGGCACCGACCACCAGCCCCCCCCATGGGACGATCTGCGCCAACCAGTCCAGATTGCGATCGCCCATCATGAAGCGCCCCAGCCCACGCCCGAATTTCGACAATGCGCCGCTGACATAGGTCAGCGCCAGAGCGACTCCTTCGACATTATCAACCACGTTGTTGAGTGCGCCCATCGCAATGACCGCGCAAACCAGAGAAGGTGTACCCATCTCATCACCCGGCCAGCCCGCGGCGATGCACAGCAGGGTGCTTATGAACAGCATCAGTACTGGAATCCGTAGTCGGCGCGTGGAGTAGCTCAGCATCATACCGAGAGCGTTACCGACTACAAACATGGCGATGACCAGCGCAAGTCGCTCGAACCGCTCAATATTTTCCAGACTGAGCGCCACCCCCATCCGTGTGGTATTGCCGCTCATGAACGACATGAATTCATCGACCGACAGAAAGCCGATTGCATCCGTCATGCCCGCAAGCATGGAGAGGCTGAAGACAAGTATAAAACCGACTGTGGCACGCATGATGCGCACGACGCGTGGCGTAAGAGCGAACGGCATAAAAATGGCTCCGAAAGGCGTTGATCCGTGGTTTCAGACAGTCTTCCTGCCATTGAACGGCCGGGATATACGGGTAACGCCTGACGAAAGAATGGCGCTCACGTAACAAAATATGTCGCACCGCGTTTTTTTGCCTGACCGGGTCAGCGATCCGTCAGACGCAATTCGATCCGCCGGTTTTTTGCCAGATCAGCTTCGCTATCTCCCTGGGAGACGGGCTGATAATCCGCGAAGGCGTCAGCCGAGACATGGTTGCCGGGGACACCCTGTTCGATCAGTAGCCGGGCCACATTAATGGCGCGTTGAGCCGATAGCTCCCAGTTGGAAGCGAATTTGCCATTGACCATTTTCTGCCGATCGGCATGTCCATCGACCCGCAGCAGCCAGTTGACGTTGGGCGGAAATTTTTTCGACAGCTGGATCAGCGCGGCGGCGATATCCTTCACCTGCTGGCGCCCTTGTTCGGTCAGATCGGCATTGCCGGATGGAAACAGCACATCACTCTGAAACACGAAGCGATCACCCACCACCTGAATCCCAGGTCGCCCGGCGAGGACTTCCCGCAACTTGCCGAAGAACTCGCTGCGATATTTTTTCAGCTCCTCGACTTTCTCGGCCAGTGCGACGTTCAGGCGCATACCGAGATCGGCGATGGTGCGGTCTTTGGATTGGGCCTCTTTCTCCGATGCATCCAGTGCCGATTGCACGGCGGCAAGTTGGCGGCGAATGGCTTCCAGATCGTCATGCAGCCTGTCCAGAGCGGTATCCTTGCTGTGGATGGTCTGGTCCAGTTCAGCAAGCTTTGCCTCGGCGTGTTTTACATCCTGATCACGACCGGCAAGCTGGCTTTCCAGACGGGATTTCTGCTCGGCCAGTACGCCGGTCTGTGTCCTCAGACGGGCCATATCGGCTTCTTTCGCGGCCGCTTCATTGCGTAACCGTTCAAGAGAGTGCGCAAGTTGCCTGCTGTGTTGTTGCTCCAGCGCGAATTGACGAGAAATGATGGCCAGCTGCCGGTTCAGCTCATCAAGCCTGTGCTCTTTACCGGCCAGCGTGTAGGACAGAAAAGCCTGTGCCAGCACAAAGACCAGCAGCACAAAGATGATAACCATCAGCAGGGTAGACAGGGCATCTACATAGCCAGGCCAGACATGAAGGTTTTCGCCGCTGGTGTTGCGCCGCCGGGAAAGCGCCATCTCAGCCCTGCGCGTCGTCTGCCAGCGCGCCGACCGTGCGGGTCAGGATGCGCAGATCGTTGCGGAGTTCGGCAGTGGATTGAATGCGGCCCTGTTCGGCCTCGGTCATCTGACGCTGCAACAGTGCTTCGACGGCGCGCATATGGGTTTGCAGCAGTTCCGACAGGCTGCGCTCTTCATCGTATCGTTCGTTCAGAGCGCGCAGGACCGGGGTAAGCTGATTCTGGGCCTCCGCAATTTTGACCATCACCTGCTGGCCGGTACGCACTGTGTCGGAAAGTGATCCGATCCGCTCGGTCAATGCAAGCAGTGCCTGATGAGAGGCCTGACGGTTTTCCTCTCCCCGAGCGAGAGTCTGTTGAAGCCGTTCCATGTTTTCGGCGGTCTGTTCCAGCAGGGCTTGTATATAGACCGGCACGCTGCCTTCACCATCCGCCCCGAGCGCGCCGGAGGAAAGACGGGTCAACCCGGCCAGCCACTCTTCAAGCTCATTGAAGAAGCGATTCTGTGCCTGTCCGGCGGTCAGATCCAGAAAGCCCAGCACCAATGCGCCGGACAGACCGAACATGCTGGCGGAGAATGCGGTGCCCATTCCGGCGATCGGGCGGGCCAGTCCGGATTTCAGCTGCTCGAACATCATGTTCACATCACCGGATCCGTTGACCGACATCCCGGAGATGACGTCACTGACCCCGCCAATGGTGCGTAACAGCCCCCAGAATGTGCCCAGCAAGCCCAGGAAAATCAGCAATCCGGTCATATAGCGGGACAGTTCCCGGCTTTCATCCAGACGGCTGGCAATCGTATCGAGCACCGATCGCATCGCCGAGGCCGAGAGGGTAAAGCGTTTTTCTCCCGGCCGTGTGGTGCTGGCGGCCCTGGTCACCAGCATGCTGGCCATGGGGGCGAGCAGGCGGGGTTGACTGCCGCTGTCGGGTGCCTGATCCCGCCGGAAGGAGGTCAGCCAGCGTACTTCCGGTTCCAGCCTGGTCACCTGCCGGAGGTTCCAGATAATGCCGAGCAGAAGGATCAGCAGGATCAGCCCGTTCAGGTACGGATTATGCAGAAAGATCGGCTTCAGCGCCGGTTCCAGCGCAACTGCAATTCCCCCGACAGCAGCAAGAAACGCAAGCATCCGGAGAAGATACGCAACCGGCTTGACCATATTGGGAGCACGTGTCGAGCTGGTCGCGAGGCTCATTACGGGTGTCCTTGCGCCTGAGGAGGCTGTTCTGGCGGCTTATTGTCAGGTTTGGCGTCAGCTTGGGGCGGAGCCTTGCTCGGCTGTGTTCGAATAATATCGGCTCTGTCCGCAGGCCCGTTGCCGATATTGCTACCGAGAGCGCGGACAAAAATTTTGGTTGAGGGCATGCCCGCCGCAATCAGGGCGCTTCTGATGGTCAGGGCGCGGGACAGGGACAGGCGGCGTGCGGTGGAGGGGTCGTCAGCGGTGCCGGGAGCATAAGCGAGGATGGTAACACTCTCATTCGACAGCTTACTGACTTCCCGGGTGGCTTCCCGCAACGCGTCATTGGTGGCGGGGCTGATGTCGGAACGACCTGAGCCGAACATAACCCTCAATCCTTCACCGGTTGTGGACAGCCCCCCCGGTGCATCCGCAGCCACGACAGGTGGCGGCACGGGCGGAGAGGTATGGTCGGGTGCTGAAGGCAGGGGCGGCGCAATAACAGGTGCAACAGGGGGCGTTGAGGGCATTTTCACCGGCGGTGCTGGCGGTGTCGCCGGTTTTTTAGCATTCTCTTCTTTCGAAAAAGTCTTCTTACTGGATACAGCTTTGTGTTTCTTGCTGTTTTTGGTGGGTGACGGATGCTTGGGCACTGCTTCGTCGGTCTGCTGTCCCGTCACCGGGTTGCCGTCCAACTGATCCAGGGCACGCGTATCAACTTGTGCTTCGGCATGCGCTTCATGCAATGGCACAGGCGCACTCATTGCGAGCATGACCGTCAGCATGGTGCGGGAGAAGCCGGAGAAAAAGGAATACGGCATCATGCGCTTCATGGCGGTATTCATATCCTGCCCTCCAGACCAGACTCAATCCATGGAACAGCGATGAATCAACTTGTGCGGGATGCAGCTACCCCATCCTGCACGATATCAAGCAGTTTGGTATGCAGATGGCCGTTGCTGGCGACGACATCCCCGGTATAGAGCGGATCGGCACCGGCTGGATCGACAGCATAGCCCCCTGCCTCCCGTACCAGCAGCAGCCCGGCGGCAACGTCCCAAGGTTTCAGCCCAAGTTCCCAGAATCCATCATAGCGCCCTGCCGCAACCCAGGCGAGATCAAGCGCGGCTGAGCCGAAGCGGCGGATACCGGCCACCTGCGGCATCAAGGTACCGAGTGTGCGGGCAAAAGCCAGACGGCGCGGGGCGCTGACGGCTGCAAAAGGAATGCCGGTGGCAAACACGGCATCGTGCAGCTCCCGGCGTGCTGAGACCCGTAGGCGACGCTCGTTCAGAAAGGCGCCTGCGCCTTTTTCCGCCCAGAACATTTCATCGACTGCGGGAGAATAGACCACGGCGGCGGCCAGTTCGGTGTTGCCATCCGGAAGACGCCGTTCCAGCCCGATGCTGATGGCCCAGTGAGGGATGCCGTGCAGGAAATTCGTGGTCCCGTCCAGCGGATCAACCACCCAGCGCCATGTCCAGTTATCGCCACCCGACGCGCCGCTTTCTTCCATCAGCAGGGCATAACCGGGGCGTGCCTTGGTCAGATCATCACGGATCGACTGTTCCGAGCGCAGATCGGCCTGGGAGACGAAGTCCGACGGACCTTTCACACTGACCTGCAGCTGCTCCACCTCGTTGAAATCGCGCAGCAGCCGCTTGGCGGCACGCTGCGCCGCGTTCTGCATGACGGTCATATGAGGGGACAGGCGTAGGGCCATGATACGTTGGCGCTCCGGGCGGAGAAAAAACAAACTCAGGGTGACTGGATACGCCAGCCCGCCGTGCCTGAAAAGCGTCGGCGCGGCGGGATCGGCATCCTCATGCAGTGCAGATATTACTTCGCACGTTCCACATAGGTGGAGTCTTCAGTGCGGACCACGATGCGCTCGCCGGCCTCGATAAAGGGCGGGACCATGACGCGCACGCCGTTGGACAGCTTGGCAGGCTTATAGGAAGAAGACGCGGTCTGACCCTTCACCACCGGATCGGCTTCCACGATTTCCAGCGTCACCTGAGCAGGCAGGTGGATGGCCACCGGGTCACCTTCGACCAGATCAACTGTTACCTGCATGTTGTCCTGCAGGAAGGCCACTGCATCCCCCAGAATCTCGGCCGGGATCAGGGCCTGTTCAAAAGTTTCAGGGTCCATCAGAACCAGATTGTCACCATCGGTGTAGGAATAGGTGTAATCCTTTTCCTCCGTCATCAGACGTTCGACCGTATCGGCGGTGCGCCAGCGTTCGTTGGTCTTGTTGCCGGTTTTCAGATCGCGCATTTCCACCTGAATGAAGGCACCACCTTTGCCGGGGGTGATGATCTGCTGCTTCAGGACGGTCCAGCGGCGTCCGTCATGCTCGATCACCTGACCGGCACGAATCAGGTTTGCCTGCTGCTTCATGAAATTAAACTCTCGGGTGGATGTAGACGAGTGTCCGGGACGGAAATATCCCCGACGGGCGGCTGTCTAGACCGAACCGCCGGAACCGGCAACCTGTTATGACGGCGAAGGCGGCCATGCATATGGGATCATGGGCATTGAGGGACTTCAGAGCGGGCAATCTTACCACCCCCAGCCCGGTCCCCACATGCCGCCACCCCACCCCCAGCCCCATGGTCCTCCGCCCCATGGCCCCCAGCCGAAGGAGGCGCTCTGGTAGGCGAGGGCGGTCGACTGCGCCTGATTCGCCAGACGTTGCTGGAACGTCATCTGCTGATAGCGGCTGAAGGAAGGCTGATCACCCACAAAAAGGCATTTGCACACCACCGGATCGGCATACAGGAACGTCATCTTGTCGCCGGAGGGCTGCATGACGATGCGGTTGGGGGGCAGGGTGGCAAGGCTGGTCTGGCGTTCCGGCGTATTGACGGGTTTGATGACAAAGCCCGCTGCAGACAGAAGGGTTTCCTGATTGCTGATGATCTCCTCCTGAGTGGCACAGCCAGCCAGCAGGATGCCCAGAGCGCAAGGCAGCAAGAAAACAGAGAGGCCGCGCAGGGCAGGATGCTTGGATGCAGTCATGGCAAAGCCTCTCCAGACAAAATGTGGCGGTGGCCATTGATGTCGCGGACGGAGCCATCTGACTCCAGATAATCCGGATCAACCGGTACTTTCCCATATCCGCCGGGAATGTCGATGACGTAAGTGGGCCATGCAAGGCCGCTGATACGGCCACGCAAGGTACGAAGGATGGCACGCCCTTCCTCGACCGGCACGCGGAACCTTGCTGTACCGGGAGCAGCGTCCAACTGGTGCAGATAATAGGGCTTCACCCGAAGACGCAGCAGGCGACGATAAAGCGCCTCCAGCGCATCCGCAGAATCATTGACCCCTCGTAGCAGGACGGTCTGGCTCAGCACGGGGATGCCTCGACGCTGGAAAGACTGAATTGATAAAGCTGCAAGATCAGTCAGTTCTTTTGAATTATTCGTATGTAATATCAGAAAAAGGGCTTTATCCGTTTCCAGCGCATCCAGCATGGCTTGCGTTATGAGACCCGGATCAGCCACTGGAACGCGGCTATGAATACGGATGATATCAATATGAGGAATATTATTTAATTCATTGACAATAAAAGATAATCTTCTTGGAGAAAGCATCAGCGGATCACCGCCTGTCAGAATGACCTCCCTTATCTGGGGATGGCCAGCCAGCCAGTCGAGGGCAATTCTGAGCTGTTCCTTGGAAAGCATGCCTCCATCTGGCCCGACATGCTCCCGTCGGAAGCAGAAACGGCAATAGACAGGGCAGATGAGCAGGGGCTTCAACAGGGCACGGTCAGGATAGCGATGAACGATGCCGGGAACGGGCGACAGGGCATCATCCCCAATAGGATCAACACTTTCATAGGGGGCGGTGACTATTTCTGCCGTATCGGGGATTACCTGCAGGCCAATCGGATCGTGTCGGTCCGTGATCAGCGCCTGCATCGCAGGGGGAATAGCAATGGCATATTGCGCGGCGACCGCCTGCAATGGCGTCTCGTCATCAATCAGCCCGGCTTGCCGCAGATCAGCCAGACTACGCAGGCTGCGCGGCGTGTGCGAATGACGGCGTTCCTCGGCGTCTTTCGGATCATGACATGAACCATCGGGCATGAAGAGCATCTAGGCTCTCAGACCTCTTCCGGCAATGAGCCGGGGCTGGCAAAGAGTTAATATGGCAAGACCGACCTGGCATCCGGACCGCTTTGCGGACCGTCTTCCCTTTCTACACCGCCGTTCCGCACTGACACGTGCCGTGCGGGCGTTTTTCGATGCGCGCTCCTATCTGGAGGTCGAGACGCCCTGTGTTGTCCCGGCTCCTGGTGAGGAAGTCCATCTTCAGGCATTCCGGACGGAGCGGATCGGAGTGGATGGGATAGTGACACCCCTCTGGCTGCACACCAGTCCCGAATTTGCCATGAAGCGGCTGCTGGTGGCCGGGGCAGGGCCGATTTTTCAGCTGGCCAGGGTCTGGCGCAACGGTGAAGGCAGCGCCCGTCATGCGGCGGAATTCACCATGCTGGAATGGTACCGTCCCGGCAGTTCCATGGCCGATCTGATCGCAGAGACGATGGAGTTACTGCGTTCGGTCCTGCCGCCCGTCGTATCGAGCGGCGGTGTAACCACCCGGATCGACGAGCCGGAAATCCTGACTGTGGCTGATGCTTTTGCCCGCTATACAGGTGCCGATGTGCTCGCCACGGCTGATGATGCTCCGGCCCTCGCTGAATCTGCCGGTGTAAGATTGCGTGAGGGAGAGGGTTGGGAGGATCTGTTCTTTCGCCTGCTGCTTGACAGGATCGAGCCCCATCTGGGGCGGGAACACCCGACTTTCCTCACCCATTGGCCTGTGGCGCAGGCCGCGCTGGCACGACCCTGCCCAAATGATCCCCGCGTTGCAGAACGCTTCGAGCTGTTTGTCTGCGGTATCGAACTGGCCAATGCCTTTGTAGAGCTGACCGATGCGGAGGAGCAGAGACGGCGCTTCCTGATCGACCGCAGCAGGCGGCAGGCGCTGGATGGACAGAACTGGCCGCTGGACGAGGATTTTCTTGCCGCGCTCGCCTTTGGAATGCCGCAGGCGGCGGGGATTGCGATGGGATTTGACCGTCTGGCAATGCTGGCCTCCGGCGCGGACCGGATCCAGCAGGTGCAGTGGTTGCCCGAGGAATAGATCGGGACGTTACAGATCGTCGGTCAGAGCGGCCTGAATGGCACTATTCAGCGCCTTGACCCCGGCAGCGGGGCCATCAGGATGATTCCAGACCGCGCCGATGACAGCCAGAAAATCGGCCCCTGCCTTGACCAGAGGGGCGGCATTGGTCGGGTCGATGCCGCCAATGGCAACGCTCGGCAGCTCCATCATCTCCGACCACCAGGCCAGCAGGTCAGGGGTTGCCTCAGGCACGACCTCTTTCGATGTGGAAGGGTAGAATGCGCCGAATGCCACGTAATCGGCGCCAGCTTCCCCCGCGCTCATCGCCAGATCGCGACTGCCATGGCAGGAAACGCCGAGAGTCAGATCACCCAACAGCGCCCGTGCAGCGATGATGTCGCCATCCTCCTGACCGATATGCGCACCGTCACAGCCAGTTGCCGCCACCAGATCGGGGCGATCGTTCAGGATGACGGCAACGCCGCGATCATGGGCAACAGGGCGCAGCCGGTCTATGGCATGGCGCAATGCATCGTCCTCTAGGTTTTTCAGCCGGATTTGAAGCGCACCGACATCGCCCGCGTCCAGCGCACGGGCGAGCGTATCGGCGAAGCTGTCGGAATTGAGCGCCGGAGGCGTGATCAGATAGAGCCTGCAGCGCTCGTCCATCATTCATCAGGCCTTGTTCTGGAAGATATCAATGATCTTCCCCAGCAGCTCCAGAGCTTCCGCACGCGGGCGCTGGAAGGTGTTGCGGCCGATGATGGAACCGTTGGCGCCCCCATCCCGCAAACCACGGATGGTATCCAGCAGCTGGTCGGTGCCCGTGGTTTCGCCGCCGGAGAACACGACGATGCGACGGCCCGCAAAGGATGCCTGCACCACATGCGCGACACGTTTGGCCAGCGTTGAACGATCGATGTTCTGGGTCTCGTAGGTTTTCTGGGCGGCGGGAAGGCTGACCGCATCGGTCGGCGGCTTCACCTTGATGATGTGCGCGCCGAGCAGGGCGGCCATATGCGCGGCATAGGCGCAAATATCCAGTGCGGTCTCGGCCTTTTTGTCCAGTTCCGGACCGCGCGGATAGCTCCATACCACCACGGCGAGACCGGCGGATTTGGCTTCTTCCGCAAGTTCACGCAGTTCTTCCATCTGGTCGAACGCGTATTCGCTGCCCGGATAGATAGTGAAGCCGATGGCGGAACAGCCCAGACGCAGCGCATCGGCCACGGTGCCGGTAACGGCCTGATCCTTGGTAACGGCGAGGCTGTTGGAGGAATTGACTTTCAGGATCAGCGGAATGGAGCCGGCATAGGTGCCTGCACCGGCCTCGATCATACCCAGCGGCGCGGCATAGGCGCTCAGCCCGGCTTCAATAGCGAGGTCGAAATGATAATGCGGGTCGTAGGCAGGCGGGTTGGGTGCGAAACTGCGGGCCGGGCCATGCTCAAACCCTTGATCCACCGGCAGAATGACCAGCTTGCCGGTTCCTCCCAGACGCCCTTCCATCAGGATGCGGGCGAGGTTGGTTTTAGTTCCCGGATTGTCGCTCTCGTATTTATCGAGGATCGATTTGACGACAGGCGTGATACGCATCGGGCCGTTCTCCTGCTTGGGCTTTGTCGCGCTCGTAGCCCAGCGGAGCGCGTCTGTCACGCCGGGGTCTTGAGCCATGTGAGCAGAGCTTCAAGAGTGGTGTCGTTTCGCCCGCCCTTCAATGGCAGATGAAAGGCCGGTGGTGGTGTGGAGAGCAGGGGAACCCGTGCCGACTCCGCCATAAAACCGACGGCCGTACTGGCGGGGGAAGGAGAGAGAATGAGCATCAGAGGAGGGGACTCGCCCGATTGCCATGTCACGGTTTCGTCAACGGGCCAAGTCGCCCGTAAAAGGGAAGCTGCCAATCCGGGTACATTCCCGCAATCCGCGAGCGACTGAAAAGGAATATCGGGAAACTCCTTGCTGGCGGCCTGCATCATGGCCAGCCACCACCCGCAGCCGCCGGACGCCAATGCCCCCGGTGTTGAGAGCAAGCCTACGCCGGTTTGCGCGACAGAGGCATGCCAAAGTGTCCTTCTGATATCTTCCATTCCATGGACAATGACTGCGCCGAACCGAATCATGCTTGACCTTCAAGCGGTTGGCGGGTTTCAACGCAAGACAGGAATAAGTAGGCGGCGGAGGATCAATGGCCGGAAAGATTGAGGCGGTGGAAGCCACTGCGCGGATCGAGGCTGCTCTGGATCGCCTCGCCAATACGACCAGGGGGCAGCCATTCCCTCAGCAGGGACCCGATCCCAGGCTGGAGGATCTCGCTGCGCGGATCGATTATCTGGTGACACAGTTACGTGAGGTGCTGGCCGAAGACAGGCCGGCCGCACTGCCTGACCTGGAAACAACGTCACCTCCGGTTGAAGCAGTCCCTCATGAAGGGCCAAATGATTTCTCGACCGTAGCGGAAGCAGGCAACATGGCGGCTCCTCCATCACCGGCATCCGCACCTGCTCCTCAGGCATATGATGGTTCATATCATTCAGTCAGCTATGGGACGCCCACGGAAGAGGCGGGAAGTTTTACCCCACCTCATTATAATTCATGGCAGTAAGCCAGGACAGTTCAGGTCGGGACCCGACTCATAGGGCACCAGACTCCATGGCAGAGGCTGATGGCTGCCAGTCTCAGGGAGGGACAGGCAAATGGCGCAAGTGACGGTGCGCATCAATGGATACGCTTACACAGTCGGCTGCGAGGACGGGCAGGAGCATCATCTCCAGGCCATGGCACAGCAGGTCGAGGACCGGATCGACAATATCAAGTCGCAAGGCGGACAGAGCGGGGAAGCACGCTTGCTGGTGCTGGCGTCTTTGATCATGGCGGACGAAATTCACGATCTGCGCCGGGAAGTCAGGCAGCTGCGCCAGGACCCGAGCCGTGCCACCTACGGGGAGACACGGCATGAGGAGGGTGTGCCTGCCGTGCAGGATGATCCCGCCTTTATTGAAAGGCTGCGACGTCTGGCCGAACGTGCGGAAGAGATTGCGGCTTCGTTCAACCACCTTTAAACAGGTCTGTGGAGCTGCCCGGTGCGTCAGGCACATTAATCCCCCGGGCCGATAAGCATTCCCTCGGGAACTGGCGCTGTCATGATCGTGGTCATGATATCCGGTGCCCACCTGCTCTAGCAGGTCTGAGGAGGATGATACGCCAACGGCCAGGGTGGCTCCCCTTTTTCCTTTTTCGCACTATGACGCGGTCGTGATGATGTTGGCTGATCAGGACATGTCCCTTGCCGGGCGTAAACAGGCCCTGCGCCAGCGTGCCTACGCCTTGCGCGAATCGCTCGATCCCTCGGCCGGGATAGCCCTGGGTGAAAATCTGCTCCGCGACCTTCCTCCCACACCAGGCCATATCGTGTCAGCTTTCTGGCCTCTTCCCGGTGAACTTGATCTGAGGCCTCTGATGGCGGCGCTGTATGCGGGTGGACATCGAATTGCCCTGCCGGTGACGACGAAGAAAGGGGAAAAGCTGATTTTCCGTGAGTGGACTCCGGGCGTGGCAATGATCGAAGGGCGTTTCCGCACCTTGCATCCTGATGGGCCTGAGATTGTTCCTGAAACGGTGCTGGTGCCACTTCTGGCCTTCGACCGCACCGGAAACCGACTTGGTTATGGGGGTGGTTATTACGACCGTACCCTTGCCGCACTGCCTTCAGTGCATGCAATCGGTTGTGCTTTTGCGGCGTTTGAGCTGGAAGACGTGCCGGTGGAGGCAACGGATTTTCCACTCCGCGCCATTGTGACGGAGCGGGAGACGATCCTCTGCCCTGATCGTCAGCCGGATTAGGTTAGCACTCCATTTATCGGGGCAAGAGGCTCTGGAAGCTCTTTAACCCCCAGGGCTTCGAGCAAATCAATCTCGATGCCACGCACGATCGCATTCAGTGGCAGATCGTTCTGATGCAGGCCGAAAGGCTGTTCCAATTCGTCGCTGAGCGCATCCAGTCCGAAAAATGTGTAGGCGAGCACGCCGGTCAACAATGGAGTTGCAAAACCGAGGGTGGATACGAAGCCAAATGGCAGCAGCAGGCAGAAAATCCACGCTGTCCGATGCAGCAGCAGCGTGTAGGCGAAAGGTGTACTTGTCGAGACGATCCGTTCGCAGCCGCCCTGTGCAGCACCAATGGCATGGAGGCGTGTCTCCAGTGTCATCATGGGGATGTCTGACAGCAGACCCTGACGCCCCCATTCTGCGACTTCTTCCATGATGCTGCGCAGGATTGCTTCCGGTCGGTTACGCATGGGAAGCAGGCTGGTATGCTCCTGAGCAGAGAGATAACCTTCTGCTTCATCAAGGCCCTCTTCATCCCGCAGCCTTGCTTTCAGCAGATATGCATAAGCGATGCACTGATTCAGGACATGCGTCCGGCCCGGATGCGCGGCGGGAAGAAAAGCAATGACATCCCGTGCCAGGGTCCGCATCTCGATCACGACCGCACCCCACAGTTTTCGTCCTTCCCACCATCGATCATAACAGGCGTTATTGCGGAACCCGAGGAAGATCGACAGAGCCAGCCCGAACAGGGTGAACGGCACGCTGCTGAATTCGGGATAGGTACCCGGATGGGCATGTAGAACAATGGCCAGGGCCGTGGAGATCGCCATGATCAGCGAAACTTTGGGCAGGATGACCGGCAGCACCGATCCCCGCAGGGTGAACAGCATCAGGGCGCGATTAGGCTGTTTGACGATCATGGGATGCACGCTTACCGGCTCTTCGTCCCGATAGACAAGCAGCGATGGACAATCAGGGGGCGGCGTGGCACGCGAAGGCTACTATAGCTTTTTAGCCTAAGCAGCTTCTTAGAAGGTTTTATCGGACTCTTTTGGCGTTCATGATTTCTGAAACGTTTGCCTGGTCACGCGTAAGTTCAGGCCATGGTCGGGATAAGGAAGGCATTATTCCCCGTTGCCGAACCGTCCGGCCAACGCTGTGTCACCAATTTCGTCTTGGTAAAAAAGCGGAGACCTTCCAGGCCATATTGATTCATGTCACCAAAAGCGGAGCGTTTCCAGCCTCCGAAAGAATGGTAGGCGACGGGCACCGGCACCGGCACATTGACCCCGACCATGCCAACGTCGACGCGTTGTATGAATTCCCGCGCGGCATGCCCGTTGCGGGTGAAGATCGCAACGCCATTGCCATATTGATGTGCTGATGGCAGCGCGACGGCCTCCTCGAAGGTTTTTGCGCGCACGATCTGCAGTACCGGCCCAAAAATCTCATCAGTATAGGTCTGCATCTTTGTCGTCACATGATCAAATAGCGTGGGACCGACAAAGAAGCCTTGTTCATACCCTTGCAGTTCAAAATCACGACCATCGACAACGAGCTCAGCACCTTCGTCAACGCCTATCTGGATATAGTGTTCGACCCGTGCCTTGTGGTGGGCGCTGATGAGGGGCCCATAATGTGCTTCGGGATCAAGCGCGCTGCCAACGCGCAATCCGCTGATTGCATCGACCAGCCGACCCCGCAGTCGATCCGCGGTTTCCTCGCCGACCGGAACGACAACGGGCAGCGCCATACAGCGTTCGCCGGCCGAGCCATAAGCTGCTCCAATGATGTCAGTGACAGCCTGGTCAAAATCAGCATCTGGCATGACAATACCATGGTTCTTGGCGCCACCCATTGCCTGGACGCGCTTCCCGGCGGCGGTTCCGCGTGCATAAACGCTCTGGGCGATCTCTGACGAGCCCACGAAGCTGATTGCCGCAATATCTGGATGATCGATGATCGCATCAACGACTTCCTTGTCGCCATGCACGACCTGCATGATATCTTGGGGTAGGCCCGCCTCAATCAACAGTTCAGCAAGGCGTACCGGGACCGAGGGGTCACGCTCGGAAGGTTTCAGGATGAAGGCATTGCCGGCAGCAAGTGCAGGACCCATCATCCACATCGGAATCATCGCGGGAAAATTAAACGGGGTGATGCCAGCCACAACGCCAAGCGGTACGCGCATGGAGTAGACGTCGATCCCCGGCCCTGCACCCTGCGTATATTCCCCTTTGAGGGCATAAGGGATGCCTGCGCAGAACTCGATCACTTCCAGACCGCGCAGAATATCTCCCCTGGAGTCCGCAACAACTTTGCCATGCTCGACCGATAATAGACGTGCGAGCGCATCCATATTACGCTCGATCAACTCTTTGAAGCGGAACATAATACGCGCACGCCGCTGCGGATTGACGGCTGCCCAGTGCGGTTGAGCAGCTTTTGCCGCCATCACCGCGCGATTGAGATCATCCGCGCTCCCCAGCGCTACACGGCCCGATTGAATGCCCGTACTCGGATTGAAAACGGGGCCGGTGCGGGTCTGCCCATGCGGAACGCGCTCGCCTGACAGAAAGTGGTGAATCAGTTCCATGATGAATCCTATTTTTTCATGATCCATGCGTGCGCAGGGTCGTTTTTAAAGATCCATTGGCGACGCGGACCGGCCATCACGTTGAGATAATAGAGGTCGTAGCCGTAAGGAGTGCCAACTGGGTGATATCCACGTGGGACCAGGACGGCGTCGCCGGTTTCCACCGTCATCGTTTCGTCGATCAGGCGGTCATCGGTATAGACACGCTGGAAGGCAAAGCCCTGTGGCGGTGAAAGGCGGTGATAATAAGTTTCTTCCAGAAGGCTTTCTTCCGGATAAGAGTCGCGATCATGCTTGTGCGGCGGGTAGCTCGACCAATGTCCGGCTGGCGTGATCACCTCGACCACAAGAAGAGCTTCCGCTTCAGCCTTGTCGTCAAGAATGTTGCGCACATATCGCTGGTTGGCACCCTCGCCACGGATTTCCTGTCCGACCTGATCTGGGGGGATCAGGCGGGGTAACCCCGAGCCCGCCGCGGGGGCGGTACAAAGGGCGATCCCAGCGTCTTCGATCGCCCGGATCCTATAGGGTAGGCCTGCTGGAATATACACAGAGGTCGGAGGCCCATCGAAGACATCGGCTCGGTCGCCGAGTGCCGTGAACGTCTCCAGGCCGGCGGCGACATCGACCTTGCCGGTCAGGATCACCAGGCAGGCCTCGCGGTCTTCCTCGCACCCTGTATAAGCCTTTCCGGCGGTCAGCTGGATCACGCGGAAGCCGACATAGCGCCAGCCCGCACTCTGCGGCGTGATGTCCATCACAACCCCATCGCCATCGGGAGCGACGCTGTGAACGAGGAGCGACATCAGATCAGTCCGCTGGTGCGTGCCAGGCTCTTCAACGTGTCAAGCCCGAGCTGACTGTAATCGCGCGGATTGGCAATTGCCGGATCCTGCTCTGCTTCAATCACGATCCAGCCGGAATAGTCCATACCGGCGAGTTCCATCAGGAGCGGTGCATAATCATAGTCGCCATCGCCCGGCGTGGTAAACATTCCCCCCATCACGCCATCAAGGAAGCTCATGCCGTTCGTCAGATATGCATGGTACCTTCTCGACCGTACGTCCTTGCAATGCACGTGGGCAACCCTTTCTGACCAGTGGCGAATCACTGCGATGGGGTCAATCCCGCCATAAATTGCGTGACCCGTGTCCAGAACCAGGCCGACGTGATCATCCGTGTGCGCAAAGAATTGTTCGAGCTCCTCCTGTGTTTCGACAACGGTGCCGAGATGATGGTGGTAAGCAAAGCGGAGACCATTGTCAGTGACGTAGTGCGCTACCCGGTTCAGCCGTTCTCCAAACTGCGGCCAGTCTTCTGCCTGGAGGGTAGGGTGCTTATCGAGGTGGCTTGACCTGTCACTGTGGACGGCATTGCTTGTTTCAGCGAGTATGAAGACGGTTGAATCCATGGCCTTGAGCAGGGCCAGATGAGGTTGCAAAGCCGCAATCTCTGCCTCAGCCTCCCGCGTGAGTAAGCTGGAGCCATACCATCCGCCGATAATGTTGAGGCTGTAGCGCTCCATAATAGGCTTCAGCACGATCGGATCGCGCGGGAATTTGTTGCCGAGTTCGACGCCGTCAAACCCGATCTTGCGAACCTCTGTCAGCAGTTGATCAAGTGTCGTGTCACCACCCAGCTCCGGCATGTCGTCATTTGCCCAGGCGATCGGGCTGACGCCCCAACGGATCGTCATTGACTTTCTCCACGCAGTTTCTGTTCGTAACGGTCACGCGCAGTCTTTACCTCGGCGCGCTCGGAGACTTCGGCGACCACCACGTCCCACCAATGGCCGCCTGCTTCGGTGGTGATCGATGGATCTGTGTTGATCACGATGACGTAACTTGCGGGTGCCGCCTTGGCGCGCACCAGCGCTTCCTCAAGCTCTGGGATGCCAGCCACTTTTTCGGCACTTGCACCAAGCCCACGGGCATGCAGCACAAAGTCGATGTTGGCCTCGTTTTTATGGAGGGTATCTTGCAACAGATTGTTGAAAGGCCGGCCACCGGTCGCTTTTTGCAATCGATGTATGCAACCGAAACCGCGATTATCCAGCAGCAAGACTATGATCTTGTGGCCGAGCATGATCGAGGTCGCGAGTTCAGAATTCAACATCAGATAGCTTCCGTCACCGACCATCACGAAAACATCCCGCAGTGGCAGCGCCATTTTCACGCCGAGGCCGGCGGCGATCTCATATCCCATACACGAAAAACCATATTCGACATGGTAGCCGAGTGGACACGACGTGCGCCAAAGCTTGTGAAGTTCGCCGGGAAGGCCACCTGCTGCGCAGACCACGACACTGTTTTCGCCGGCATTGCGCCAGACCGCGCCGATGACTTCTCCATCCGACGGAAGCCTCATCGGCCGCGGGGTGGTAGCCTTTTCCCATGCGCGGTTCCATTCCAGGACGGCCTTACAGTTGGCGTCTTGCCAATTCTCGTCCGCGCCCCAGCCTTCCAGAGCTTTCAGGAGCTCCTGAAGTCCCTCGCGGGCATCACCCACCACAGGAAGTGCGCCATGCTTGCCGGCATCGTATGCGGCCACATTCATCTGAATAAGGGTCTGCGCCTTGCCAAAGATCGTGCGGGAACCGGTTGTGAAATCCTGCAGTCTCGTACCAACCGCAATGACGCAATCCGCCTCTGATGC
Organism: Granulibacter bethesdensis; assembly: GCF_001889525.1. Classification (NCBI taxonomy): domain Bacteria; kingdom Pseudomonadati; phylum Pseudomonadota; class Alphaproteobacteria; order Acetobacterales; family Acetobacteraceae; genus Granulibacter; species Granulibacter bethesdensis. The sequence goes on from NZ_CP018192.1 coordinate 1,229,483, forward strand.
TGCCTGGTTGGCAGCGCTGGTTCCGGTCACACCGAGCGAACCCACAGCCTGTGGATGATCCCAAGGAAGGCTGCCCTTGCCAGCCTGTGTTTCGGCAACTGGTGCGCCGATCCGTTCAGCGAACTGCGCCAGCATGGTTTCCGCGCCGGAATAGAGCACCCCCCCGCCGGCAACAATGAGCGGACGCTGCGAGGCACGAATGGCGTGCGCCGCATCATCTAATTCCGCGAGGGCTGGGCGGATCCGACGCGTGTGCCAGATCCTATGTTCGAAGAAATTCTCTGGATAATTGAAGGCCTCGGCCTGAACGTCCTGGCACAGTGCAAGCGTGACCGGTCCGCAGGTTGCGGCATCGGTCAGGATGCTCATCGACTGAGGAAGAGACTCAAGGATTTGCTCGGGCCGTGTAATTCGGTCAAACCAACGTGAAACCGGGCGGAAGCAGTCATTCGCGCTGACGGTTGCATCCTCAAAACTTTCGATCTGCTGAAGCACGGGTGCGGGCCGCCGGCTTGCAAAGACGTCACCGGGCAGGAACAACACGGGCAGACGATTGACATGTGCCAGCGCCGCCGCCGTCACCATATTGGTGGCGCCAGGCCCGATCGATGTCGTACAGGCCATCGCCCGCCGCCGGCGAGAAGCCTTGGCGAAAGCGATGGAGGCATGCGCCATTCCTTGTTCATTATGGGCGCGGAAAGTTGGCAACGTATCACCAGTTCCTGCGAGCGCCTCCCCCATGCCTGCAACGTTGCCATGGCCGAAAATTGCCCAGACACCTGCAAAATAGGAAATTTTCACCCCGTCCAGCTCGACGAATTGAGCCTGCATCCACCGCACCAGCGCCTGAGCCATGGTCAGCCGCACTGTCTGCATCTCACGCCACCTCTGTTCTGCATGCACCGCGCGCAACGCGCCAGGCATCGACCAAGGTGCGGAAATTGGCGGTTAGTGCTGCAATTGCCTGCTCATCATCATAATCTCCGGCAAGCCATTTTGCCGCTACGCCGTGGAAGATTGTCCGGCCAACCGCAAAGCCCTTGACAATGTCAAACGGTGCGGCTGCGTAGAAACTCGCGATCAGTTCTTCCTCAGGGGCAGACAGTCCGAGAAGAACAACGCCCCGGCAGAAAGGATCACGGCGATTGATAGCAGCGCTGATATTTTCCCAGGCGACAGGATCCTCCGTTGGCTCAAGTTTCCACCAATCCGGGTAAATGCCAAGATCGTACACATGCTCGATCACGCGCGAGACGGTGGTACAGTCGATGATGCCATGCCTGGAGGCAATAATCTCCAGAAGTAATTCATGCCTGGTTGCGCGGCATGCATCGAATAGGCGTAGCAACTGCCGATCTTGTTGAGCGCGCAACTGTTTCGGATCGTCGGGATGATATAAGACCAGACATTTCACGACATGATGGAGCGGCCACTCGCGAAGTCTGACGCCTACATCAGGCGAACCCTCGAATACGAGTGGTCGGGAGCCTGGTTTTTCGATGGGACGTCCGATCCAATAAGGAAGGTCTGCTGCCTGCTCCAGAGCAGGCGCTCCAAACCGCCCATCCAGCAAGATGCCGAAGCGTCGGTCGTCACCTGCAACGCGTTCAACGGCATGGAGCGCAAGCGATTTGAAGGCAGGAACTCGATCCGCATCCGTTCCGAGCTCGGCAACAAGATCTTCAAACTGGCTGCGATGATCCATGGCCAGCGCGATCAACTCGGAATAATCCCGCGTTCTGTTGGTCGCCCAGTGAACATGTTCAAGATAGGCGCTATCGCGCAGGCGGTATGGCCAATCCTTGCCCTGGAGAAAGATCTGCAGTTCTTCCCAGCTTGGCATAGCCGGCGCGCAACCATGGCGCGAAACGACCAGTGCACCGCAGGCATTGCCATATTCGCAGCACGTAGCAACCGGCATATCCTGCAGCCAGCCTCTCAGAAAGCCAGCCATAAAGGCATCACCGGCACCGAGAACATTGAGCACTTCAATCGGAAAGCCGCGCCCGACGATTCCCCCATCAAGCGAGTCAGGAATTTGCCCTGCGAAGGCGACACATCCTTCTGATCCTCGCTTGCATACAAGCAGCGCATCGGAACCGGCGCGGATTGCACGGAGCGACGTCATTGTATCCGTCGACCCTCCGAGGATGTGGATTTCCTCCTCGGTACCCACGATGAGGTCGCACTTAGGCAGGATTTTTTGGAGTTCTCGTGTGACATCCGCAGCGGCAACGAAGCGGTTCTCTCCCATATCCTTCGAGGTAAGCCCCCAGAGAACAGGCCTATAATCGATATCAAAGATCACACGGCCGCCCGCTGCCTTGATGGTCTCGATCGCTTTCCAGCAGGCGGCAAAAACGCCTGGCTGCGAGAGATGGGTGCCGTTGACCAGCACTGCCCGGGCCGACCGCACGAATTCTACATCGATATCGTCAGTGACGAGGCCCATATCAGCACAATTTTCGCGATAGAAAATGAGCGGAAATGTCTCCCGATCGCGGATGCCTAGAATTGCAAGTGCCGTGAGCCGATCAGGATCGATCTGGACGCCGCGCGGATCGACACCTTCGCGATCAAGCGCCTCAATAATAAAACGGCCCATATGATCATTGCCGACGCGTGTCAGCAGTGCGGCGTTCAGGCCGAGGCGCGCCACCCCGATCGCAGTATTTGTAGGGCTTCCGCCGACATATTTGGCAAAGCTTCCCATATCCTCAAGCCTGCCGCCAATCTGATCGCCATAGAGGTCAACTCCCGCACGGCCGATCGTGATGACGTCAAGCTTTGGTTTGTCGCTGCCTGCGCTAGAATTAACCATTCTGCACCTCGCGATTTATGTTGAAACATATATTACATAGTGCGATAAAATGCAATATAAATTCTATCTTGTTTGCAGGATGGTGCCTTTATGGATTCCATAAGAGCGTCCACCCCTCAGGGTTTGGCTGCCCATGGATCTGTCTCGGGAAAATATGGAATGTTGAACGTCGTACAGTTTGGTGCCGGTCGGATTGGCCACATTCATGCAGCGAACATTGCCGCGGAAGGTCGCATGCGGCTGGCCCGGGTGGTGGACCCGATGACCGAGTCCGCCTCAAGCATGGCCGCGCTGTATGGTGCCCGGGTTTCGGATATGGGGGAGGCGCTCGCCGATCCCGAGATCGCAGGCGTGATCATTGCCAGCCCTACCGCCCTGCATCTTGACCATGCGATCGCGGCGGCACGCGCGGGCAAGGCAATCTTCTGCGAAAAGCCGCTTGATCTCGATCTTGACCGGGTGCGGGCGGCTGGTTGCGAATTGAGCGATGCAGTCGCAAGGCTTTTTCTTGCGTTCAACCGGCGCTTTGATCCTAATTTTTCTGAGCTGAAAAGAAGGCTTGTATCAGGCGCTGTAGGGAATCTGGAGACGATTCATATTATCAGTCATGATCCGGGCCCCCCGCCTCTGAGCTATGTCCGGAGTAGCGGAGGCATTTTCAAGGACATGTCAATACACGACCTCGATATGGCGCGCTGGCTGCTTGAGGAGGAGCCGATCGAAGTGTTTGCGAGCGCCGCCGCATTGTTCGACCCGGCGATCGAGGAGGCCGGTGACTTTGACACTGCGAAAATCATCCTGCGCACTACCTCTGGCAAGATGTGCTTCATCAGCAATAGTCGCCGATCCGGCTACGGCTATGATCAGAGAATTGAAGCATTCGGATCGCACGGGATGGTCTGCGCTCGAAACGTCGTTGAAACGACGGTTGAGCAGTGGGGAGAGCAAGGTGTTAGTGCAGACCGATTGCAGAACTTCTTCCTTGAGCGTTATGCGTCGGCCTACCGTGCGGAAATGAGCCACTTTGCAGACATCATGGAAGGCAAGGTTCGCCCTTTGATCGGTTATGCGGATGGTTTGCGGGCGCTTGAGCTTGCGGTTGCAGCTTATAAGTCGGCTACAACACGTTGTATCGTTCAGCTCTGATCCCTGCGTGGCACTATTTCGGTAGATATCAGGCGGAGATGCCTGCCGGCATTGAACGCATGTGGCCCACGCTCTAAACTGTCACGCAACAGGTGCCGTCATTGACGAAGAGAGGACGATGCAGATCGAGGACGCGGAGCAACTGAAAGCGGCGATTCTGGAACAGTTCGACGGTTTGAGCCCTCGGCTCCGGCAGATCGCTCAGTTCATCCTCGATGACCCCCACAGCATGGGTGTTGAAACCCTCGCCGTCATATCCGAGCGTATCGGCGTGCATGCATCCGCGATCGTGCGTTTTGCAAAGACATTTGGCTTTGACGGTGCAGTGCCAATGCAGCGCATTTTGAAGGACCGTCTACTCGAGAGTCAGCCAGAAAGTGTTTATCATCGTCGCGCACGCGAATTCGCGAATGCCTCAGGTGCATATGCAGACGAGCCTTATGATTTACTTGTTGAATTCGCGAATGCCTCAAGTCTTTCGCTCAACCATCTTCTAAGCGCGATCAATCGACAGACTTTTGAGACCGCGGTCGACCTCATCAACAGCGCGGATACCATCTATGTCTCCGGCTTCCGGCGCTCCTTTCCAGTGGCCGCTTATTTTTCCTATTCCCTTCAACAAGGTGGAAAGCGCACGGTGCTGGTCGATGGCGTGGGCGGTCTTTCCTTGATGCAGATCGGCCAAATCTGTTCAAAAGATCTGATCATTGGCATCAGTTTCACGCCTTATGCGCAGGAAACAATTGAGCTGCTCCAGCGTGCGGCCAAGGCAGGCGCGGCATCACTTGTCATTACCGACACGACGGTCAGCCCGGTTACGCGCTCTGCCACCTGTGCCATACAAATCCTCAATGTGGAGGCGCGGGGATTTCGGACCATGTCAGCATCAATGTGCGTCGCGCAAGCCTTGGCCGTTGCGCACGCCTTCAGGGACGAAGCAGGTCGCCCGCAATCTCGGAAATCAAAACGATCCCGCTGAGATCGATATTTTTATCTGGCGCTATGAAACAGCTCTTCAATATCTTCGAGGCTTCGACCCGCAGTCTCGGGTATATATAGTCTGGTGAACAGGATCGAGCAGATACCGCACCCGACAAAGATCAGAAATGTCATTGGCACCCCGATCGTCGCGATCAGAGGAGGAAATGCGAGAGCGACCAGGAAATTTGCGAGCCATAGTATCAGGACTGCAGCACCCATGCCCATTCCGCGGATGCGCAGCGGGAAGATTTCAGCAAGAAGAACCCAGGTAACGGGGGAAACAAAACCTTGCTGAAAGGCGAGGAACAACGACATACCAAACAGCATCAGGGCTGCCAGCAGATGAGATGGTGAGAACCAGAGTGAGCACAGACCAATCAGCAAAAGTGAAGTGGTTGTTCCGACAAGACCTAATGTGAGCATTCGTGGCCGTCCGAGCCGACCAAGCAGATAGATGCCGATAAAGGTTGCGAACACCGAGACGGCGCCGTTTAGAACGTTGGCGATCAGCGCTCCTTTCTCTCCAAAACCGGATTCTGACAGAATCTGGGTTCCGTAATACATGATAGCATTCACGCCCGTGACTTGCTGGATCACGCCAATTCCAAGCGCAATCAAAAAGATTTGCCGAATCCAGGGTTCGGCAAGATGAGCCCATCCGCGGGTTGTCTCCGCTTGCTCCATCCTTTGTACCCGATCAATCTCGTTCAGTTCGTCCTGAACAATGTCAGGGTTACGGATTTGCTCAAGAATTACGGCGGCGTCCTGGCTCCGTCCCTTGGAAACCAGCCAGCGTGGACTCTCGGGCATGACGAGCATGCCAACGCCGAGCGCAAACGCCGGTAGAGTCGCGACCGAAAGCATCCATCGCCAGATACTGGCCTGCTCACCCCAAATGTTTCCAATGAAAGCGTTGATTGCAAAGGCGAGAAGCTGGCCCGACACGATCATCAGCTCGTTGCAAGTGATAAGCCGCCCTCTACGGTATGCGGGAGCCAGTTCGGATAAATAGGTCGGTACAGCAACTGACGCTCCTCCAACCGCCAGACCCAGGACGGCACGGAAGCCAATAAGAGCATGAATAGTCGGGGCCATGCTGCAAGCCAGCGCACCTACAAAGAAGACAAGCGACAATAGGAGGATCGTCTTGCGCCGACCCATTGCATCGCACATCCGACCACTCACCGCAGCACCCAGCGCGGCTCCAAGCAGTAAAGCGCCTGTCACCATCCCTTCGGTGGCCGGAGTGAGCGCAAGATCGCGGCCTATATAAGTCAGCGCCCCATTAATGACGCCGGTATCGTATCCAAAGAGAAGGCCGCCCAAGGTTGAAACGACGGTAATCAGTGCAAGCGCACGTCGGCTTTGCCGTGTTTCCGTGATGCGGCCCAGATTTTCATTCGTGTCATGAGAAAAAGATGTGACGTGTATCGGTGGCGAACTCATCCCTACCTCCTTCCGAAGAATGGCGATCTCCTTGCGAAGTCGGATGGCGGGAATTTTTCCAAACCGGCTGTACCCTCACATTTGCGTTAGAGTGATCTTTATCAAGTTTTTATGGTATTTTTTAAAATTCTCAGTGCCTGTTTGATAACCACTGCAAGCGTTGTTTGAAGGGTTGTGGGGGCGAGAGGTATCCTCCCCCATTGTGCCCTTCTTTATTTTATCCTCTGCATTATCATCAGCACATGGCAGGAGAGGGAAAACCATCAGTGGCATTTGCTGTGTGGCATGTCATAGAGCAGCCGGAGAACGCTCCGGGAATATTAGAAAATTACTTAGATGCGCACCAACAAAGCCAAACCAAAAAATTGTCTCTAGCAAATCAATCATTTATCCAGCATCATGCCGGTTCAGTCCGGTATTCTAGACCTGACTGAAGGACGTCATCCGTGCGAATTGTATTTCTAGGCGATGTGGTGGGGCGTTCAGGGCGGGAAGCGGTGCTGCGTGCCCTGCCTGATCTCCGCACCCGGTTGCAGACCGATTTGATCGTGGTGAATGGCGAAAATGCTTCCCACGGTTTTGGTCTGGCGCCGGACATGGCTCGTGATTTTCTCAATGCCGGTGCAGACGCGATCACGCTCGGCAATCATGCATGGGACAGAAAGGAGCTGATTCCCTTCCTCAGTCAGGAAAAACGGGTTGTGCGCCCTCTGAATTTTCCTCCCGGCACGCCGGGGCAAGGTGCCGTAGTGGTGGAGTTGTCAGGGGGACGGCGGGCGCTGATCATCAATGTGATGGGCCGGCTGTTCATGGACCCTCTGGATTGTCCATTTCGGCTGACGGCGCAGGAGTTGTCACGCTACAAGCTGGGGGGTGTCGCGGGGGGCGGCAGTATTCAGGCGGTCGTGATCGACGTGCATGGAGAAGCGACCAGCGAGAAAATGGCGTTCGGCCATAGTTTTGACGGGCAGGCGACGTTAATCGTCGGCACGCATACTCACGTTCCCACGGCCGACCACCAGATTCTTCCGGGCGGCACGGCCTACCAGACCGATGCAGGCATGTGCGGTGATTATGACAGTGTGATCGGCATGGGAAAGGAAGCTGCGGCTACCCGGTTCTGGCGCAAGACACCCGGTGAGCGTCTGGCGCCGTCCGAAGGAGAGGCGACGGTGTGCGGTGTTTTCGTGGAGAGTGATGATTCGACCGGTCATGCGGTCAGGGTAGAACCCATCCGGATTGGGGGACGTCTTTCACAGATGATACCGACCCTCTCTGTATAGGCCTTTTATAACAGCAGGAACGGGTGGCGGTTTACCGGGCAGGATAATCTGCTGTAGACCCGGCCCACGGCTTTTATGACACAGTGACAGAAATGCAGGATCGCGGCGATGGCCGGCCATAGTCAGTTCAAAAATATCATGCATCGCAAGGGCGCGCAGGATGCGCGCCGGGCGCGGGAGTTTGCCAAGGTCATCCGGGAAATCACGGTTTCAGCCCGTTCGGGCCTGCCTGATCCGGCCTCCAATCCGCGCCTTCGTGCCGCGATCAGCTGGGCGCGGGAGGTTAACATGCCCAAGGATACGGTTGACCGCGCCATCAAGAAGGCGACCGGGGCCGGGCAGGGCGATGACTACGCGGAAGTGCGCTATGAAGGCTACGGCCCTGCCGGCGTGGCAGTGATTGTCGAGGCCCTGACCGATAACCGCAACCGCACTGCGGCAGATGTCCGTTCGGCATTCAGCAAATATGGTGGTGCGCTGGGGGAAACGAACTCTGTCTCCTTTATGTTCAGCCGCGTTGGCGTCATCCGTTTCCCTGCCTCGGCAGGCAGCGCTGATGACATGCTGGAGGCCGCGATTGAGGCGGGGGCCGATAATGTGGAGAGCACGGGGGAAACGCATGAGATCACCACCTCCGTGGAGGATTTCTTTGCCGTGCGCGATGCGCTGGAAAGCTGCTTTGGGGCGCCGGAAGCTGCAAAGCTGGACTGGCGTCCCGGCACCACGGTGACGCTGGATCAGGACAAGGCCTCCAGCGTGCTGAAGCTGCTGGACGTGCTGGAAGACAATGATGATGTTCAGGCAGTCTATGCCAATTTCGACATTCCGGATGAGGTGATGCAGGCTTTGTCGGCCTGATGCTGTCAGCTTCTCCTCCTGCTCAGGCAACGGTCCGGATGCTCGGCATTGATCCGGGCCTGCGCTTTACCGGCTGGGGGGTGATCGAGGCGACCGGAAACCGTTTGCGCCATATCGCCGATGGCGTGATTGCAACGGACAGCACCGAGAGTGTTCCAGCCCGGCTGCGTGTTCTGCATGATACCTTGACCAGCCTGCTGGTTACGTATCATCCGGATGAGGCGGCGGTCGAGGAAACCTATGTCAACCGCAACGGCACGGCGACGCTGAAGCTGGGCTATGCGCGGGGTGTGGCGCTGTTGGCTCCGGCCCTGAGAAATGTGCCCGTTGCGGAATATGGTGCCAAGGCTGTGAAACTTGCCGTGGTCGGGACAGGGGGTGCCACCAAGGATCAGGTGCAGATGATGGTGCAGCGCCTGCTGCCCGGCGCCACGCTGAAACGGGCCGATGCGGCGGATGCGCTGGCGGTGGCAATCTGCCATGCTCATCACCGGGCCAGCCGTTCCGCATGGGCGCGCGGTGCTGTGATGGCGTGATGACGGGAAGGAAGCAGGACTTATGATCGGTCGCCTCACCGGGCTGGTGGACGGGCTAGAGGAGGACCGCTGCCTGATCGACGTCAATGGCGTGGGTTATGTGGTTCATGCATCCTCCCGCACGCTGGCGGCGCTGCCCCGTGCGCCGGAGGTGGCTCGGGTGCTGATCGAAACGCAGGTGCGGGAAGATGCGATCACCCTGTTCGGCTTTGTCGACACGGCAGAGCGGGACTGGTTCCGCCTGCTGACCACCGTGCAGGGGGTCGGGGCCAAAGTGGGGCTGAGCATCCTGTCAGCCTTGTCTGCAGGTGATCTGATTTCGGCGCTGATGGCTGGTAATCAGCGTGCCTTGACCCGCGCCAATGGCGTGGGACCAAGACTGGCGGCACGGATTGTCTCGGAATTGAAAGACAAGGTGGGTGCTATGCCCTCCGGCCCGATGACGATCGGCGGCATGGGGGCGGTCAGTGCTCCCGCAGGCGGTGTGGAGCAGGATACGTTATCGGCGCTGCTCAATCTCGGCTACCGCAGGCCGGAAGCACTGGCGGCAATCCGCCGGGTGCGGGATGCGTTGGGCGAGGAGGCAGGGCTTGATGCCATCCTTCGCCAGTGCCTGCGGGAGCTTGCACCTGGTTGAAGGGAATCAGCGATGCAGCAGCCCTGCATCGCGCCTTGCATGATCCCAGCCGACCTCTTCCAGTTCCGGTGTTTCACTCTCCTTCACCGGATAGCCGACACACAGATAACCAATCAGCTGCCAATGGGCAGGGACATCCAGCAGGGCATTGATCGGCTCGGGGTCGAGAATGGACACCCAGCCGACGCCCACCCCTTCCGCCCTTGCCGCCAGCCAGAAGGTGTGAATGGCCATCACGGTGGAGTAGGCGAGGGTTTCCGGCATGGTCTTTCGCCCCAAACCATGCCCCTGTTCGGGATCAGGCTCGCAGAATACTGCGAGATGAACCGGCGCATCGTCCAGTCCAGCCAGCTTAAGCCGTGCGTAAAGCCGTGCGCGCGATTCCTTGCCATCGCTGTGCAGGGCTGACAGGGCATCGGCATTGCTGATTTCGAAATTGGCACGGATTGCGGCCCGGCGGGCTGCATCATCGACCAGTACAAAGCGCCATGGTTCGCTCAACCCGACGGAAGGGGCAAGACATGCCTCGGCCAGCAGGCGAGGCAGAGTATCCGCTGGCAAGGGCTCGCGGCGGAAATGGCGCACATCGCGACGCCAGCGCAAAAGACGATGCAATTCCTGCCTGAAGGCGGAATCGAAAGAGACCTGATCGGTCATCTATATGCCAACCTCCCTGAAAAGAGGATTTACCCCCTGTTCGTTCTTGTTTTTGCGCCGTATCCCTTTCCAGATTGCGGCAGAAGGATTCGTCCAGCACACTGTAGCGGCCATGGATCATCCATAAAACCGCATAACACTGATAATTTTTTATTTTAACCACTTCGCTGATCAGCCGGGAAACGGTCTGCCTTATGCCTGAACACGATCCTTATCAGGAGAACCGGACCGTCAGCAGTGTCCGGTTGGAGGATGATTCGGCGGAAGCCTCCCTGCGGCCGCAGACCCTGTCCGAATTTATCGGTCAGCGGGCCAGCCGGGAAAATCTCTCCATTTTCATTCAGGCCGCAAAAGCGCGTGGAGAAGCGATGGACCATGTCCTGCTGCATGGGCCGCCGGGACTGGGCAAGACCACGCTGGCGCAGATTGTCTCGCGGGAGCTGGGTGTTGGGTTTCGCGCTACCTCCGGGCCCGTGATCCAGCGGGCAGGGGATCTTGCGGCGATTCTGACCAATCTTCAGCCGAGAGACGTTCTGTTCATTGATGAAATTCATCGCCTTCAGCCCGCGATCGAGGAAGTGCTCTATCCGGCCATGGAGGATTTTCAGCTCGATCTGATCATCGGTGAGGGACCGGCGGCGCGCTCGGTGCGGATTGATCTGGCGCCTTTTACGCTGGTGGCGGCGACGACGCGGGCCGGGCTGCTGGCAACACCGTTGCGTGATCGGTTCGGCATCCCGCTGCGCCTGATTTTCTATACGGCCTCCGAGCTGGAACTGATCGTGTCGCGAGGCGCAGAGAAGCTTGGTTTTGATCTAAGCCGGGAAGGAGCGGCGGAAATTGCCCGTCGCTCCCGCGGGACACCGCGTATTGCGGGACGATTGCTACGCCGGGTGCGGGATTTCGCGATGGTTCAGGGTGTTTCCCCTGTTGATCGCTCCACCGCCGATGCGGCCCTTCAGCGGCTGGAGGTGGATTCGCTGGGACTGGACGCGATGGATCGGCGCTATCTGCACCGGATCGCGGAGCATCATGCGGGTGGACCGGTGGGAGTCGAGACATTGGCGGCGGCTCTGGCCGAGGCGCGCGATACGCTGGAAGATGTCATCGAACCTTATCTGATCCAGGAAGGGCTGATTCTGCGCACCAGCCGTGGGCGCATGCTGGGTGAAGCGGGCTGGCGGCATCTTGGGTTGGTGCCTCCCCCATCGGCAGCAGGCGGCCAGCCGGATATGCTGACCCTGTTGCATCGCGATGGCAGCCCAGATGAATAAGCCGTAGGAAAATATCCATGATCATGGAAGGCCGCCATCACTATCCTGTCCGCATCTATTATGAGGACACGGATGCCGGTGGCATCGTCTATCACGCCAATTATCTCCGCTTTGCGGAACGGGCGCGGACCGAAATGCTGCGGGATTGCGGCGTGCCCCATGCGGAATTGACGGACGATCACGGCCTGATGTTTGTGGTGCGCCGTGTGAGGATCGATTATCGCAGACCTGCGCTTCTCGACGATCTTCTGACGGTGGTAACGCGCGTCGAATCGATGGGTGCGGCGTCGGCCGAGCTGGAGCAAAGGGTGGAAGGGCCAGAAGGTGAACTGCGGGCTTTGCTGCGTATCGGGTTGGCCTGCGTAAAAATTGATGACCAGAAACCGGCTCGCGTGCCGGATCGCTGGAAAGAGGCATTGGATGAATTGTCGAGATCGGGTACCAGCCCGGTTCCGACCTTGGGAGAGCGATAGTGGACCGCGCTGTGGAAGCGACCAATCTGGCAGGTAACGCCGCCGCTGGCGGCGACCTGTCCCTGCTCGGCTTGTTCCTGCAAGCTGATGCCATTGTGAAGATCGTGATGCTGCTGCTTTTGTTTGCCAGCATCTGGGTCTGGGCCGTGGCAATCGACAAATATGTCAGCCTGCGTCGGGCCAATCGGGCCGCCGATGCGTTCGAGGATCGTTTCTGGTCTGGTGGCAGCCTGGACGAGCTTTATGAAACCGAAGGCGCCAAGCCGACCCATCCGATTGCCGCCGTGTTTGGTGCCGCCATGGGTGAATGGCGACGGACGGCACGGGTTGCCGGGACCGATCTCAGCCGCTCCGGTGTGCGGGAGCGCACCGATCGTGCCATGGGTGTGACCATCGGGCGGGAAATGGACCGGCTGGAACGCTGGATGGTGTTTCTGGCTTCCGTCGGCTCTACAGCGCCATTTATCGGTCTGTTCGGGACGGTGTGGGGCATCATGAACTCCTTCTCCTCTATCGCCGCCATGCACAATACCAATCTTTCCGTGGTGGCGCCGGGCATTGCCGAAGCGCTGTTTGCAACCGCAATGGGGCTGGTTGCCGCTATTCCTGCTGTGCTGATCTACAACAAGCTGAGCACCGACATGGCGCGTTTCGCAGCGAGGCTGGAAGCGTTTGCGGCGGAATTCGGCGCGATCCTCTCCCGTCAATCCGAAGAGCGCCCGTGACCTGAGCAGGGCTTTGCTCAGCACTACGTCGAACGTCAGCAAGGAAGCTTTATCATGGCGATGTCAGTAGGCGGCGGTAACGGACGCGGAAAAGGGCGTTACCGCCCCATGGCCGAAATCAACGTGACGCCGCTGGTTGACGTCATGCTGGTCCTGCTGATCGTGTTCATGGTGACAGCACCGATGCTGACTTCCGGCGTCAATGTCGATCTGCCCAAGACCAATGCCGCACCGGTCAATCAGGACAACACTCCGCTGACCGTGTCGATCAAGCCGGATGGCAGCGTCTATTTCCAGAACGATCAGGTGCAGCTTCCCGAACTGGTCGCCAAGCTGCAGGCCGTGGCGCAGGACAACAAGGATCGCCGCATTTTCGTGCGTGGCGACAAGGATGTGAATTACGGAACGGTGATGCAGGTGATGGGCACCATCACGCAGGGTGGTTTCACCAAGGTGGCGCTGCTGGCTGAACAGCCTGGCCCGGCAGTGGCTGGTTCAGACGCAAAAACTGCACCTGCTGCCTCTGCCAAAACCGGCAAGCGCTGATTCTCTGAAGGTGATGGCAAACACACGATGAGGGTGTTCCTGCGGGATATGGCCATGGCCGGAGCGGTGGGGAGGGTGCCATGCGGCGCATGAACCGCTCGCTGAGCCGTGGGGCTGCGATTTCCTTCGCCGTCCACGTGCTGGTGCTGGCCATTATCCTGATCGGGATTCCGATTACGCCGCCCCCATCGCCGCCGGAAGACAAATCGGTTGAAGTGGAGTTCGAAGGACCGGCGCAAACGGCCCGGAAAGCGGAGCAGTCCGGTCAGGTCGCTGCGCCGGCTGACCGGGAGGATAACGACGAAAAGGAAACGGCAACGCAGCCGCCAAAGCCGCAGCCTACGGAACCTCCACCCCCGCCACCTCCACCCCCGCCGCCTCCGCCGACCTCGGCGCCTGCTCCGCCTTCGCCGGTACAGCCGGAGCCGCAGCCTCCGCGTGAGGAAAGCCCGGAGCCGTCGCCTGTCGCACCGCCTCCGCCGCCAGCGCCGCCGCGGCCGGTGCAGCAAGCCCAGCCTGCACCGCCATCGCCGATTCCACCTCCTCCGAAGCCTGTGGAGTCGCCGCCGAGCAAGACGCATCAGCCGAACGAGACCAAAAATCCGGCTGCTGACAGCCCGGCCAATGAAAATACGCTGGAGAAGGCGCTGGCCAAGCTTCAGAAACAGACCAAACCGCCTACTGCTCGTCCCAATCCTGCATCAGGGGCACGGCGAAATGGTGGAGGGTCACCGACCTCCGATGACACTGCCTCGCTCAGTGCCGTGCAGCGTGGTGCGGTGGGTGATCGGGTGCGCGAATGCTGGACCATCGATGCAGGGGCCGAGAATGTGAAGGATTTCTCGGTTATCCTGGATGTCGATACGCGTCCGGGTGGTATTGCCTATCGCGCCACGATTGATCCGGCAGAAGCGGGTAAAATGAGTAATCCGGTGTTCCGTGCCTTTGCTGAACGGGCCAGACGGGCAGTACTGGACAGCCGTTGTGCAACGTTACCTTTGCCGCCGGAACTGTCCGGAAAACCGTCATCCTTCAAATTCCGTTTCAGACCATGAACCTGCCGGGCTTGGAACGTGACAGACTTGGAACGTGACATGCTTGATGCTCTGCCACACAAATGCCCGCAGAACAGGGCAAGATCCTTCCAGGAGGAATCGCAATGACGCATGAAAACCGTATCCCGGACCGGATAGCCGAGCAGCTGATGGGGCTGCGGCGGCGTGATATGCTGGGCTTTTCCGCTGCGGCGCTTGCCGCACCGCTGGGTTTTGCAGGGCCTGCTATGGCCCAGCAGGCAGCGGGCCAGTCTGCCGTCATCGATGTGGATCGCGCCCGGACTGCTCCGATCCCGATCGCCATTCCGTCTTTTGGCGGCGGTTCCCAGCTTGCGCAGGATATGGCCAGTGTCATCGCTGCCGATCTGGAACGCAGCGGACTGTTCCGCATCGTGGCACCAGGTGCCTATCCTCAGCAAAGCGGGGATGTGCCTAATTTCCAGAGCTGGGGAGCCATCGGCGCGCAGGCGCTGGTGACAGGTAATGTTTCCGGCAGTGGCGGCAGCGTACACGTTGAATTCCGTCTGTGGGACGTACTTCCGCAGCAGCAGATTCAAGGCACAGCTTACACCACGACTTCCGGTAACTGGCGCAGGATCAGCCATATCATCGCTGATGTGATTTATGAGCGGATGCTGGGCGAAAAAGGGTATTTCGATACCCGAATCGTCTATGTTTCCAATACCGGACCACGCACAAACCGGACCAAGCGGCTGGCGGTCATGGATCAGGACAGTGCCAATAACCGCTATCTGACCGATGGCAGCTGGATGGTTCTGACTCCGCGTTTTCATCCCACGCGGGATGAGATCGTGTTCATGAGTTATGCCAATAACCGCCCGCGCGTTTACACGTTCAACCTTGCCACTGGCGGCCAGCGGATGCTGGGCGAGTGGCCGGGCATGACCTTTGCGCCGCGTTTCTCGCCGGATGGTTCCAGTGTCGTGATGTCGATGACACGGGGGGGCGGATCGGATATTTATGTTGTGGGCCTTGGTGGCGGTGGTCATCGCCAGCTCACCAATTCCGGCTCGATTGATACCAGCCCGTGTTTCAGCCCGGATGGCAGCCAAATCGTGTTCAACTCCGATCGTGGGGGCGATCAGCAACTTTATGTCATGGGGGCGGACGGATCCGGCGTGCGGCGCATCAGCTTTGGCAGCGGGCGTTATGCGACACCGGTCTGGTCTCCGCGCGGTGATCTGATCGCGTTTACACGGCTTGGCTCTTCGGCCTGGAACATCGGTGTCATGAAACCCGATGGCTCAGGTGAACGTATTCTTGCGCAGGGATACGATGTCGAAGGGCCTACTTTCTGCCCCAATGGCCGTGTGCTGATGTTCTGGTCTGCTTCCGGCGGTCGGCAGAAGCTCGTTTCTGTCGATATTACTGGCTTTAATGAGCGTCCTGTTCCAACACCGACTGATGCCAGCGATCCTGCCTGGTCGCCTTTGGCTGGATAAGATTAAAATCTGGAGAGAAGTCGTTTAGGTACTGGTGAGGATATTGACCGATTGCGTAATGATTCGATAATCCGCCTGGCAAGACGTGGCGGGATCAATCCCGTTCGCTAAAAAACCGGGAACGCACGTAAACAGCCTGTCAATTTGTGTAGGGATACAAAAGCAATGAACTACAAGCTTTTCGGCGCGATGGCCGTTGTCGCCCTTCTGGCGGCGTGCTCCGGTAGCGATCAGTCTGCCAATCAGGGGGGGGCCGGTGCTTCCACCACTGCGACCGGTGTTGTTCCTGGCAGCCAGGAAGATTTGGTCCAGAACGTTGGTGACCGCGTATTCTATGCGTTCAATCAGTCTTCCCTGAGCACCGATGCCCAGGGGACTCTGGATCGCCAGTCTGCCTGGCTGCAGAAATACCCGCAGGTGAGCGTGCAGGTTGCCGGTAACTGCGATGATCGCGGCACTGAAGAATACAACCTTGCCCTTGGTCAGCGTCGTGCCAATGCCGCCCGTGACTTCCTGGTGGCTAAAGGGGTTGCCTCTTCCCGCATCACCACCATAAGCTACGGCAAGGATCGTCCGACTGCTGTTGGCGATGACGAGCAGGCATGGGCGCAGAACCGTAACGCCATCACCTCGGTTCGCTGATAACAGAATAGTGTCGTTGGGAAGGCACCAGGGCTCTTCTCCCTCTTGCCTTCTGGCGGCAGACAGGATCAGGTCAGGAAGCATTGCTTCCTGACCTTTTTTGTTTCCCGGAGGAATACCATGAAGCGCATGGCTAGGCCGTTGCTGGCTGCGATCCTCGTGGCGGGGCCAGCTTTTCTGGCCGCCCCTGATATTGCGTCTGCACAGATAGAGAGCCGCGAAGGCATTGCCCTGCAAAACCAGATTCTGGAGCTTCGACAGCAATTGCAGGAGCTGGGCAGTCAGGGCCGGGGCAATATTGTTACGACTGCTCCTGTTCAGTCGCAGGGCAATGTGAACGGCGATTTGCTGGCTCAACTTCTCCAGCGGGTGCAGACTCTGGAAGAACAGGTTCGCACGGTGCAGGGTCGTATCGACGATCTCGATAACCGTATGAAAACGCAGTCCGATAATCTGGCCAAGGAGATGGACGATCTGAAATATCAGCTGGGGGGGGCGAATGGTAACAATGCCCCTTTAGCCGCACCCCGCGCTAGCGGGGCGCAGAGTGCTGAAGGCAGGACGGCAACCACTCCGCCGCCACAGACGACGGTTCCGGCACCGACGCCCCAGCTTTCGCTGCAGGCAGGATATTCCGCCCTGGCACGTCGTGACTATGCGGCTGCTGAAGCAGCCGCGCAGCAGATTCTGAGTAATCCCCGGCATCCTCATGCGTATGATGCTCAGTATTTGTTGGCTCAGGCTTTGGCCGGACGACGGGATTGGCAACAGGCTGCCCTGACCTATGATACGGTCTATAAGCGCAACAAGACCGGATCTCATGCGGCGGAATCCCTGCTTGGGCTGGCCAATGCTCTGGGGGCTATCAATGAGAAACCAGCCGCTTGCGCGACGATTGTCAAACTTCAGAGAGAGTTTCCCTCTGCTGCAGCCGGTACCAATGTGAAGGCGGCCAGGCTCCGCTATGGCTGCTCCTGAAGAGCAGCAATCTGCCCTGGAGAGGGGAAGTCGTGATCATGATCGGGTCACGACTTTCTTCGCGGAGGCAATGGCCCGGATTGTGCCGCCTGTATCGCAGCGGGTCGCTGTGGCGGTGTCCGGTGGATCTGACAGTCTGGCTCTCGCTCTGTTGGTAGCCAGGTGGCAGAGGTCCCACGGTGGTTCGGTTCTGGCGCTGGTGGTTGATCATGGACTCCGCCCGGAATCGGCTTTTGAAGCACAGCTCACTCTGGAGCGACTGAAAACGCAAAAAATTGAAGCCCGTTTACTCCGGCTGACCGCTCTTCGAAGGGGCAGCGCGATCGCAAGCCGAGCCAGAGCTGCCCGTTATGATGCGTTGATGGCCGCCTGCCGAAACGAAGGCATCCTTGATCTTTTGCTGGGCCATCACCGGCAGGATCAGGCGGAAACGATATGGATCAGACAACAGGCCGGCAGTGCCATAATGGGCCTGGCAGGAATGGCCCAGATCCGGGAAGCATCGGATATCCGGCTGTTGCGTCCTCTACTGGCTTTCGACAAAACGACTCTGAGGAATGTTGTACGCGATCATGGCCTGGACTGGGTAGAAGATCCGTCCAATGACTCTCCTGCCGCAGGGCGCACACAGGCTCGGGAAGTGGTGGAGCGGGATGGCTTGCAGCAGGAGCAGTTGCTGGAAATGGCCCATCGCGCAGCCATGGCCAGACGTGTGCAGGAACAGTCGATTGCGCAGGAACTCGCCTCAACTGTGTCTTTCCTGCCAGAGGGATATGCGCTGGTCAGTGGAAACACTCTGTCATTTCCCTCCCTTGCAGCTGTTCTGGGGGCAGTGAGCGGAGAAAATTACCGCCCCCGTCATGCCCGGCTGATGCCTTTTCAGAATGGCTTACGACCCATGACGTTGGAAGGTATCCGAGTGATGCCTGCGGGCCGCCTGCCGGGAGACTGGCTGATCGTCCGGGAGCATGCCGCGCAACAGGCCCCCATTTTTGCAAAAGACAGAGGGCTTTGGGATCAGCGTTTTCGTATCCACGATCCGTCGAGAGAAGCAGAAGCAAAAGGCTTATCCCTCGGTGCGCTTGGCAAGGACGCAAAGCTGTTCCGCTCACGCGATGGACTGCCCTCGGTCATTTTGCAGACACTGCCCAGCTGGCGTCAGGGAGAGAAACTGATAGCGGTGCCGCATCTTGGTATCGTGAGAAGCGATCCGGGCGCGACAATTTGTCTCAGCCCGGCGCAGCCAGCCACTGGGGCCCTGTTTCAGCCTGGTGTGATGGGCTGGTAGGTCCGTCATTGCACCAGTTATTGGTGGGCAAGGGGGTGCGCTGGGCAAAAAGAGTGCTTATGTTGACACAGCTGACGAAATCCCTGAGCGGATGCAGGCAGCAGATGATTTCATTTTAGGGCCTGCTTTCGCCCCGGGACGCACTGATGATGGGTAATTTCGGCCGTAACCTGGCCTTATGGGTGGTCATCGCTCTGCTTCTGGTTGTGCTGTTCAATCAGTTCCAGCCGGGTGGCGGGAAGCCGCCGGAAGCGCAGATCGCCTACTCGGACTTCATTGGCGAGGTTAATGGCGGCCGGGTACGGAGCGTCACGATCCAGGGACATAATGTGTCCGGTTCGATGACGGACGGCAAAGCATTCCAGACCTACACCCCTGATGACCAGAGTCTGGTGCAGCATCTGACCGATAAAGGCATAAGGGTCGTGGCGAAGCCAGAGGACGGGGATGTTTCGCCGTTCCTCCATTATCTGCTGTCATGGTTTCCGTTCCTGCTGCTGATTGGCGTATGGGTCTTCTTCATGCGCCAGATGCAGTCCGGTGGCGGACGAGCCATGGGTTTCGGTAAATCCAGAGCCCGTATGCTGACTGAAAAGCAGGGTCGGGTGACGTTCGAGGACGTTGCTGGCATCGATGAAGCCAAAGGCGAATTGCAGGAAATCGTCGAATTCCTGAAAGACCCGCAGAAGTTTCAGCGTCTGGGCGGCAAGATCCCCAAGGGTGTTCTGCTGGTTGGTCCACCCGGTACTGGCAAGACGTTGCTGGCGCGCGCGATTGCGGGTGAGGCAAACGTTCCCTTCTTTACGATTTCCGGGTCCGACTTCGTGGAAATGTTTGTCGGCGTCGGCGCCAGCCGTGTGCGTGACATGTTCGAACAGGGTAAGAAAAACGCACCCTGCATTATTTTCATCGACGAGATCGATGCGGTCGGACGTCATCGTGGTGCCGGTCTCGGCGGCGGTAATGATGAGCGGGAGCAGACCCTTAACCAGATGCTGGTGGAGATGGACGGCTTCGAGTCCAATGAAGGCGTCATTCTGATCGCGGCGACTAACCGCCCTGATGTGCTGGATCCGGCGCTTCTGCGTCCGGGTCGCTTTGATCGTCAGGTGGTCGTGCCTAATCCGGACGTGGCCGGGCGGGAGAAAATCCTTCGCGTGCATATGCGCAAGGTTCCTCTGGCAAGCGATGTCGATCCCAAGGTGATCGCACGCGGCACCCCCGGTTTCTCTGGTGCTGATCTCGCCAATCTGGTGAACGAGGCTGCGTTGCTGGCGGCGCGTCTGTCCCGCCGCACTGTCTCCATGGCCGAATTCGAGGATGCCAAAGACAAGGTCATGATGGGAGCTGAACGTCGCTCCATGGTCATGTCCGATGCCGAGAAGCGCATGACGGCCTATCATGAGGCAGGCCATGCACTGTGCGGTATCTATGAGCCGGACAGTGATCCCCTGCACAAGGTCACCATTATTCCTCGTGGTCGGGCGCTTGGTCTGACCATGAACCTGCCGGAAGGCGACCGTCTGAGCTACTCCAAATCCTATTTGCTGGCGAAACTTGTGCTGACGATGGGTGGCCGTGTCGCGGAGGAACTGATTTTCGGCCCCAATCAGGTGTCCAACGGTGCTTCCGGTGACATCAAGCAGGCTACGGACATCTCCCGCCGCATGATCACGGAATGGGGCATGAGCGATAAGCTCGGGATGATTGCTTATGGTGATAACAGCCAGGAGGTCTTTTTAGGCCATTCGGTGACCCAGTCCAAGAATATCTCCGAGCATACGGCCCGTGAAATCGAGGCCGAGGTTAAACAGATGATCGACCGCGCCTATGCGCGCGCAAGGGAAATCCTGACCCAGCATATCGATGAACTTCATCTACTGGCGCAAGGTTTGCTGGAATATGAGACCCTGTCCGGTGAAGAAAGCCGCATGGTGATGCGCGGCGAGAAGGTCGAAAAGAAAGTTGTGGATGAACCGATGCCGGAAACACGCCGGTCTTCTGTTCCCACGACAAGCCGTCCGGCGACTCCACCACCCGGTGAAGGGTTTGGGGCAGCCCCTCAGCCGGGTTGACCGGCTGAGATGACGCGACATCAGGAGGCGGGGGCACACAAAGACATTCTTGCCCCCGTTGAGCCGCTTGGGTTGTTGAATGCAGAGGCAGCGCGTCTGGCTGTGTCGTCAGGCGCAGCGATTCCCTTTCTTGGGGGCCCATTGGCATTCTCTCTGTACAGGCAAGGTGATTCCGTTTTTCCTGCGGCCACGCTGCAAGAGCCGGAACGGGAAAGATTGACAGCCCTCCGTCCACACTGGGCCGGTTTTGCACGACCGGCAATTATGGGCATCATCAATGTCACGCCAGACAGTTTCAGCGATTCCGGTGACCGCTTCGATGTTGGTCGTGCCGTTGCCGATGCAGAAGAGATGCTTGCTCAGGGGGCCGATATTCTGGATATCGGGGGGGAAAGCACCCGTCCGGGCAGTGTTCCCGTGCCCCCTGAAGAAGAACAGCGGCGCATTCTGCCGGTCATCAGCGCTTTGGCAGCCAGAGGGGCGGTGATTTCTGTCGATACGCGCAATGCATCCACCATGCGGAAGGCGCTTGATGCGGGAGGGCGTATTTTCAATGATGTCTCTGGCCTGACGCATGATTCTGCTTCGCTTCGTCTTGCGGCGGAGGCCCAGTGTCCCGTGGTGCTGATGCATATGCGCGGTACACCGGCGACGATGATGGATGGTGCCAACACCGCCTATGAAAACGTGGTCGAGGATGTTTTTTACGAGTTGCAGCATCTGCTGAACGAAGCTGAAAAAGCCGGCATCCATCGTGACAATATCGCCATTGATCCAGGGATCGGCTTTGCCAAGCTGAATCGTCACAGCGTGGCCTTGCTGGATCGACTACCTTTGCTTGCCACACTGGGTTGTCGCCTGCTGATTGGTGTATCGCGTAAAGGTATGATTGCAGCACTCGCCGGAGACAGGACTATTCCTCCGAAACAGCGTATGCCCGGTTCGGTGGCAGTTGCTTTGCATGCCCTGTCGCGAGGGGCCGATATTTTGCGGGTTCATGATGTGGCCGAGACGGTGCAGGCCGTCAAAATCTGGATGGGATTGGAGGCTGGTTGAAGCGATGAATATCGAAACCCGTCTATGGGCTGATGGCTTCGGCTTTGATCCGACATGACGCAGAAACGTCTCTTCGGAACCGATGGCATTCGCGGGACGGCGAATACCGCACCTATGACAGCGGAAATCGCCCTGCGGGTCGGGCAGGCCGCAGGGCTGCTGTTTACACGCGGTGACCACCGGCACCGGGTGATTATCGGCAAGGATACCAGGCTGTCAGGATATATGATCGAACCGGCGCTGACGGCTGGTTTCATTGGTGCGGGCATGGATGTTACCTTGGTCGGGCCATTGCCGACGCCGGCTATTGCGATGCTTACCCGCTCCCTGCGGGCTGATCTCGGCGTTATGATCTCGGCATCGCATAATCCTTATGAGGATAACGGTATCAAGTTGTTCGGGCCGGATGGTGAAAAACTGTCTGACGCCACTGAGATGGAAATCGAGAGGCTGCTTCATGACGATCTGTCCGGCCAGCTTGCTGCGCCTGCCGCGCTTGGCCGGGCTGCCCGTCTTGAGGATGCAGCAGGGCGTTACATCGAAAGCGCCAAGTCAACCTTTCCGAAATCACAGCGTCTGGATGGTCTGAAAATCGTGCTCGACTGTGCCAATGGGGCAGCTTATCGCGTTGCGCCGACGGTGCTGTGGGAGTTGGGAGCAACGGTGATCCCGCTGGGTGTCAGTCCGGACGGGTTCAATATCAATTCCGGCTGCGGTTCCACGGCTCCGGATTATTTATGTGCTCAGGTGGTGAAGCACGGCGCTGATCTGGGTATTGCGCTTGATGGAGATGCGGATCGTCTGCTGGTCTCTGACGAGCGCGGGCATCTGGTGGATGGTGACCAGATCATCGCATTGATTGCCAGAAGCTGGTCTGCCAGCGGTCGTTTGCGCGGTGACGGCGTTGTGGCGACGGTCATGTCCAATCTGGGACTGGAGCGCTTTCTAAAAGCAAACGGGCTGATCCTGGACCGGACCCGTGTCGGTGACCGCTACGTGGCCGAGCAGATGAGGGCAACAGGCCGCAACATCGGTGGTGAGCAGTCTGGTCATGTTATCCTGTCTGATTATGCGACCACCGGAGATGGGCTGATTGCTGCGTTACAGATCCTGTCTGTTTTGGTGGAGGAGGGAAGACCGGCCTCTGAGACGTGCCGAGTATTTACTCCTTTGCCACAGAAACTGAAAAACGTGCGCTACCATCGGGATAATCCGCTTCTTCATCCCAGAGTGAAGCAGGCGATTGCTGATGCTGAAAGTGACTTGAACGGGCACGGGAGACTGCTGATCCGACGCAGTGGAACGGAGCCGCTGATCAGGGTGATGGCGGAGGCGGAAGATGAAACCACCGTTATCCGTATCGTCGATGAGTTATGTGATGTTATTGCTGCGTCAGCAGAGTCTGAAACACAGGTGCAAATTCGATGAGGGGACGGGTTCTCTCAATTGCAGGCTCGGATTCCGGCGGGGGGGCCGGTGTTCAGGCTGATATCAAAACCATTACGGCGCTCAATGGTTATGCTTTGACAGCGTTGACGGCCTTGACAGCGCAGGACACTCAGAATGTCCATGCCACGCTTCCGGTGCCTCCCGATTTTGTGGCTTTGCAGATCCGTTTTGCTCTGGCTGATCCTGGTGTCGATGCTATTAAAACCGGAATGCTGACAAACGCAGCGACTGTGCAGGTGGTGCTGGATGAGATCAAAAACTCTGCCAGACTGATTACTGCCCGGCTGCCTTTGGTGGTTGATCCTGTAATGATCGCAAAGGGGGGCGCATTCCTGCTTGATGCTGAGGCTGTTGCGCTGGTGCGAGAGGGGCTGGTACCTGCGGCTTCTGTGCTAACCCCCAACCTGCCGGAAGCATCAGCCCTGACAGGATTATCCGTGATTGATGAAGCCAGCATGAAACAAGCCGGTCAATTTTTGCTTGAGAAAGGAGCCCGTGCGGTACTGCTCAAAGGCGGCCATTTGCAAGGACCAAAAGTCGTTGATCTGCTGCTGACACAGGATAGCGTCAAACGCTACGAGGCACCCAGAATTGATACGAGGCATACGCACGGAACCGGCTGTACGCTAGCCAGCGCGATCGCAATCGGTCTGGCACAGGATATGACGCTGGAAGATTCCGTGACCCGCGCGATCAGCTATGTCAGGGCGGCCATGATCAGGGCACCCGGTTTTGGGGGCGGCCACGGTCCGTTGAACCATGCCATTACCGTCAATCGTCTGACGCGCTGGGATTGAGAGTCTGGCAGCTTTAAACTTTCCAGAAACCGGTAGCCTGGTCAGCGGCATCAATCCCCGCAACAGGCTGCACGTATGGATCGCTTGTCCCATGCCATGGCTGGTTAGCTGGTATCGCGTGCCCAAGACTGGGAACAAGATGCATTGATACCAGCGTTTCACCGTCACGTTGCCAGTTAATTCCTTCTGGCCTTGCAGCCTGCTCAGGTAATATCTCTGCCTGCATATTATGCGAAAGACGGTGTAGACTGAGAAACTGCCTTGCCAGCAATCCGGCGTTCAACGGTGAGACTACCTTGTCAGCAAGTCCGTGCCAGATGCTGACACGCGGCCAGCGCGCTACATTGGATGGGGCAAGTAACCGTGCGCAGGTTTCCAGATACTCATCACTGTAAACGGACAGGCTTTTTTGCATCAGCGACAGGGCGCCAGCAGGTGTTTTGACGACATTGATGGGCAATCCACCAAACAGCATGCCGGATGCAAATACGTCCGGATATGTTGCCAGCATGGAAGCAGCCATGGCTGCACCTGCGGATAATCCTGCAATATGTATCTGGCCAGGATCAACCGGATACGTTGTACAGGCGTGACGTATCATGGAAAGGATCGAGATGGTTTCCCTGCCGTTGCCGCCAATATCTTCAGGCCGGAACCAGTGGAAGCATCCGGCTGGATGATTGGCTTTGGACTGGACAGGTAAAAGAAGAGGCGCATTGAGCCGCTCTGCCAGAGCAATCCAGCCGGATGTGGCGGCCAATGACTCTGCATCCTGCCCGCATCCATGCAGCAGAATCAGAAGCGGGCAGGGCTTCTTTTCCTGTCGGGAGGACGGGGGATAGACAAGCATGTTGAGACGGCCCGGGTCAGGACCGAAATGATCGATCCTGACTGGCTTCTTTTCCAGCCTGGCTGTGTGCTGGATGAGTGGAGACGGAACTGACTTTTGTAAGAGTTCAGCTGCATGAAGCGCTGTCCGCAGCCATGATCGAACCAGTTTCATGTATCAGGAACAGGCGCGGGTCGATCGGGTTTTTTCACTGCGCCGGAAGCTGCTTCCAGTAGGATTTGAAAAAACCCCTGCTGTCCAGCTTGGCCTCATGCGGAGAACGCAGCGGCTCCTTCCCTTTGCAGGACCATGTGAAGGGGGAGTTATGGCCAATCACATACATAGGGACGAAATCCGTATCCGGATGTCCCTGGCACCATTCCGTAATGGGACCGGGTGTACCAAGGCTTACATCCGCCTTTCCACAGGGCAGATTGGCTCCTGGGCTGCATATCCACACAGCATGATCCATGCAGCGCCATTGCAGCATGGAAGAGGCATGCGGTTTCAGATCGAACAGGGCATCTCCCTTGGTATGAAGTGAAGATGGGATCGGACGTACTGTATCATTGGTGCCGATGGATTTGCAGTATGCCACCGGATCCTGACCGCCATCCGCTGCCCTGGCCATGTTGGAAACCAGTGTCAGAAGGCTGATGGCTGCAAGGGAAGATTTTAAAAGGACCATTACACTGTCTGCTTTTTGATCGGGGCGACGAATTGAGGTTCCGTGTCCCACGGGAACAGGATCCATGTATCCTGAGACACTTCAGTCACGAATGTATCAATATCGTCTTTACCGTCAGGCTTGGCGTAAAGACAGGCGAAATGTGCCTTTGGCAACAATGTCCGGACTGCACGCAGTGTGGTGCCGGTGTCCACCAGATCATCGATCACCAGAAAGCCGGTCCCATCACCGGCCGCGTCAGGCATCTTGGTCACCACGGGCAGACCGCGCGCCTCGTCTTCATAGGTCATCACCGACACGCTTTCGACCAGGCGGCATTCCAGTTCCCGGGCAATAATGGCAGCCGGGATCAGGCCGCCACGGGTGACGGCGACGATCCCCTGCCATGGCTGTTCGATCAGTCGCCAGGCCAGCGCCTTGGCATCCCGGTGAAGCTGGTCCCATGTGACTGTGTAATAGCGTTCGGCCATCAGATGATCCGTGTTTCAATTGCCACGGTCCTGTCCGGGCTGGGCGATTTTGGCTGTGCCGGCAGAGGCAGACAAGTCCGGAATGGACCTTTCTGCCGGGAGCATTGCTATCCATCATACAGGGCGGCACAATTCCGGAATGCGCGATTTTCATTTTCCTGGCCGCAGCCCGGCCATTGGCGGCGAAGGAATGGCCGCAACCTCTATGCCTTCTGCGACTCTTGCAGCGCTGGATGTGCTGAAAAGCGGCGGGAATGCAATGGACGCTGCGATTGCAGCGGTCGCCGTTTTAAGCGTGATAGAGCCTCAGGCCACTGGAATCGGTGGTGATTGCTTCTGTCTATATGCGCCTGCAAGTGGTGGGGTGTATGCGTTGAACGGCTCTGGTCGCTCCCCGGGGGCCCTGACGCTGGAGGCGTTGGAGAAACAGGCCATCACCGTGTTGGAGCCAACATCAGCGCATGCGGTGACCATTCCTGGTGCCGTGGCGGCGTGGGAGGCTCTGCTTACCAGATTTGGCACGAAAGGGCTGGATACGCTGTTGCAGCCCGCCATCGCGTTGGCTGAGCAGGGCATGCGGGTTCATGCCCGTGTGGCGCTCGACTGGAGCCGGAACGAGGACAAGCTGCGCAATACAGGGGCCTATGCCTTTCTGCCGGACGGCCATGCACCGTCCATGGGGGATCTGTTTCATCAGCCAGCTCTGGCTGAAACGCTGCGTGTGATCGCAAGACAGGGCGCGCGTGGATTTTATGAAGGTGCGGTTGCTGCCGATATGGTGGCCACCTTGCGGGCCAAAGGCGGCCTGCATACCGAGGAGGATTTCGCGGCTGGGCTGACAGCACCGGAATTTGTAACTCCGATCCATCGGGCATGGAAAAACTATGAGGTCTGGCAATGTCCGCCGAACGGATCGGGCCTGTTGGTGCTGATGATGTTGGGAATTCTGGAGGGGTTTGAGCATCCGCCAAAAGGTCCGTTAAGCGCGTTACGGCTACACCGGCATGCCGAGGCAGCGAGGATGGTCTATCGCGACCGCGATGCGTTTCTGGCTGATCCATCACAGGTTGCTGTGCCGCTGGAGCGGCTGTTGAGTGATACTTATCTCAGCGCGCTCCGTGACCTGATTGATGACCAGAAGGCAACGACAGCCCTGCCGGCCGCTGGTGAAACACTGCTGCCGAGGCATCGGGACACGGTGTATCTGTCTGTGGTTGATCGCTACGGCAATGCGTGCAGCCTGATAAACTCTCTGTTCAACGATTTTGGCTCCGGCATTCTGGCCGGGCAGAGTGGTGTATTGCTGCAAAATCGAGGGCTTGGATTCCGGCTGGAACGCGGACATCCGAACTGTGTCGGTCCGCGCAAACGACCCATGCATACGATCATTCCGGGGATGCTGATGAAAGATGGTCAGGCTGTCATGCCTTATGGCGTGATGGGCGGTCATTTCCAGCCGATGGGGCAGACCCTGTTTCTGACCAACATGCTGGAATTCGGGATGGATGTGCAGCAGGCGCTGGACTGCCCCCGTTTGTTTCCGTTCCGGGGTAAACTGGAAATCGAACGCGGTATTCCGGTCGAGGCCCGCACAGCGCTGACCGCGTTGGGCCATGATCTGGAGGAAATTGAGTTTCCGCACGGTGGCGGACAGGCAATCTGGATCGACCGACAGCGTGGTGTTCTGCTGGGTGGGTCGGATCCACGCAAGGATGGATTGGCGATGGGCTACTAAATGGCTCTCGCCAAAGGAAACCTGGCCAGTAGTGAAAAATTTTGCTCCGGATCCTTCTGCCGATAAACACAGAGGGCATCGACCAGGCGCATTTTGTCCAATGCGGCGGAGAAATGTTTCTCTGCCGCAGACTGGATCGTTGGAATGGCAGAGACAGGCAGTTTTTCGCTGAGTGTCATGTGAAAACGCCACTCATCCAGCACATCGGGATAGCCCCATTGCTGGAGCATGGCCTCTCTGGCCGGTGAGAGCGGCCATTTCCTGCGTCTGGCGCGTTCTTCATCTGTGGGTGGCGCCCGGAAGGGGTCGAGCGCGATGACGCATCGATCACACAGCGCCCGTAGTGCGGATGAGGGACTCTGTTCGGTCAGGGCCAGAAAACCCTGCACTGTGGTGACGCTTAGCGCTGGCATAGGGAAAACAGGAATCATGCCTGCAAGAGCTTCTACCGCTGCCAGAAACTCCTTTTCATGATATCCGGCATTCAGCCTGACAGGAGGCTTCAAGGTTGCATGGAACCCGTAGCGACGCGGTGAAGCCGTCAGGGCGGCCCATTCCGCGGATGACCAGCCGGGCAGGGCAGGCTGAAGCAGGGGTTCATCTGTGAGCGGATCACGACCCAGCCAGCAGCATCCTGCCTGCCATAGCGGATCAGCGGGATCAGGGGCGTAGTAGATCGCGTATCGCGCTATACTCGCAGCAGGAAAGGTGGTTATCACGCGACGCGTTTGCCCTGACGCCATACGGCCCGCACCACGGGTATCCCCAGATGGACATGGACCCGCACCAGATCGGCCCGCAGCCCCGGAGCGATCCTTCCACGGTCGTGCAGCCCTGTCATAATGGCAGGGACTTCGGTGACAAGCCGGATGGCGGCGGGAAGATCAAGGCGTGCAATGGAAGCAGCCATAAAGGCTGCTTCCAGCATCGCAAAAGGCACGTAATCAGAGGCCAGTGCGTCGATCAGCCCGTTCTGGAGCAGTTCGGCGACGGAGACGTTGCCGGAATGCGATCCGCCGCGAACGACATTGGGAGCACCGCCGATAATCGCCATCCCGGCGGCACGGGCGGCTTGGGCGGCCACCAGACTGACCGGGAATTCGCTGATTTTAACACCATCGGCCGCGTTTTCAGCAATTTCCTCTTCGGTGCGGTCGTCATGGCTGGCAAGGGCTATTCCCCGTGGCCTTAGCAAGTCGAGAATCGCATTACGATTCGGCCTGCGCAATGTGCTGCGTCTGGCCTGTGCCTGTTGGATCTGGTTTTCAGTCTCCTCGACGGAATATCCATCGCTCTGCAGGAGTGCCCGGTAGCGGGTCAGGTCGGAATATTGGCCATGACCGGGAACATGATCCATCAGGCTGGCCAGTTTCAGTCTGGGATGCTCAGCCAGTGGCCTCAGCATATCCAGCGTATCGGGAGCGGGCATCTCACAGCGCAGATGAAGAAA
This sequence comes from Granulibacter bethesdensis, assembly GCF_001889525.1. NCBI lineage: Bacteria > Pseudomonadati > Pseudomonadota > Alphaproteobacteria > Acetobacterales > Acetobacteraceae > Granulibacter > Granulibacter bethesdensis. Next base: position 1,258,841 of record NZ_CP018192.1, read on the forward strand.
ATGCTCCGCCTTGAGCATGTTGCCGGATGCAAGGGTATCGAGATCTTTCACACCATCCCGGCATGTCAGCATTCTTTCTTCCTCGAAGCCGAGATTACCGAGGCAAAGACTATCGAAAACGGTGGTGATACCGGCGGCGACACATTGCGCATCATGAGCCAGAAACGCCGACACGGATGGAAAACGGGCATTTTGCCGCGGCAGAACCTGACGTTCCAGATTATCAGTGTGCAGATCGATCAGGCCTGGAATCAGCAGGTCACCTCCCAAATCTTCTCTTTCTTTCCCGAGGGAGGAATCGGAGCCGATCGAAGAAATAACACCATCTGCAATGGTGACTGAGGTCTCCACGACGTGATCAGGGAGCACGATCCGGGCATTGGTCAGCACAAGGGAATGCATCCCCCATAGGTGCACCAGAATCCCTGTATCCGCCAAGATCAAGAATCACGGGAAATAATAAATCCTCATCCATCATTAAGGATTTATCAGCATGTAGATCAATTTTCAGGAAATTAAAGCACTGGCTCCCGGAGTAGGACTCGAACCTACGACCCAGCGGTTAACAGCCGCTTGCTCTACCAACTGAGCTATCCGGGAACAGCGTGGCGGTCATATAGCCGGGTCGATCCGGCTTGCAAAGCCCTCTTTGTCAAAAAATATGACATTCCGGTTTTGCCGGGGATGGGCTGGCAAAAAATAAGCGATACCGGTATTGTCCACCTGCCCGTTATGGTTCAGGTGATCAAGCCTGTGGTTTCGGATCGATGGTCCGGACAGGCCGGATCGAGGCAGGCGCGAGAGTGGCGGAACGGTAGACGCAGTCGACTCAAAATCGACCGCCGCAAGGCATGGGGGTTCGAATCCCCCCTCTCGCACCAATATCCCGACCAAAACCTTCCGGCATGGTGGGGAGTCTACAGCATGCGGCATTTTATCAGCGACATGCGCTTTTTCATGGATCGTATCCATCGACCGCAGGCTATTCTGCTGGCTATCTGTACTGTTTGCGCCACGATCTCAATCGTTACAGCCTCTCTGGATGGCCCTATCTGGATTACAACATTGTTCGGCGTACCGTGTCCGTTTCTCTTTTTTGTTGTCATTGCCATGATCGTATAAGCCGACATTGATCGCTTTATGGCACGCATCGCGTATGTAAATGGCCGCTATCAGTCGCTCCGGCAAGCGGCGGTCGCTGTTGAGGATCGCGGTCTGCAATTCGGCGATTCGGTATATGAGGTTATCTACGTCGCCCATGGGCAGCTGATGGATGCGGGACTGCATCTGGCGCGTCTGCGCCGTTCCCTTGATGCATTACGTCTTCCGTTCGTTTTTCACGAATTGTCTTTGATTGCGGTGTTGACGGAAGTTGTCAGGCGAAACCGGCTATGTTCCGGGCTGCTCTATATCCAGATTACCCGTGGCCATGCACCCAGGGCGCATGCATTTCCTGACGGTCAGGCGCGGCCCACGATGATCGTGACGGCCCGATCAGTAACATCCTGTCCGGCTCATGCCGAAGGCTGGGGTGTTTTCGCCATCACTCTGCCGGATGATCGCTGGGCGCGTTGTGATATCAAGACAACCAACCTCCTTCCGAATGTTCTGGCGCGGCAGCAGGCGAGAGAACAAGGCGCTGCAGAAGCGATTCTCTATGACAGGGACGGAAACGTGACCGAGGGAGCCGCCACGACCGTATGGGCAGTGGGTGCGGATGGTGTGCTGAGGACACGAAATCTGGACTATTCCGTGTTGCCTGGCTGCACGCGGGAGATTCTGAAAACGGATGTTCTTCCAGCTCTCGACGGGTTTTCCGTGCGGGAAGAACCTATCGCGCTTCATGAGCTGAGGACTGCGCAAGAGATTTTTTTGACCAGTGCGACGAGCTTTGTGAAACCGGTGCTGCGGCTGGATGGTTTGGCGGTCGGCGATGGAACGCCAGGCCCTGTTGCACGCCATATGCTGCATCATCTGTCGCTTCATTTCGACAAACAGGTACCATGACCGACGATCGACCGGATGCCATCCTGTGGGACTGGGACAACACCCTGATCGATGGCTGGGTTGCGATTACCTCTGCCCTGAATACTGTGTTCTGTCATTTCGGACGTCCCGTCTGGACAGTGATGGAGACGAAAGCACAGGTGCGAGGTTCAGCCCGTGATACCTTTCCCGCTATGTTCGGAACACGATGGGAGGAGGCGCGGGATATTTTCTATGGTACACTGTCAGCCAGTCACCTCGATCATCTGAAGCCCATGCCGGGGGCCGAGTCCATGCTGCGTGCAGCCTCCCTCTGGCCGCAGGCCGTGGTATCGAACAAGGCGGGAGATTTTCTGCGTCGGGAAGTAGCCCATATCGGGTGGGAGCCTTTTTTCGGTGCGGTGATCGGTGCCGGGGATGCAGCGGCAGACAAACCTGCTGCGGCGCCTATTCTGCTGGCGCTTGAGCGCATGCGCTATACCGGGAAACGTAGCAAGGTCTGGTATGTCGGGGACACTGCTTTGGATATGCAGGCAGCCCGTGCCGCCGGATGCACTGCCGTTCTTTTGGGCGATGCCGTCCATGACGGGGGAATTGCCCGGGCTATATTTGATCATCATGTTCAGGATGGGCATGCATTGGCCGCCATGCTCAACGTATTGCATGGCAGGCCCTGACCCAGCTTGCCAGCGCTCCGGATGCCCCGCATAATCAGCTTCAGCCGGTGCGAAGCCGCATCATTCCACGGGCACCTTAAAACAACAAAAAAAGAAGGGAAAACAGAGCCATGGCCAGTGAGAAGTCCCAGAACGTTCAAGATGTCTTTCTCAACCATGTGCGCAAGAGCAAGACACCGGTGACGGTATTTCTGGTCAATGGGGTCAAGCTTCAGGGTATTATTACCTGGTTTGACAATTTCTCTGTTCTCTTACGCCGTGACGGGCATACTCAGCTTGTCTATAAACATGCAATCAGCACCGTGATGCCTGGTGCACCCATTCAATTGTTCGACGCGACCAAGCCGGAAGGCGGTAGTGGCCATGATACGGCCGCCTATTCCGACGAATAGAATGTCGCGCCAGAGGATATGGCGATTCAAGATTTTTCTTCGACTGACCATTCAGCCCATTCCGTCTCCGCCGGCCCGGCCAGGGCAGCGGTCATCCTGCCCTGGGAAAAGCCTGAGCGTGGGGATAAGGTAGAGCGGCTGGATGCTGGCCGCGCTGCCGAGGCGCGGTTGGCCGAGGCCGTAGGGCTTGCAGCCTCTATCGGCCTTGTGGTGGTGCATAGCGGGGTTTTGCCACTTCGTGCTCGTCGCCCTTCGACCCTGCTGGGCGAGGGACAGGTACAACTGACCGGCCAGGCACTGGCAGGTCAAAATATCACGGTTGTTATCGTCGATGCCGCCCTGACCCCGGTGCAGCAGCGAAATCTGGAACGGGCCTGGAACACCAAGGTCATTGATCGGACCGGTCTGATTCTGGATATTTTCGGTGAGCGTGCAGCTACACGCGAAGGTACTCTGCAAGTCGAACTGGCACATCTGGAGTATCAACGCTCCCGTCTGGTGCGGTCCTGGACCCATCTGGAGCGTCAGCGCGGCGGTTTCGGCTTTCTCGGTGGTCCCGGTGAAACCCAGATCGAGGCTGACCGTCGTCTGATTACCGACCGGATCGTGAAGCTGAAACGCGAACTGGAACAGGTGCGCCGAACCCGTGGCCTGCACCGCACGGCCCGTCAGCGTGTGCCTTTTCCTGTCGTGGCACTGGTGGGCTACACCAATGCCGGTAAATCAACACTGTTCAATGCGATGACCGGTTCCACCGTTCTGGCAAAAGACCAGCTTTTTGCAACACTTGATCCTACGATGCGTGGATTACGCCTGCGTTCGGGACGTCGTGTCATCCTGTCAGATACGGTTGGTTTCATCAGCGAGCTGCCCACCGAATTGATCGCTGCTTTCCGCGCCACATTGGAAGAGGTGGCCGAGGCCGATGTCATCCTCCATGTCCGTGATGTTTCGCACCCTGATACGGCGGCACAGCGCCATGATGTGCAGCTTGTTCTGGATGGAATGGTTCGTGATCATGATCTGGATGCCGATTGGCGCGGCCGTATGATCGAGGTTTTGAACAAGGCCGATCTGCTCGGCGGCGTCGAGCATGTCAGCGTGGCACCGGGCAGCGTGGCTGTCTCCGCCATCACCGGCGCCGGGCTGGATGAGTTGCAGGTTGTTATTGATGCCAGAATCGCCGCCAGCCTTACCATCGCGCATTATTCTGTTCCTGCCGCGGATGGTGCGGCCATGGCGTGGCTGCATGAGCATGCGGAGGTTCTGGGCCGTCAGGATGATGCAGAGAATGGCATGATTGCCGTTACTGTTCGTGTGCGCCCGGCTGATCAGGCCCGTTTTGAACGTCTTTATAAAGCGCGTCCCATAGCCGATAAGCAGGGCGCTTCAAGCCAATGACTCGTCTGACCGTCGCGCAGATTGAGAGTGTCGCCGGTATTCTGGCTGAAGCATCAGTGCAGGAGATTATGCCCCGTTTCCGTCGACTGTCAGCAGAGTCGGTGCGGATGAAAACCGGCCCGCTCGATCTCGTGACTGATGCGGATGAGGCAGCGGAGCAATGGATTACACAGGCATTGCTGCGACAGTTTCCATCTGCCCTTGTGGTCGGTGAAGAGGCCGCCGCCAAAATGCCATCCCTGCTGGATGCACTGGCAGATGCTGATCTGGCTTTCGTGGTAGACCCGATAGATGGCACCTCCAATTTCGCGGCAGGTTTGACGCTGTTCGGCTGCATGGCGGCGGTGCTGAGCCGGGGTGAGATCATTGCCACGATCATTCATGATCCAGTTGGCCGCGATACCGCCTTTGCTCTTCGGGGAGAGGGGGCATGGGTCAGCTTTCCAGATGGCATGCGTCAGGATCTCAGGGTTGCGGTCTCGGTACCGGTTGCGGCCATGACCGGTGCTGCATCATGGCGTTTCCTGGTCGAGCCGCTGCGCAGTTCCGTCTGTCAGGGCATGGTGCAGGTTGCGCAAAGCTTCGATTTTCGTTGTGCGGCGCATGAATACCGTATGCTGGCAGGTGGCCACTGCCATTTTTTATTGTTCAACCGCCTGATGCCCTGGGATCACGCCCCTGGTGTCTTGCTGCATCGGGAAGCCGGTGGATATTCCGCGCAGTTCGATGGTCGACCGTACAGCCCGCTACGGCATGAGGGCGGATTACTGTGTGCTCCCGATGCCGAAAGCTGGCATCGTCTGGCGCAGGCATTGCTGGGTCAGGGCTGAGACGCTTCGCGTTCCCGGTTTTTGACAGCCTGCCACTCTGCCTCCATGGCATCCAGCCCGGCATCGGCCGGAGACAACCCTTTTTGGGCCAGTGATGCTTCCACTGCGTTGAAGCGACGCTCGAATTTTGCATTGGCAGCCCGCAGGACGGTTTCAGGGTCCAGGCGCAGCTTGCGGACGAGATTGGCCATCACGAACATCATGTCCCCCAGCTCATCTGCCAGCCGTTCAGGATCGGCCGAGGGTAATTCAGCACGCAATTCCGCCGTTTCCTCGGCCAGTTTTTCCAGCACGGCATTGGCATCAGGCCAGTCGAAGCCGACCCGTGCGGCCCTTGCCGTCAGCTTTGCGGCTCGGCTGAGGGCGGGCAAGTTGGTCGATATACCCGCCAGCACACCTGTTTCCGCCTTGGCCAGCCGTTCCGCCTGTTTCCTGGCTTCCCATGCTGCCGTTCCGTGACCGGATGTAGCAGGATCGCAATCCTCCGGTGCGAACACATGAGGGTGGCGGCGGATCATCTTGTCAGTGATGCCCTGAGTGACAGAAGCGAAGTCAAAACTGCCTTCCTCGGATGCCATTTGGGCATGGTAGACGACCTGAAGCAGCAGATCCCCCAGCTCATCCTGGAGCGCAGCACGGTCACCACGGCTGATGGCATCTGCCACCTCATAGGCTTCCTCAATCGTGTAAGGTGCGATGGTGGCGAAGCTTTGCTGAATATCCCATGGACAGCCTCCCTCAGGATCGCGCAGGCGACGCATGACGTTTAGAAGGGAGCCAATCGCGGCAGTCGGATCAGTGTTCGACACGTAATAACGCCAGAAAAACTTCGATCATGATCAGCAGGATGACGGCAACTTCCAGCATTTGTCCACGGCTGCCGGCAGCTTCTTCATACAGGGCCGAATACGTATCCCGTACGATGTCCAGCTTGCGATCCACGGCTGCACTGACTGCCTTGACGCGGAAAAGATCAAGCGCCGCCCCATAAATGCGAGCCAGATAGACGTCTTCCGTCACCTGAAGCGCATTATCGACCCGCTCGGTCAGCTCCGTCACCTCTGCCACCAGCGTATGGAAGCGCCGGGCCAGAGTCGCAAAACGGCGGGGGGCATAGATATCGAACCGCTTCCGTGCCGCTTCTACCATATTGTACATACGGGGAAGTTCGGCATCGAGCAACTCGTCATAGAATCGCATCTCCAGCAGCTGGGCATTGGCGACTTCCAGCACATCCAGAATATCGCTGTCACCCCGTGCATCGATAATGAAGGCCCGGTCCCAGGTCAGGATGACCAGATCATCCTCATAATAGGAAAAGCGCTGGCGCAGCAGATCACGCCGTGCCTGTTGGGAGAGAGGGCGTGTTTCACCGGAAAGCAGGGCGGCGATGTCAATTTTTGTATCGAGCGCGTCAATACTGATCGGTTCGTTGAAATGCCGAACAAAAGCGATCTGGTAATCTTCCTGTAAAGAGCCATCTGTGGGTTTTTTCCAACAGGGCAAAAGGGTTTTACGCAGGGTAGACAGGATATCGCGCCAGACCGTCGCTGTTTCCTCATTATCCAGAACCGTAAATATGCCGTCATGGAGCGTCACAAAATCCTGCCAGAGCATATCCTTGACAGGCCGTCGTATTTCAATGACGAGAGCGCCAAAATCATATAATCGGACGGCAACCGCCACTTCATGCGTTGATAGACCGACAATCAGTTGTCGGATTCCGAGATCAATGGTCAGTGGAGGATTGCCGAATGATACCGCTTTGGGAGATGTCGTGCTGAGACTGGCACGGGCAGGGCGTGACCTCTCATCTGACTGGCGTTGAAGCCAGAGTCGCTCTGCCTCTTTCAGGTCCATTTCGTAAGCGACGTCGACAAGACGCAAGGCGATAATATCGCCCGTTACTGTCAGACCGGAAGAAGCGGAGACCGGTGGGACAGCCGGAAAAGGCATTGCAAAGTCTGAAGACGACATGGTGGCTGGCACGTAGTGAAATCCGGTACTGTCACAGAGCAGCGCATGCTATTGTGAACCAGCAACAGTTCATTAATCAAGTCTGCTTCATATGACAGTTCCGGAGCAAGCGGCAAACGATTGCTCAATCCAGATCCTGTGCCTTTCCGGCATCGCGGTGGTTAGGGTCTTTCCCTTCCAGACGCAGCAGGAAGCGATGATAGCGTTCCATCACCACATCTTCACTGGTGCCGCTGACGGCTGCGGCTGTTGCCAGCAAGGCAGCAATCAGATCACTTGTTTGTGGGGTCATGGCGGCACCTTTTTTGCTGTTTCGTTCTTTTCAGAATGGACAACAGATACCGAAACTACAATTAAATAAGGTTATATTTCTTTTTTAAGTATTGTGATAACGACCGCTCGTTCTATTTATCGTGGGTACGCTCTGCACGTTCCCAGAACGCTTTCATCGGGCCAGTATCTGGATCATGCCCTGTGACACGTTGGGCAAAGCGCAGATAACGCTCGATGACCAGTTCTTCACTGGCCTGTCCGATCGTCGCAGCAACGGTCAGCAACGCGGCCGTCACATTTTTATCATCGCTATCCATGTCAATTCCCTTATCTACCGTTGGCTGACTGTGTGCCAGATCACGGTGCAAATGCAACCAGCTACTGCATGGCGGCCTCGCTTTTAGCTGTCAGATCAGGGTTACCGCTGTGCAGCACGGGATAAGGGGTACCGCTGAGCTTGTGAAAGCAGGCTGCAATGGCCACAAGGGCGCATGAGCCGGTCAGAATGGGCACAAATGCAAAGCTCATATCCGGATTGAGAGCGAAGATAACAAGCGGATTGGCCCCGGCTGGCGGGTGGGTCATACGCAGAACGGTCATCAGGGCGATAGCCAGACCGACACCAAGGGCAGCGGCCCACCATGTGTTTGGTAGAATAGCCAGCAGCGCCAGACCAGTCAGCGTGGATACAAGATGACCACCAATGACGTTGACGGGTTGGGATAACGGACTGTGAGGCACCGAGAACAGCAGAACGCTGCTGGCCCCGAATGGTGCGATCAACATCGGTAATTCGGAATAGGCTGCGGCTGCTCCTATCGAGCCAACTCCAAACAATCCTCCAATTCCTGCCAAAATCGCGGCGCGGGCTGGCTGGGAGGGTTGGTGACGAATGAGAAAACGACGCATGCCTGAGAAGACCCTGCAAAAGCGAACATTTTTGGTGCAAATTATGTACGTTTTTATAGCAGAGTGACCAATTTATATCAAATGTCGCAAGCGCTGTGATGACGGTCCGGGTTCAGGCCGGAATGATCAGATCAATGGGCCGCATATCGCAAGCGATGACGCTCCAGCGTTTTTCTAACCCCTTCAAGGGCCTGCAGGACTTCTTCCTGAAAATCAGTCCGCTGCAAATGGTGGATGTTGCTATGTGCGGCACAGACAACGGGTGTATCCCGCCACTGTCGTGCAAGGCCGGAGGCCCATCGTGTATAGCAGTCAGCAGCATCGGCGTTTTTCTGCAAGGCCTTCCCCAGCAAAGGATGAAAAGTCAGGTGGGGAGATGGGACAAACCTCCTGAGGATAGGAGGTATTTTCACAACATTCAGAGTATCATCAACATGCACGATGCCACTGGCGCGATGCCGTGCCAGCACAGAAGCCGTGTGGACCCTTGGATTGGATGAAATAAAATCGATTCCTTCCGGCACAGAGAATTCGAGGTCATCGCCAAAAAGCTGTTGTACCTCCCTATCTTCAATCAACCCGGTTTCCCAGGTAAGATCTGGCCAAATCTCCCGGTGTCGTCGTGTCCCATACAGACGGACATGGGGAAAAAGCCGATGGATGGAAGCACAATGGAGTGTATGGAAAGGATGAACATTGATGATGGCATCAATAGCTTGCCCATTATCTGTCATCGCGGACAGAGCTTTATGGTGCTCGCCGCTGATTGGGTAGCTGTCGAGCAGGATGAAGCGTCCGTTTCTTCTGCGGATCACTGACATATGGGTGCCTATATCGTATAGACCAGCCAGTTTGAAGCTGCCCCTCACAGTCCAGAAGTCGGAGCTTATTTGCTTCATGGATAAATGCCGTCCTGATGGTGTGTGGACCCGAACCGGACAAAACATCGTATAATCCGAAAGGTTGCATAAAATTTTCTGCCCTTATGCTGGAACTAAACTTGTTTGTTTAATTTATGAGGAAAATAAACCTAAATTTTTGTTATAAATATTTTGAATATTAATTAGTGTAACTTATCAGTATCTTTTTCAACTTACGCCGAAAAACGGTGTCTTATGAAACGAGTGGCAGAAGGATTATACGTGAAACAGTCAGCCCCTGCCTATCTGATAGATTATTTTCAGCATTCCCGGGTGGCGCTGGCGTTGGCGGCACCTGACGGGAATTATGACCTGCTGTGGGTCAACGGGCCATTCAGGGTCTTGACCGGATATAGTTCCGCCGAAGTCATTGGCAAGAATTGCCGGTTTTTGCAGGGCGATGCTGACAATGAAGCTGCAAAAGCAAAAATAAGACAGTTTCTGCAGAATCAGGATCAGGCCAGCCTAAGAACGCTAGTTGTCAACTTCCGTAAGGACAAAGTTCCGTTCGTTAATCTGCTCTCTCTATCCCGTCTGCGAGGGGCGGACGGAACGACTAAATACATCTTTGCATCTCAGTTTGATGTCAGTCGTTCCCATCCTGATCTTCTTATCAATTATGATAGGGAACTGGCAGCCACACTTGGCGGTTTACGCTCCATTGTGAAAGATGGAGGCGTCGTGGTTCAAGGGACAGTGCTGACGATTGCCAATACCTCGGCCCTCGTTGCCCAGGCCAAGATGACGCTAGCGGAGCTGGAAAACGTACCAGATGCATGACAACTCTCTGGCGGCCGACAGAAAAGGGAACAAAAATCAGGCTGCTTCCTTTCCCGTTGTTGGGATAGGTGCATCAGCAGGGGGGCTGGAAGCCCTGCGCGATATGCTTTCCACTGCCATGCTCCCTACTGGGATGTCCTATGTTATCATCCAGCATTTGGACCCTAACCATGAAAGCATGTTGGCTCAGCTCCTCGATCGCAACACCGCCCTGCAGGTGATCCAGTGTGCGGGGGGAGAGAAAATAGAGACTGATATTGTCTATATCATTCCTCCAGGTCATGGGCTTGTCATTCGTAACGGTGTTCTAGAACTGACCCAATTTCAGCAACCGCGTGGACTGCGTCGTCCAATCGATGATTTTTTCCTGTCGCTTGCCAGTGATCAGCAGGCAAATGCTGTCTGTGTTATCCTGTCGGGAACGGGAGGAGATGGTACAACCGGATTGCGGGCCATCAAGGAAAATGGTGGAATCTGCGTTGTACAGCAGCCTGAGACTGCCCGTTATGACGGTATGCCCCTTTCAGCAGTGGCAACAGGTCTTGTCGATTTCATATGCCCCGCCTGCGAAATCCTGAACTGTATAAAAACTTTCTTCAAGAGACGAGTGAATGATAAGTTGGATATTGAAACTGCCACAGTGGCTGATCACATCAATGAATTATGCCGTGTAATGCGTGCTAATACAGGGCATGATTTTGCAGGTTACAAGCGTTCAACCCTGATTCGCCGTGTTGAGCGGCGTATGCACGTACTTGGGATCAACAATGGCCGTGCTTATGTAAACAGGATCAGAGAGGATGTCGCAGAACGTGAGGCATTGTTCCGTGATCTTCTGATCAATGTGACCCGTTTTTTTCGTGATCCAGAAGCATTTCTGGCACTGCGCAGCAAAGTGATCGAACCATTGCTGCGTGAACGTACGGCCGATGAAGATATACGGATATGGATTCCAGGCTGCTCTAGCGGAGAAGAAGCCTACACGATTGCGATCATGTGTGCAGAAGCAGCGCGAACCACTGGTCAGCCATTGGCTGTGCAGATTTTTGCCACGGACATAGATGAACAAATGTTATCTATCGCCAGGGAGGGCTCATATCCAGCTTCGGCCTTGATAGATATTCCGGTGGAAATGAGAGAACGTTATACAGTTCCCCATGCTGAGAGATTTTCAATTATCTCCCCGATTAGGGACATGATCCGTTTTTCCAATCACAGCCTCATAAAAGATCCACCCTTTTCAAGAATTGATCTGGTTTCCTGTCGCAATTTGCTGATCTATTTTGCTGACCAATTGCAGCAGACTGTTATTCCACTCCTGCATTATGCCATCCGCGCAGGCGGATATCTTTTTCTTGGTCCATCAGAAAGTGTTGGGCGCTTTGAACATCTGTTCCCGAGCATTGACCAGCATGCGCACATTTTTATACGTCCTCCGGGGGCTCCGAATTATCCGATTGATCTACCTACCAACTTACGTCAGCGTTCTTCCATGAGGGAAAGAGGAGGTAAGGGAAATACCAGCGCGCTCGGAGACGAAAGTGCAGCGATAAGACGCTTGGTGGAACGCTATGCGCCACCAAGCCTTGTGGTGGATCCCGATGGAGGCATTCTGGCGGCGTATGGGAAGCTGAGCCGGTATTTTGAATTTCCAGTGACCAGAACAGGCGGAAGCAGCGCAATCAACTTGGCCCGTCCCGGGTTAAGGGATGTCATGGGTGCGCTTCTGCGTCAGGGACGTGACCAAAAACGGAACGTTGTCGTTCGTGATGTTGCTGTTGAAACTGATTTTGGTACACAGCCTGTTGAAGTAACCTGTGATCCTTTAAGCGATGGATGTCTGCTTTTTGTTATCCGTGATAGTGGGCCGTTCAAACCACTGGAAGATTCTGAAGTCTATGAAATTCAGGTCGAGGACGATCATCGCGAAGCCCTGGAAGATGAACTCCGCTTAACACGGTATCGTCTGCGCTCTGCAGTGGAGGAGCTGGAGACCGCAAATGAGGAGCTTAAAAGCTCCAACGAAGAAATGATGTCGATGAACGAGGAGCTTCAGTCAACAAACGAGGAACTTGCAACCGTTAATGATGAGCTAAAAAGCAAGGTTGATCAGCTGACTGTCGCAAATTCTGATCTTCGTAATTTCTTTGAATCTACTGATCTTGCTGTGGTCGTGCTGGATGCAGACCTTAAAGTGCGTAGTTATACAGAGGCAGCAACCAGGATTTTTCCTTTGAAGCCCTCTGACCGTGGTCGCCCTTTGTCGGATGTGGCCAGCAGGCTAGCGACAATTGAATATTTCGAAGATGCGAGGGCTGTGGCCTGTGGCGCTGAATCGTTGCAACGCCGGGTGACGACACAGGATGGAAAGCACATTTATTCCATGCGTGTTCTTCCATATAATACTCATAAAGGCACTGTGGATGGTGCTACTCTAGTGCTGACTGACATCACCGATGCGCTTGTGATGGAACGGCAACTGGCCGCAGAGCGCGAGCGTCTGGATATCGCCATTAAGACAGCAGGGATCGGTATATGGGAATATTGCCCGGAAACCGGTGAAACCGTAATCGATGAGGTGGAGCAGAAGCTGTTTGATGTCGATGGCGTAGAAGGCGGACAAATCAGTTCCTTGCTCGAACGTATCCATCCAGAGGATATTCGAGCCGTTGAAGCAGCGTTGCGACGAGCCTCTTCCGGGAACGGAGATTATGAAGCAAGTTTCCGTATCAGGACTAAAGATGATACTGAACGCTGGATCAAAGGATTTGGCCGCGTTGTTGCCGGCAGTGCTCCGATGCGTCTGGTGGGTGTTTCTATTGATGTAACGCCTGAATACACGCTTGCTGAAACGCGCCATCTCATGCTGCGCGAGATGAACCACCGTGTCAAAAACCTGTTTGCGGTTATTGCTGGAATTGTAACGGCTGTTTCGCGGGGTCACGACAATGTTCCGACCTTTGCACGCGATATACGTGATCGTATCGCATCTCTCGGCAATGCCCATTCACTGGCCGCATCAGGAGGTGAGCCAAAGGCTATTGACCTTCAGGAGTTGGTGGAGGTGACGCTTGCCCCCTATCGTCATGACACAAAAATAGATATTCACGGTCCTTCCATGCTGATTGATCGGTCTGCTCTTTCTTCCTTTGCCCTTATTTTACATGAATGGGCTACGAATGCGGTGAAATACGGCGCTTTGGGCGGCAAGGATGGTGCATCCCTATCCGTTACATGGAAACGGTCTGAAAATGGCCTGCACCTGATATGGAATGAACATCAGGTAAAACCGGTTATTGAACCTGTAAAAAGAGGGTTTGGATCTCTGTTGGTGGAGACCAGTGTGCGTCAGTTGCGTGGGCAGATAGAGAGGTCCATGAATGGGACTAATCTGTTCATCACTCTTCGACTTCCGAATGGCGTATTAAGCAATGGTTAAGCTCGTTCTTCTGGCAGAGGACGAGATGTTTATTGCTCTCGATCTTCAGATAATCCTTGAGGAAGCGGGCTGCGCCGTTATTGGGCCTCTGGCAACATTGGATGAAACGCTCAGTTCATTGGATGATTTGAAAGACACAAAACTGACAGCTGCGCTTCTGGATGTCCGGCTTGCGGATAAGGATATATTTCCTGCGGCTGATCGATTATACCAAGCGGGTGTGCCTTTACTTTTTCATTCTGCTCATGCGGATGAGAAAATCCTCCGTCAACGCTATCCGGAGGCTGCAATTTTTCCAAAGCCATGTACGCTGGATGAGTTGTATCAAGTTATTCGGCGTATAGTGGAATAGCAAACCGATACAGCCAGGTAATGCCTGAAAAGGGGGGGGGGAGGATAAACATGTAACCTCCACCCAAGAAAAATTCTTTCATACAAAATACAGTTGATCTTAAACACAGGGCTTCTCAACAGGAATCTCTTTCGAAAAGCAGGATTGTTTTATCCTGCTTTTCTCAAGACATTTTCAGTTGAGAAGTGAAGCCCTCAAGCTGAGTGCTTCTCCATGAATGCTGACGCATTCTGATGGATAACATGTTCCATCAGTCTCCTGCGGATGCTTTCCAACATAATGCCATCGACGACACGGCTTGCGCAGTAGCTGGCACTGATAATGCCATTCCGCTTCCTGCCGCGCTTTTGGATTTTGGAAGCTTCCTCACCAGCGTAGGTGTGCGCGTTATGGAACATGTTCCGGTTGTTGTCTTCTACATAGGTTTCAGACGCAGCACCCTCGGCAATGACCACATCATGCGTATCCAGCTCGATATGCACGTAGCTCAATTCCTCCACATGCTGTTCCTGAATGATAGAGACACCGTTCAACAGACGACCGGCCGGAACCAGAACGCCATCGATGAACATCGCATGTAGTGGGGAGACCAGCAGATCCCGCTTCGGCAGAACCCCGTCCAAAGCCCCCTGACGGATACGAACCGGCAGCACATCACGACGACCCTGGATAAAGCGGCCGTTGTAGCTCCGGCGCCCAAGCCAGCGGATCGGACGCACCGCCCCACTCGCCGTGATCACATTGTCCCCGATCTTCAGATCCTCAACAGGAACCTCACCACGATCCGTCAGGATCAGCGTGCCATGCACATAGCAAGGTGTGCCGTCATCATAGACTGTCACGCCGTTGCCGCTGGACGCCTGACGCATCTTGTAGTTCTGATCATGCGCATTGGGATCAAGCTTGATCGAGTAATACTGGGTCTTTGTCCCGTTACTGGCCACATGAGACAGTATCAGGAAGACATTCCCCCCACTGCTCACCACATCCACCACATCGGAAGCCTGATAGGCCAATCCGGTCAGGGTGATGGATTCACCGTTGCCAAAATCGGAAACGGTTGCAGCCAATGCCGTGCCCGGCGTGCTGATGATAATATTTCCAGACGCAGCACCGGCAGAGCTGGTTCCCCCCATAGTGATGGTGTTGGATGCAGCCAGCGCTTGCGAGACCGTCACTGTGCCGGTCGTCTGCAGCAGGATATTCGTGTTGGTCAGCGTATCCGCCAACACCCATCCATCACCCTTCACGTTGATGGTCTGGAAGCCGGTATATTGTGTCCCAAACCCACTCAGCGTGGTGCCATTACCATCCAGCTCAAGCACGTTGCCGGTTCCGGCAGCCGTCACCTGGCCAACAATCGTGCTGCTACCGCTGATTGCCAGACGACTGTTACCAGCACCGAAGTTGATCGCAGTTCTGGCTGAGCCCTGGGTCAGAATGGATCCGGAGTTGGTGACCGTGCCACCCCCCGCCAGAATGACAGCCTGGCTGAGAGCGCCAATTGCACTGATTGTGCCAGTATTATTGATGCTACCAGCCCCTGTCATGCTGATACCAGTTGATTGACCACTTCCCGCTATGATCAATGAAGAATTATTGATTGTGCCGGATGCCATTACAATGCCGGTATTATTTCCCCCTGCAGCGGAAATAGTTCCGGAATTCACAATTGTTCCACCATTACCCATGCGAAGGCCGGTGGCTGCAGAGCCTGTCTGTATAATTTGTCCGATATTTGTCAGGGTAGAGCTAGCAGCCAGAGAAATAAGTGCCGTACCGGATTGTGCACCTTGAATGTTGCCGTTGTTGATAATGGCGGCAGATGTTCCTGTGCCAAAAATAGCCGACGACAGCGTGCCATTGGATAAGACGGCTGATGCCGCATTGGTCATTACCGAGTTGGCAGCCAAGGTCATGGCACCAGAGAAAGTGCCAGAGTTAATTGCTATTCCTCTGTTCGTAAAATTGTTTCCGGTAACAATTGTATTGGTGCCCGAGAGGGTCCAGGTAGCCCCGGCATCAACAACGGCATTCTGGAAACCGACGTAATTTCTTCCCAGTCCGGTAATGGTCCCTGCTGCTGTTCCGGACAACAGCTCCAGCGTATTGGTTCCGGCGGCATTGGCAACAGCCGTTCCTATAATACGGGATGTAATACCCAGCTGCAGAGTATTTGCGTTTGTGCTGGCCAGATAGATGGCTGCACCAACGCCATTCCCTGTGTTGGCGGCTGTGGCGGCGGCAGAGATAGTGCCGAGATTGATAATGGTGCCGCCCACGTTGAGAACAACACCAATTCCCTGCGTGCCTGTTGCGGAAATAAGGCCGGTGTTCTGCAGTGTGCCACCGCGTCCAAGGCGGACAGCAGCGATATCTCCGACGCTTGCAGCCGTGCCTGTTTGCAGAATGGTGCCGGAGTTGTTCAGGAAATCTGAAGCATTTCCTCCCAATATAACGGCATGACCGAATGAATTATTGTTGGTTGAAGCGGTGATATTGCCCTGATTGACGAGAGTAACCGGAGCAGTTGAGCTGGGGCTGAAAAGGACGACGCCGAACTGGCCACCGCTAATGGACCCGCCGGCCTGGTTGGTGATGGTACCACCCCCAACGGCTGAAATGGCCGCTGTGCCTGCACTGCCACCGGATATAAATCCAGCATTAATAAGGCTCAGGAAGCCGCTAGCAGTAATGCCATTGAATACTCCCGTGATGCTGCCACCGGCCTGATTGCTGATATATCCTGCATTTGCGAAGGCAACGGCAACGCCGGCAGAGCCAGTGGCACTAATTTTGCCGGAATTAATAACGGATACCGTGGCGCCACCGCTGGCACTACCATAGATGCCATACCTTGTTCCCTGAATCAGGGCCGCCGTGCCGGTATTTGTAACGGTGCCACCGTTATACAGATAAACGCCATCTGTCTGACCAGTGATGGTAGCGCTATTCGTAACACCAATTGCAGCGAGCGAACCAATAACACCCGAGTTTCCCTGAATCTGGCCGCTATTGGTGAGGGTGCCCCCATTGACAAGCGAAACAGCGACAGAGGCAGCACTGATGGTGGCACCGGCATTATTGACAACCGTGCCTCCGCTTGAAATCTGAACGCCAGCAGCGTCCGTGCTGGAAGTGGATGAAGATGTGATAGTGCCGCCATTTGTGAGAGTGCCTGTTCCATCTACGAAGACACCATACCTTCCAGCCTGAATCAAACCGCTGTTGGTGATGGTAGCGGTGATAGATGGCCAAGAACTGATACCAAATCCTCCGCTGGATAGCAGAGTTCCTGTATTGTTAACAAATGCTGTTCCTGGTGTAGTGACGACCGCGCCAGCGAGAGCAATGGCCGCACCGCCAGTTCCTGTTCCGCCTGTGATAACCCCGTTATTTATGACGGTTCCATTGATGATCTGGGCGCCAAAACCATTGCCTGACTGGGCCTGGATTATGCCGCCAGCATTATTGGTCACATTCCCCGAGAGGACGATCGCCCACGGATTTGTACCGGTGGCATTAATTCTGCCGGAATTGATTACAGTGGCTGCATTACCCCCAATCAGGGTATTGGCAGCACCTGAAATGGTTCCGCTTGCTGCGTTGCTGAGCACGCTTCCATTGATCAAGGAGACAGAGGCACCTGCGATCAATCCGGTGTTGGTCAGGGTGCCGCTATTTAACAGTCGGGCGAAACTGTTGTTTGCAGTTCCTTGTAGAACCCAGTTTGCATTTGCATCAATTGTTCCGGTCTGGAAACCGAGGAAGTTTGAGGCATTGACCGTTCCGGCTGATGTTCCGGACAACAACTCCAGCGTATTTACGCCAGAAGAATTGGCGCTGACAGTACCAATAATCGTTGATCCAACACCCAGCCGCAGCAAGTTCGGGGTGGCTGTGCCAGCCATGTTGATGGCAAGGCCCGCTCCATTGGTAAGATTAGCGGCCGTGGAGGCGGCAGAGATAGTGCCAAGGTTGGTGATTGTTCCGCCGGCATTGAGAACAATGGCCGTTGCCAGAGAATTCGTGACGCCAATGAAGCCGCTATTGTTGATAGTTCCACCCGTTGAGAGGCGGACTGCCACTAAGTCACCTGCGCCAGCAGCTGTCCCTGACTGAGTGATGGTGCCGGAATTACTCAGACTATCAGACGCATTTCCACTCAGAAAAACAGCCTGGCCAAATGTGGCGTTACTGGCACCAAGAATGGTACCCCCGTTAATAACGGTGTTTGCAACGTTAGTGCTGGAGAGAGAAACGCCAAACTGAATCCCGGAAATTATTCCGCCTGTCGTATTGCTGACAAAACCACCATTGGTAGATACAACAGCACTGCTGCCCGTTATCTGTCCGGAGTTGATGACCGTTATAAATCTTGATGCAGTAATACCTGCAGAGGACCCAGTAATGTTTCCAGCAGACTGATTTACAATGGTGCCTCCTCCAAGAGCCACGCCATATGTTCCGCCGGAAATCAGGTTGCTATTGATAATATTAACATTGACTGATGAAGCGGCAGAGATGCCCCCCGTCCCGGTACCGGACCCTGCAATAGTTCCACTATTGTTTATGGATACATTATTGCCACTGCTTAAAATAATACCAGCTGATTCGCCCGTGATATAGGCACCACTAGCATTAATGATTGTCCCATTATATGCCAGAATAATACCGACACCAGTCGAAAGTGTTCCGCCAATAATGGCATTACTACCGTTGTTGATAGTTATGCCATCAGGAACGGTCGTGCCACTGGCAGTAGCAGTGGCATAAATACCAGCAGTACCACCTCTGATTATTCCGCCAGCAGTACTTGATATGATTCCGCCAGCAAGCAGACGAATACCGTCTGCAAGTGAGCCAACAATGACACCGGAATTATTGACGACTGCTGGGCTGCCGCCAAATAGAATGCCACGGTAACCACCGGTAATACCACCCGCATTATTAATTGTGCCGCCACCAGCGATAGATGCGCCGTATCCATTGGTGCCGGTGCCTGACAGAGTACCATTGTTGGTAATTGTAACCTGTTGCCCAGCAATTGCTGCACCACCATCGTTAAACACTGCACCGTTTTGATTGGTGAACTGCCCCCCTTGAACCAGACTGACGGATCCATTGATCGTACCGTGGTTATCAAGCGACCCACTATTCAAAATGAGGCCGCTGTTATTCAGGGTTCCCTGGTTTTCCAGCGTGCCAAGAATGTTCATCGTCAGTCCGGAGGCAATATTGTTAACCCCGGACGCGGTCCAGTAGGCACCTGTATCAACCTGAACATTGACGCCGACATACTGGGTACCGATTCCAGTAATTGTACCATGGGTAATTGTGGTAATTGTACCGCTGCTGGTTGAAAGGCTTCCCAGCGACAATACGTTCAGCGTTCCGCTACCGAAAACTGTGCCTGTTACTGATGCCGTGGGGGAAAGGATCAGACGATTGGCGCCCGGATTCATGATCACGGCGGTACCGTTGGAATTCGGACTCAGGCTCCCAAGATTGGTGAGCGTACTGGCTGATCCCAGGGTCAATGCACCGGTGAAGATACCGTTGTTTGTGAGTCTGGCTGCAGCTAGAGAAAAAGTTTGTGTATTGGAAACCGAGTTATTACCTGTCAGCTCCCAATTTGAACCACTGGTTGCTGTGATCTGGTTAAACCCGGTAATTGTCGAGCCAAGACCTGAAAGGGTAGGGGGTGCGTTGGTGCCAGTAGAGGCACCTATAAGATTCAAGCGATTGATGCTGCCAAGGCCAACTATAGAACCGATAATTGTCTGACCAGCATTCAGGTTAAGTACATTAACTCCTACGCCGATATCGCCAAGGCGAACAGCTGTGCCTCCGGTATTGGCAATAATCACACCGAAGTTATTAATAGTATTGCCGATTGAACCATTTTGGTCAAGCATGGAGACAGCAATTGATCCTGTCCCAGTAATGGTCCCGCTATTTGTTAAAATGGCACTATTGAAGCCATTGACTGCACCTGTGATAGCGCCACTATTTGTAACGCTTCCGCCTGCAAGAATTCCAACACTTCCATTAATTGCTGCACTCGTCTGATTATTCAGGATACCAGCGATTGACAGCTGTGTGTTGAGTGTCAGTGTTCCTCTGTTCGTAAAATTATTTCCGGCAATAATTGTATTGGCGCCCGAGAGGAGCCAGTTAGCCCCGGCATCGACAACGGCATTCTGGAAACCGACGTAATTTGTTGCCAGTCCGGTAATGGTCCCGGTTCCTGTTCCGGACAGCAGCTCCAGCGTATTGGTTCCGGCGGCATTGGCGACAGCCGTTCCCATAATGGTGGATGCAACACCCAGCTGCAGAGTATTTGCGCCTGTGCCAGCCATATAGATGGCTGCACCGACGCCATTCCCTGTGTTGGCAGCTGTGGCGGCGGCAGAGATAGTGCCGAGATTTTTAATCGTGCCGCCCACGTTGAGAACAACACCAATTCCCAGCGTGCCTGTTGCGGAAATAAGCCCGGTGTTCAGGAGTGTGCCACCGCGTCCAAGGCGGACAGCAGCGATATCTCCGACGCTTGCACCCGTGCCTGTTTGCAGAATAGTGCCGGAGTTGTTCAGGAAATCTGAAGCATTTCCTGCCAATATAACGGCATGACCGAATGAATTATTGTTGGTTGAAGCGGTGATATTGCCTTCATTGACGAGTGTAGCGGGCGCAGTTGAGCTGGTGCTGAAAACCATGACACCGAACTGGCTACCACTAATGGTTCCGCCGGCCAGATTGGTGACAATACCACCCGCATCGGATGAAACGCCGTATCCCCCGGCACCGCTAGCAGATATGCTTCCGGCATTAATAAGGCTCAGGAAGCCACCAGTAACAATACCAAAGGTAGTTCCAGAGATGGTGCCACCGGCCAGATTGTTCACATACCCTGAATTTACGAAGGTAAGGGCAACGCCAGCAGAGCCAGTGGCACTAATTTTGCCCGAATTAGTAACGGATACTGTGGCGC
This sequence comes from Granulibacter bethesdensis, assembly GCF_001889525.1. NCBI lineage: Bacteria > Pseudomonadati > Pseudomonadota > Alphaproteobacteria > Acetobacterales > Acetobacteraceae > Granulibacter > Granulibacter bethesdensis. The sequence continues at coordinate 1,279,771 of NZ_CP018192.1, forward strand.
CACTGCTGGCACTACCATAGATGCCATACCTTGTTCCCTGAATCAGGGCCGCTGCACCGGTATTGTTAACGGTGCCGCCGTTATACAGATAAACGCCATCTGTCTGACCAGTGATGGTACCGCTATTCGTAACACCAATGGCAGCGAGGGAGCCAATAACACCCCAATTCCCTTGAATCTGGCCGCTATTGGTGAGGGTGCCCCCATTGACGAGCGAAACAGCGACAGAGGCAGCACTGATGGTGGCACTGGCATTATTGACAACCGTACCTCCGCCTGAAATCAGAACGCCTGTCGCGCCGGTAGGGCCATTGGCTGAAATACTGCCACTGGCATTGTTGGTGACAGAGCCTCCATTACTAAAGGAAACACCAACCAATCCGCCCTGAATCTGGCCGCTATTGGTAACAGTTCCTCCGCCAGCAAATGATATGCCGACTGAAGAGGCGGTAATGGTTGCGCCGCTGGCATTTGTAACCGTTCCTGCATTCGAAATCAGAACGCCGATCACGGATGAAATAGTGCCACTGGCATTATTGGTGATAGTGCCTGTTCCAGCTAAGTTGACACCATACCTTCCACCCTGGATCTGGCCACTATTGGTGATGGTAGCGGTGACAGCTGCCGAAGCAGTGATACCAAATCCTCCGCTGGATTGCAGGATTCCGGCATTGTTAACGACTGCTGTGCCTGATGTAGTGGCGGCTCCGCCAACAAGAGCAATGGCCGCACCGCCAGTTGCTGTTCCGCCTGTGATAACACCGATATTTAAGACGGTTCCAGTGGTGATCTGGACGCCATAACCATTGCTTGGCAGGGCCTGGATCAAGCCGCCAGCATAATTGGTCACATTCCCCGTGAGGCTGATCGCCCACGGATTTGTACCGGTGGCATTAATTCTGCCGGAATTGATTACAGTGGCAGTGACTGCATTACCCCCAATCAGGGTATTGGCCGCACCTGAAATGGTTGCAGTTGCTGCGTTGCTGAGCACGCCTCCATTGATCAGGGAGACCTGGGTGCCGCTGATGGTTCCCGTATTTGTCAGCGTGCCGCTATTAAGCAGATTGGTTAAGGTCGGGGTACCGGCAATGGTCCAGTTTGCCCCTGCATCAACTGTTCCGGTCTGGAAACCGAGAAAGGTTGTGGCATTGACCGTTCCGGCTGATGTTCCGGACAACAGCTCCAACGTATTGGTGCCGACAGAATTGGCGCTAACAGTACCATTAATCGTGGATGCAACACCCAGCCGCAGAGTGTTTGTCCCTGTGCCAGTCATATTGATGGCAAGGCCCGTTCCATTGGTAAGATTGGCGGCCGTGGAGGCGGCAGAGATAGTGCCAAGGTTGGTGATTGTCCCGCCATTATTGAGAACAATGCCCATCCCGGTTGTATTCGAAACACTGATCAGGCCGGTGTTGAGAATCGTCCCGCCTCTTATAAGGCGAACGGCAGCAAGATCGCCGGTGCTTGTACCTGTCCCTGTTTGTTGGATAGTCCCCGAATTGTTTAGAAAATCTGAGGAGTTACCTGCCAACAGGACAGCGTGGCCGTACGAAGTGCCTGTGGAACCTCTAATGAGTCCTTCATTGATAAGGGTCGCAGCCGTTCCCAGGGTGCTGTAAAGCACAACGCCGAACTGACCGCCGGCAATGGTTCCAGTGCTTAGATTGCTAACAAAGCCCCCATTATTCGTGTAAATTCCCTGACCGCCCGGCGCTGTGGAGCTTATGGTCCCACTGTTGATAACAGTGCCGTTTCCCGCAAGGCTGACACCATACGTTGTGCCGGTGACAGCACCGCTATTGGTGATGGTCCATGCTATTGTCGTAAGGCTGCTTTGAATTCCGATGCCGGCCGTATTGCCAACCGCAGTCCCCGCCTGAATTAAAATCGGGTTCGTGTAGGCGGGTGTGACAAGGGTAATACCGGATGTGGTGGATGTAAGAGTTGTCATTCGATCCGCCTGACTGAGCCTGAAATGTTAATTTCTTTATGGGTAGTTATTTGCATAGCAAAAAAACAATAGGGTGTGTAGCAAAATTATAATGGTTCTTTTTAAAATTGAAGTGTGTATTTATTTGTTATACTATAATTAAGTTTAAAATAGATATCTGTGATAATTTTTTTTATAAATTGTATTTTTGTATTTTTAATGAGAAAGTCCCGCCTTGCCACCTCTAGCTTCACAGTACAGATGCCGCTGGTTAACGTTGCTTTCATCAAAAATTCTGAAGAGGCTTCACCCTTCCAGGGCCCGTTGATTTCGTAGGCATACCGGCGCAAAAAGCCGATATGAATCAGGCAGCCTTTTTTCTTTATAACTCAGCCACCCACGGGCGGGAGCCGTTCAGGCCGATCGACCCGAATCACGTTAAAATATACGTGTGTGGACCGACCGTTTATGATCTGGCCCATATCGGTAATGCCCGCAGCATGGTGGTCTTTGATGTCCTGGCCCGGGTTCTCCGCAGGCTTTATCCTCGTGTCACCTATGCGCGGAACATCACGGATGTGGATGACAAGATCAATGCCCGCGCTCGTGAAAGCGGGGTTTCCATTGATCAGATTACCGCCCGGACGACGGCTGATTTCCACGCCGATATGGCCAGCCTCGGCAATCTGCCACCGGACATAGAGCCGAGGGCGACCGCCCATATTGCCGAAATGATCCTTCTGATCGAGAAGCTGATCGCTCAGGGGCATGCTTATGAGACGCATGGCGAGGGGGAGGGACATGTCCTGTTCTCCGTAGCCAGCGATCCTTCCTATGGGTCTTTGTCGAACAGATCACCGGATGAACTGTTGGCCGGGGCGCGGATTGATCCGGCTCCTTACAAGAAAGATCCCGGCGATTTCGTGCTTTGGAAGCCATCGGCCGACGACCAGCCGGGATGGGATAGTCCATGGGGGCGTGGCCGCCCGGGCTGGCATATTGAATGCAGTGCCATGTCCTGGCGCTATTTGGGCGAAGACTTCGACATTCATGGTGGTGGTGGAGACCTGATTTTTCCTCATCATGAAAATGAATGCGCCCAGAGCCGCTGCGCTTTCCCCGGCAGCCATTTCGCCCATTATTGGATGCACAGCGCCATGCTGCTTCTGGATGGCGAGAAAATGTCCAAAAGCCTCGGCAATGTGCTGACCGTACGCGATCTGCTGGGTCAGGCGGATGGTGAGGCGATCCGGTTGCTCTTCCTGAAAACCCATTACCGTGGCGTGCTGGATTTCCGTCATGAAGCCCTTAAGGAAGCCGGGAAGGAGCTGGATCGCTTCTACCGTGCCTTGCAGGCGCACCCGTCCCTGCCTGATCTGGACGAGAGCGTGGAGAATCCGGTGCTGGAGGCGTTGCGGGATGATCTGAATACGCCGCAGGCTCTTTCTTTGATGCATGGTCTGGCACATGCCGCGCTGGGAGGAGATGCTCTTGCTGCAGCACAGCTGAACGAGGGGGGCATGCTCATGGGGCTGTTTGCTCGGGAGGCTGAGGCATGGTTCCAGCGTGGTATCGAACCGGAGAAGATTGCCCAGCGGATTTCGGACCGTCTGCAGGCGCGCAAGGACCGGAATTTCGCCGAGGCCGACCGTATCCGCAATGAATTGGCCGAAGCTGGTATCCTGCTGGAAGATGGGCCATCAGGAACCACATGGCGGCGAGCCATCTGATTTTTCCACTTCATACAGTATCAGGGCATATTGAGATTATGACTGGACGAGACGGCGGGGCACCGCTTCAACCGCGTGACCCAAGCCCGGTCATTATCCTCGTGCGCCCTCAATTGGCGGAGAACATCGGCTCCACGGCGCGGGCCATGGCGAATTGTGGCCTGTTTCATCTCCGTCTGGTCTCACCGCGGGATGGGTGGCCGCAGGACAGGGCATGGCGTACTGCATCGGGGGCTGACAGCATCCTCGACTCCCTGACGGTTCATGAAACGGTCGAGGATGCGGTTGCAGATCTGCACCGCGTGTTTGCCACCTGCCCCAGACCGCGTCATATCGTCAAGACTATCATGACCGCCCGAGGGGCCGCTGCTGATATCATGCTTGCCTGTGAGCGTGGGCTGAAAACCGGTATTCTATTCGGTCCGGAAAGGGCCGGGCTGGACAACGATGATATGGCCTGTGCGGATACGCTGGTTCGCTATCCACTCAATCCAGATTTCATGTCGCTGAACGTATCTCAAGCGGTCATGGTCATGGGGTATGAATGGTGGATGGCACAGGATGCCACACCATCACGCCAGTTGATGACCAACGAATCCCATGTGGCCACCAAGGGGGAGTTGAACAATTTCCTGCGTCATCTGGTCAGGGAGCTTGATGAGTGCGGATTTCTGAGAAATGAGCAGAAACGATCCGGCATGATTCGCAATATCAGGCACTTCTTCCTGAGAGGAGAGGTGACGGAGCAGGAGTTGAGAACCCTGCATGGCGTTGTTCATGAGCTTTCGCATGGGCGTGGGCGTTAAAGCTTTTTATGGTCAGGCCAATTGTGATAAAGCATCGGCAAAAAGTGCCTAGATTTTCGAAGATAAAATTTAGGATTTGACAAAATCAGATCTTCTGAATGATCTTTCAAAGGGTTTTCAATTGAATAAAATCTTATAATCAAATATTGTTTGGAGCCCAATAGATTTCAGGAAGTACTGCTTTCCTTGTTCCACCATGATGATTCCTGCTTTCGTGGCAAGAAAATCCTTATCACAGGCGGTGCCGGATTTCTTGGCTCCAACCTCTGTGTGGCTTTGGCCGAGCAGGGCGGAGAAGTAACGGTTCTGGATAGTTTCATGCCAGGGAGTGGTGCCAATATGGCCAATCTCTCGTCTCTGGATATCGCTCTTGTCCGTGCTGCTATGGAAGAGGCCGATCTTCATGCGCTGTGTGAGGGAGCCGATTTCATTTTCAATCTTGCTGGCCAGACGGGGCATCTGGCGGCACAGCTTGATCCGTTTGCTGACCTGGCTGTCAATGCCATGGCACAGTTACGCCTGATTGCAGCGGTCAGGGATGTGGCACCGGAAGCGGTCATTGTTCATGCCTCGACCCGACAGTGTTATGGCCGCACCGGCGGTGCGCCGGTCGATGAAAGCCATGTTTCCGCACCGCAGGACTTCAACGGTGTCTCCAAACTGGCGGGCGAGCAGTACTGGATGGCGGAAAGCCGTGTACATGGGCGCAAGGTGACGGCGCTGCGTCTGACCAACTGCTACGGTCCCAGACTGCGTCTTCAGGATGGGCGGCAGACCTTTCTGGGAACATGGCTGCGTCATGTGCTTCTGAGCCAGCCATTTGAGGTCTGGGGTGGGCAGCAGGTGCGTGATTTTACTTATGTTAATGATGTAACAGCGGCCTTTATTGCTGCTGCAACCACGCCGGACTGTTTTGGGCATCTGTTCAATATCGGGGGATATGAAAGTGCCTCCCTGCTGACATTGGCTGAACTGCTGGTCGAGGTTGCGCCTTTCCCGGTGCAATATACGGTCAAGGAATTGCCGGAAGAGCGGGCCAGAATAGATATCGGCGCCTATTGTGCCGATGATCGTGCTTTCCGAGCGGCCACTGGCTGGAAACCCCAGATTTCTCTGGCGGACGGGTTGAGGCAGTCACTGGAATGGTATCGGCCGAGAGTGCAGGATTATGTCTGACCCTGTGAACGTGCCGCAGGCTGATCCGCGCGCCTTCTACCTTGCGCACCGTGCGGAGATAGATACTGCTATTTCTGGTGTTCTGGCTTCTGGAAGCTATATTCTCGGGGAACAGGTTTCTGCTTTTGAAAGTGAATTTGCCAGCTGGCTTGGGCGTTCTCATGCGATAGCCTGTGGCAGCGCGACCGATGGGCTGGTACTTGCGCTGCGCGCTCTGGGGATTGGGGCCGGGTGTTCAGTTGCCACGGTTTCTCATACCGCCGTGGCTGTAATTGCAGCGATTGAAATGGCGGGGGCACAGCCTCTGTTGCTCGATATCAATCCAGCTGATTACTGCATGAACGTGGATGAGCTGACGAAAATTCTCTGTGAACCACCGGATGGAGCCGCCCCCGTGCGGGCTGTTATCCCGGTTCATCTCTATGGCCAGCCAGTAGATATGACGGCGCTCATGCTGGCGGCAAAGCAGGCCGCGATTCCGGTTATTGAGGATTGCAGCCAGGCGCATGGTGCCCGCCATCATGGTAAAAGGGTGGGAACCTGTAGCACTCTGTCCGTTTTTAGCCTGTATCCGACCAAAAATCTTTGTGCACTTGGCGATGCAGGAATTGTCAGCACAGATGATCCGGACATTGCAGAGACTCTGCGACGCTTGCGCCAGTACGGCTGGGGGCAGGAAAGGCAATCAGAATTAAAAGGCGTCAATTCCCGCATGGATGACATTCAGGCATCCATTCTGAGAATCGGTCTTGCCTGTGTGGATCAAAGAAACAACCAACGGCAGATGATTGCGCGGGCCTATGACGCTACCCTGCGTGATATTGGCGGCCAGCCCCCCTGCGTTCGCCCTGGGAATACGCATGTTTATCATCAGTATGTCATCAGGGTACGGGATCGGGACCGTCTGAGAGACGAGCTAAAGCAGTCAGGCGTTCAGACAGCGATTCACTATCCATATCCTGCTCATAGCCAGCCTGCCTATCGGAACAGGGTGATACTCGGTCCTGCCCGCTGTGTGGAAACGGTTAAAGCAGCGGATACCATTCTTAGTTTGCCGATGTTTCCGGAGCTGGAAAGCAGACAGGTGGAGCATGTCTGTGCCATGCTCAGGAAATTTTCTCATCTGATACGGCAGGATGATTGAATGATGCGCTCTCTGGCTCTTTTCGGTGCAGGTTCTGCCTTGGCGGTTGATGTCGAGGAAAGCTGTCGTAGAAATGGTATTCATCTCCGGATTGTAGTCCGTAATACTGAACACACGGCACATCCTGATGTGGAAGCCCCATCCATCGCTCTGGAGGAGATCACGGATGATCTCATCGGAACGGAGTGGCTGATCCCGCTTTTTACCCCGGCCAACCGCAAGAAAGCATGGCAGCATGCCACATCGCTGGGATTGAACAGCTTTGCCTCCCTGCTGGATGCTTCATCGGTGTATCCCTCCCGCCTCAGTGTGGAGGAGGGGGTTTATGTCAACTCCGGCTGCACGATCGGGGCATGTTCCCGGCTCGGCCGGTTTTCATTGATCAACCGTGGTTGCTCGGTTGGACATCATTTGTCGCTTGGGGCTTTTTCCTCGATCGGGCCGGGGGCGGTTCTGGCCGGTGAGGTGACCGTTGAGGAAGAGGTGATGATAGGGGCAGGCGCCATTATCCTGCCCACAGTGAGGGTTGGCGCACGCGCCCGGATCGGTGCAGGGGCTGTGGTCCGCAAGGATGTACCACCCGGCGCTTTGGTAGCAGCCCCCGATGCGCGCGTTCTGTTGCGGACACGCGCAGGATGAGCAGATTTATCGCCGCAGCCTATGTAGCAAATGACGCAGCGGCGCTGTGTAACGCCATATTGTGGAATCAAGCATAGCCTGATGCTGCCGGGTCAGCGCACGTAGCTGCTCTTCGAGTAAGTCCAGCTTCTCCTGTGAAGAGGCTGTTGATACGGGCGGGGAATTTTCAGTCGCAAAATAGCGGAAGACATCGACTTCACCAGTCAGCCATTTCAGAACTTCGTAACCGTCCTGTGTCTGCACACATGCATGGGCCATTTCGATGGCAAAGAGGCGACGCCCTGCATTCTGAGATCTGACCGCCATATCAACGAAATCGGCCAGCAAGCCCCGATGATCAGGCCCGTGATCAATGCCCAGCGTGGCCCGGAAAATCTGCCTCTGCCAGGACCGGTTGAGTGTTTTGAGATGACGCAGAACGAGGGGTGTTTCCCATTCCGTGCGTAATATTGTGCTTCGGCTGGGTGCGCTCATATTACGCGCACCCTCCCGTATCCTGAAGGCTGTCAGTTCTTCATTCAGGAAAGCGATATCGTGTCCGCTGACCAGCATGCGGGTCCACATATCGAAATCCTGCAAATTGGTCAGTCGGGGATCATAGTAACCAAGCGTCCCAAACACGCTGCGCCGGATCATTGCAGTTGGGGCGCACAGACAGTTTCCATGCAATGCGAAACGCCGGAGCCAGCTGGTGGAAGAAAAATCCGGCATTTGCATGGGCGCTGCAAAATCCAGAAAACTTTCGGTTTTCTGTCCATGCTCATCGACTGTACGAGGCAAACCGAAAACGGCGGAGATATGAGCATTCTGGTCAAGAAATGCCACCTGCCGTGCGAGCCGCTCCGGCAGGGCCCAGTCATCGGAATTGAGAATGGCGATATACTCGCCCCGCGCCCTTTTCAGGCAGTGATTCATCGCGGAGGAAATGTCGACATTCCTCGTAAGTGCTTCGACATCCAAGCGAGTGTCTGAAAACTGACGAATTGCCGACAGGGTACCGTCGCTTGATGCATCGTCAGTCAGGATGATTTCAAAATCCTGAAAGCTCTGATCGAATACGCTTTGCAGGGATTGGGCCACATACTGTTCATGATTATAGCTTTTGATGACCACTGAAACACGCGGCGCTGTCTGTGGCCTTGCATGCACTGTCGGAACTGAAATCCGTCCCAACCCCTCCCACCATAAAGGGCGCTCACCGGAGCGCGCCGCCACGAAATCCGGCCCGGACAGATCGTCCGAGGTTGCAACCATATAGTCCCATTCCTTGCGCCGTTTTTCTTCGTTCCAGCGATAGCGATGCCCCCAGTCATTCTGCACATCGACGGAGCCAAGACGGGCGCCTTGTGCTTCCTGTCTTTCAGCATTTCTGTCATAGCCAAGATGCTTGAAATGCCACAGCATCAGTTCGTCACGCGCGGGAAGGCGAATATTGCCCTGTGGCTGAGCCGAATGGCGACCTTCCGCAAAGCCGGTTTCCATAATGGCATCGGGATTGAAAATGCCCAGCTTGTTGAAAAACCGCCTGGCACGCCCCGATGTGACTTTACCGACCAGCAGCCCATCATCCGATGGAAAGTTTTCGCTGTTCATGTCGAAACCAAGGGCGGGAATACAGGTAACGCCTTCAGCCATACGTGCCTGAAGATACCGCCTCATGGGTTGGTCCTTGACCCATAGATGTTCATCAATGGCGGTGATGACGACCCAGTCTGCCTTGCCCCGGCTTTCTTTCCAGGCGTTTTCATGCATTGCCTTGTGGGACAGTACGAAAGAGTCGGTATGAACCCTTTCGAAACGCCTCAACTCGACCTTGGGATGGGCTTCCAAAATCTCCAGCGATCCATCGGTCGAGCCATCATCGTAAATAACGTAACGATCGACCCAGGAATCAAAATGCCTGAAGAAAAATCCAAGCATATCTGCTTCGTTCCAGCAAACCGTATAGAGATCGACCGTCATTTTACGCTGCCACCGATTATTTTTATTTCAAAGCAGGTATAGCGTTAGCAACGAACATTCCGCAACGATGAGCAAAATGTTGAGGAAGGTTCAAATCGATGCGTTAAAGCAAGATGAATGGACTGATAGTCCAACCCTCCCTTGGAACTTCGTATTTCTCAATCCACTACTGCTGGCCCAACAACAATATGCAGGCAGACTCGTGAGTTGACCACGAGCCTGCCCGACACCTCAATTCGTGCGCATCACATCCACAAGATTGTCGGAGAAGCTGGGCGCGTGGCCAAGATCGGAGAAGGCAGCACTGCTGATACTGTTTACGGTTCCATCATTCAATTGCCGCCAATATCCCAGCGTTGTAATGACAATGCCGGGATTGACGTCGCTGGTGATACGGGCCATGGCGCGGAAGGCACCCCGGTCATTCATGACCTTGACGTGATCACCATCCTCGATGCCACGTGCCTGCGCATCGGAGACATTGATCAACACGAACTGCTCCCCTTGGCCACGGATTTTCTGTTCCATGTTGGCATAGCAGGAATTGAGAAAACCGTGGCTTTTCGGTGAAACAATCGAAAGCGGGTATTTTTTTGCCAACTCAGTTGCAGCCAGAGGATTTTCCCGTGCGCCGAGATAGTCTGGCAGAGGGTCGACCGCTTCGTTCGGCTGGAACGCTTCGTACATCTGACGGAACGGGGCGGGCACAAAATTGCGCGCTTCGTCGAGCATGAAATGGCATTTTCCGGTTGCAGTCGGGAAGTTCCCGTCTTTATGCGGCGCCCTGTTATCAGCCGTGCCGACATTCAGCCGTGCATAGCCATGCTGCTTCAGATAGGCCAGATCAATTCCTTCGCAGGCGGGTGATGACCAGTCGACGAAATTTTGCAGACATTCTTCATCAGACCACAGGAAATTGGCATCCTTAAAACCGAATTTTCCTGCCAGACGGCGAAAGATTTCGTTATTCGGCAGGGTTTCACCAGGTGCATCAGCACATCTGGTCGTGTAGGTAAGATACAGATGCCCCCAGGAAAGGATGATATCCTCCATTTCTGCCCCCATCGCGGCAGGTAGAAGAATATCGGCATAGGAGGCGGTGTCGGAGATGAAATGCTCTGCCGATACCAGAAACAGATCCTCCCTCTGCAGACCCTGCACGATTTTCTCTGTCTCAGGTGCCTGGGTGACTGGATTAGCATTCCAACACATCATTGACATGATCGGCGGATCGAGCGGTATCTCACCAGTTAACGCCTTGCCGAGTTCCAGTGCACTGACCACGCGTGTTCCTTGCGGGATCAGATCAGGCCTGCAGATGACATCGAATTTATAAGGATGCTCCCATACTGCGAATTGCGTCATTCCACCGCCGACATGCCGCCATGCGCCGGTCAGAGCCGGAATGCAGGCAATGGCACGCACGGCCTGGCCGCCACCATAATGACGTTCCAGCGCTACACCGATGCGAATGGCGGCTGGTTGCTCTGTCGCCAGGCTGCGGGCGAGCTTACGGATATCGTCAGCGGAAACGCCGGTAATGGTTTCCGCCCATTCCGGGGTACGGTCGGCAGCACGTGCTTTCAGTTCGTCGAATCCGACCGTATGGTTGGCGACATAGTCATGATCCACCAGATCCTGTTCGATCAGTGTGTTGATCAGGGCCATGGCCAGCGCGCCATCAGTGCCGGGGCGGGGAGCGATATGCCAGTCCGCGCTTTTGGCAGTGCGGGAGGCATAGGAGTCGATCACGACAACCGTGGCGCCGTTTTTCTGCGCATCACGGATGATTGCCCAGTGATGAAGATTGGTGCTGATGCTGTTACAGGCCCAGATGACGATATATTTTGAATGAATATAGCTTTCCGGATCGACACCTGCTGTTGGCCCAACCGTCATGAGCCATGCAGTCGATGATCCTTCACCACAAAAGGTCCGCTCGCAGACCGTGGCACCAAGGCGATTGAAAAAGGCATCCCCGCCATTCAGGCCCTGCAAAAGCCCCTGATGCCCAAGATAGCTGTAGGGCATGATTGCCTGAGGCCCGTATTCGTTAATGATTGCCTGCCAGCGGGAGACGATCTCGTCCAGTGCCTCATCCCAGCTGATCCTTGCGAACTGCCCTGACCCTTTCGGTCCAATACGGCGCATCGGATACAGCACACGGTCAGGGTGGGTATGCCTTTTCTCGTAATCTTTCACTTTGACGCAGAGTCCGCCTCTGGTCATTGGATGATCAGGGTTGCCTCGCACAGACTGCAATTGTCCGTCCCTGACGTCGAACAGCATTGCACAGGTATCGGGACAGTCATGCGGGCACGCGCCGTGAAATGTTTTAACCTCGTCTGGTCCTGTGGTGGCAATCATGGGGACGTCTCCGTATTTTTTAAGTATTTCAGTAAGTTGTGATACCGCTCCCTGAACCGGTATCGGTCATGAAACTCTTTTCTTGCACGGTAGCCTCAATAGCGCCCGCCCGACCAGCCATAATCAGATATCGGGGGTGCTATGTGCTGGATAAATGGCCATGATCTTAATACCGATTTTAAGAAAAACCCTCTTTTAATCAGCAACAAAAGGGATAGGTCTTTGTTCATAACAACAAAACAAACACGAGGAGTTAAGCCATGAACAAGGTCATGAATATTCAACGCCTTGCTGCGATCTGCGCCATTGGTGGTGCTGCGCTGTTCGGCCTGCCCGCTGCGTCCCATGCGACCGGAGCAGCAGCCATGAGCCGGACGGGATATGCGGCCCAAAGCAATATTGAGCCTGTCTCAGCGACGGTGAATGGGCTGCGTCAGCAGGGCGGATGCCGGGAAAAAGAAATGTGGGGTCCGTCAAAACGGCCGGAAGTTGAGCAGGTTTGCACAGGCCGTGCCTCGCAATAAACGGGCACCTGAAACCAGCGGATAGAAAACCAGATTAAGCAAGCCAGCCTGTTCTTATCTAAAGATCAGACTATGAAATATTGGCTGGGGGACCTGGATTCGAACCAGGGCTGACCGGGTCAGAGCCGGTAGTTCTACCGCTAAACTATCCCCCAGCGGCTGGTGGCGGGCTATTAGCATCGGTTTTACGGCAGGGCAAGTCCCTGCCGTCACGCTTTTGTATATTTCCGTTTCACACAGCTGATTTTAACCTCTCCCTTGCGCCCGTAGGTATCCCATGCCCGGAATGCGGCATTGGGAGCATCTGAAAAGGCGAAAGGAAAAAAATACATCGGGGCGTAAACGGTTTATACTCCACCGATGGTTAACCCTTATTCACCCACCTCCTTGAATTTGCCAGGTGCCGGGTCTCATCGACAAGCGGGGGCTTCTGCCTATGCTGCGCTCGATCTGGGAACCAATAATTGCCGTTTGCTGATCGGCACTCCGGCCGGTGGCAGTTTCCGTGTGCTGGACAGTTTCAGCCGTATCGTCCGGCTGGGGGAAGGGTTGCAGACTACAGGCAGGCTCAGCCCGAGGGCGATGGAGCGCACCCTGTCGGCCTTAAGGGTTTGCGTCGCCAGGATGCAACGCAGAACTTTGTCCGGTGTGCGCGCTGTTGCCACGGAAGCTTGCCGCCATGCCGTTAATGGCAGGGATTTCCTTAGCCGCGTACAGGCGGAGACCGGCCTCGACTTTGATGTGATCTCCACGCGCGAGGAAATCGAACTGGCCCTGGAAAGCTGCATCCCCTTGCTTCGGCGTACTGAGGCACGGCGGATCCTGCTGTTCGATATTGGCGGAGGCTCTACGGAGCTTGCCTGGGTACGGATTGATGGCAATTGCCCGGTTCTGGTTGGAACTATTTCCCTGCCTGTTGGCGTCGTGCGTCTGGCCGAACAATATGGGGATGCCAGGTTCAGCGCCGGCGCTTTTGAGGAAATGGTGCAGGATGTCCGGCAGCGTCTGGATACGTTCGAGGATATCCACAGGATTCATCCTGAAATCCTTCACGGTGGGGTTGCCTTGCTGGGTACTTCCGGCACGGCAACTACGATGGCGAGTATCTGTTTTGACCTGAACAGGTATCGTCGATGCATGGTTGACGGAGCGGTAATGAGCCTGACGCAGGCGGATCAGGCAGTGCAAATTCTGCGGGCGCTTGGTGGGGCGGAGCCGCAGGGGGAGGGATTGCGCAAACACCCTTGTATCGGCCCTCAACGTGCTGATTTCGTGCTGCCTGGTTGTGCGATCTTTCAGGCGATCCGGTCGCTTTGGCCGACGGCTTCTGTCATTGTTGCGGATCGGGGGCTGCGGGAAGGAATGCTGCTGAGGATGATGCATGAGGCCGGTCATGGCGGCAGACGCGGCAGAAGAAAGCGGAATCCCGCATTGTCTTCTTCACGCTCTGGCCCGGCAGGCTCTGGATTGGAAGTGCCGGCTTCTGGCATATCGACATTAACGAAGCCGGTTTAAGACGGAACAGATAATGAGCGGTGGAAAAACGCAGCCTCCTACGGGACCGCGCGGCAAGGTTGTGATGCTGAAAACGGCCCGCAAGCGTAGCGTGGCCTCCCAACGGTGGCTGACCAGACAGTTGAATGATCCGTATGTAGCAGCAGCCAAGGCGCAGGGCTGGCGTTCACGTGCAGCTTTCAAGCTGATCGAGCTGGATGACAAATTCGGACTGATCAGCAAGGGCAGCCGGGTGATTGATCTGGGCGCGGCACCGGGTGGCTGGACGCAGGTAGCCATGAAGCGCGGTGCTGCCGTGGTGGTCGGCGTGGATCTTCTACCAGTCGATCCGGTGCCAGGCGCGACGCTGATCCAGGGCGATTTCAACGATGATGACATGCCGGCGCGACTTTCCTCCCTGATGGGTGGCAAGGCCGATCTGGTGATGTCCGACATGGCCCCCAACACAACCGGCCATGCGGCCACCGATCATATACGTATCATCGCGTTGACCGAACTGGCGCTGCATTTCGCTTTCGATGCTCTGGCCCCAGGCGGTGCCTTTGTGGCGAAAGTGTTCCAGGGGGGATCGGAGGAACAGTTGCTCAAACCCATGAAGCAACGATTCGCCTCCGTGCGTCATGCCAAGCCCGCTTCCAGCCGGAAGGAAAGCAGCGAGCTGTACGTGGTCGCAAAAGGATTTCGTCCCAACGGGTTGCAGGACTGATGCGTGCAGGCCCCCCGCCGTGCCTCAGACGCGGGGCAGGCAGAATACGGAATGGCTTGCCCAGATACGGGCAGGGGCGTTAAGGGAGCGCGCCAAGGCGCACCCGCCCGTCCGACAGGATGAAAGGTCCAGGCCATGGCTTCCGATGACGTTTCTGATCGCAACTCCAGCCCTCAGGCTGCTGTCTCTCCGGTGTCCCGGATCGAGGAAGCCCTGGCATTTGACGATGTGCTCGTCATTCCATCCTATTCACAGATTTTGCCTTCCAGCGTGGTGACCACCACGCGCCTGACGCGGAAGATTTCCCTCAATATTCCGCTGGTATCCTCGGCGATGGATACGGTGACGGAAGCGAATATGGCGATCGCCATGGCACAGCATGGCGGCATTGGGGTCATCCATAAGAATCTGACTATCGAGGAGCAGGCGCAGCAGGTGCGTCGGGTCAAGAAATATGAAAGCGGTATGGTGGTAAATCCGCTCACCATCCATCCGGACCAGACGCTGGCCGATGCCCGCGCTTTGATGAGCAGCAACCATATCAGCGGCGTGCCGGTGGTGGAGCGCGAATCAGGCCGTCTGGTGGGTATTCTGACCAATCGTGACGTGCGCTTCGCCACTGATCCTTCAGTACGAGTGTATGAGCTGATGACGCGGGAAAATCTGGTGACGGTTTCTCCCGGCACCAATCTCGAGGAAGCACGTACACTGCTGCATCGCCACCGGATCGAAAAACTGCTGGTGGTCGATGAGAATTATTGCTGTGTCGGCTTGATCACCGTGAAGGATATGGACAAGGCGCAGGCCTTTCCGCTCGCCAATAAGGATGCGCTGGGCCGTTTGCGGGTCGCGGCCGCCACAGGTGTTGGTGAGGATGGTTTCCGTCGTGCTCAGGCATTGATTGACGCAGAAGTGGATGTCGTGGTGGTCGATACCGCCCATGGCCATTCCGAAGGCGTTCTGGCTGCTGTCGCACGGATCAAGAAGATCAGCAGCAATGTGCAGGTGATCGCGGGCAATGTCGCGACACCGGAAGGTGCCCAGGCGCTGATCGACGCGGGGGCGGATGCGGTCAAGATCGGTATCGGTCCGGGCAGCATCTGCACCACGCGCGTCGTTGCAGGCGTGGGTGTGCCCCAGTTTACCGCTGTTATGGAGACCGCTGCCGTGTGCCGTGCGGCGGGCGTTCCGGCCATTGCCGATGGTGGTATCCGTACCTCTGGCGACGTCGTAAAGGCAATTGGCGCGGGGGCGGATTGCGTAATGGTCGGCAGCATGCTGGCCGGCACTGACGAAGCACCAGGCGAGGTTTTCCTGTATCAGGGGCGCAGCTATAAATCCTATCGCGGCATGGGGAGCCTCGGCGCGATGGCACGTGGCTCGGCGGATCGGTATTTCCAGCAGGACATCAAGGATCAGTTGAAGCTGGTGCCGGAAGGAATCGAGGGCAGGGTCGGCTATAAAGGCCCGGTGGCTGCGGTGCTGCACCAGATGACCGGCGGTCTGCGGGCCGGGATGGGCTATACGGGTAGCGCTTCCATCACCGATCTTCAGCGTAATGCACGCTTCCGGCGTATTACCGGTGCCGGGTTGCGAGAGAGCCACGTCCATGACGTGGCGATCGATCGCGAAGCCCCGAATTACCGGGTCGATTGATGCGCATATCTTCTCCTGACCCGGCTCGCATCCTGTGACGCCTTCAGCACGGCTTGCCGCGGCGATCACATTGCTGGAGGAAATCGAGTCCGCTCCCCGCCGTCCGGCGGATGCGGTCGCCAATGATTTCTTCCGTGCCCGGCGTTATATCGGTGGCAGTGACCGCCGGGCCGTCTCTGCTCAGGCCTGGCAGGTGTTGCGTGCCCGTCGCCGGATGGGGTGGTGGTTGCCGGAGGCTCCGCCCCGCCTGCTGGTGGCCGGTCATATGTTGCTGACCGGGTGGACGCTGGAGGCTGTGACAAAAGCGTTCTCCGGCGGCCAGTATGCGCCTGCACGGCTGACAGAGATGGAGCAGGCTGCTCTGTACCGTCTGGAGGGGCATACGCTCGATCATCCGGAGATGCCGGATGCGGTACGTCTGGAACTGCCGGACTGGATCCTCCCCCGTTTCAAAGATCGCTTCGGCCCGGCTCTGGCTGCTGAACTGGCGGAGATGGAGAGCGAGGCGCCACTCGATCTACGGGTCAATCTGCTTAAATCGGATCGTGATACCGCCCGTAGCGCGTTGCGAGCAGAAGGGATCGAGGCGGAGTTCACTACTCTGTCTCCATGGGGTCTGCGCGTGCATGGCCGCCGTCCGGTGACGACCGGTGCTGCATTTCGGCAGGGGCTGATTGAAATTCAGGATGAGGGCAGCCAGTTAATCGCGGCACTGGTCGGGGCTGGCCCGGATATGCGCGTGGTGGATTATTGCGCCGGGGCTGGTGGCAAGACTCTGGCCATGGCGATGACGATGCTCAATCGCGGCCATATCGTGGCTTGTGATACCTCCGAACCTCGGTTGGAGGGAGCGGTGCGCCGTTTGCGGCGGGCCGAGGTGCATAATGTTGAGCGCCATCTGCTGACAGCCGGTGATAAATGGGTCAAGCGCCGGGCCGGAAGCTTCGACCGCGTTTTGGTGGATGCCCCCTGTACCGGAACCGGCACATGGCGGCGCAATCCGGATGGGAGGCTGAGGCTGACCGAGAACGATCTGCTTGAGCTGGTGCCAAAGCAGGCGGAAATCCTTGATCGAGCCTCAACCTTGCTACGTCCGGGCGGCAGGCTGGTCTATGCAACCTGTTCCGTGCTGGCAGAGGAAAACACCGGGCAGATTGAAGCGTTTCTGGCAAGACGGCCCGAATTCCGGCTGATGCCACTGCGGCAGGCCTGGCCGGATGCTCCAGCGGCGCTAACAGGGGATATGCTCAGCCTGACGCCACGCAGCTTTGGCACGGACGGGTTCTTTGCCGCGGTGCTTGAGAAACCGGTTCCCGCATGATCGCCATCCGCCGCGCCCGCCCGGCTGATGCGCCTTTAATCGGCGCTGTTCATGTCGCGGTATGGCGTAGCGCCTGTCCGGGGATTGTGCCGAATGACCATCTCAGCCAGATGTCCGTGACCAGACTGGCAGCCGATTACGATGCGGCTATCATGGCCGGGCAGGGCGTGTTCGTCCTGTGTGCATCGGGTGAGGACGTTCCGCTTGCTTCTGCTGGGGAAAGCGGGAAGCAAGCATCTTCCATATTAAAAAGGCCACGTGTCATCGGCTTCTCCACGGCGACAAGAGCCGCACCCGGTGAACCGGGGGAAGGGGAGATCGGTGCGCTCTGCATTTTGGACGATTACCGCGAACGTGGATTGGGACGCCGCCTGATACGTGCTGCGGCATCGCATTTAAGAATGCTTGGCTGCCGTTCCGCTTATGCATGGGTGTTAAGGGATAGTCCGGCCCGCTGGTTTCATGCCCGTCTTGGTGGCGTTGCTGTGGCACAGGGCCATATCTCTCTGGCGGGTGTAACGCTGGAACAGGACGCTTTCCTGTGGGAACCAATTGAAATGCTGCTACGCCCGGGAGCATTACGAAAAGAAGACCAGGATGACACCTGATCTCCGGCATACAGAGTGGAATGTCGCACTGTCATGTCAGTTTTCCACTGTTTTGCCGTTGCGATCCGACGCGGCTTCCGGCATTGCCCCCACTGGCCACCTATGGCCTGCATTTACCCCATCCTCGAGGGGTGCGTTGAAGGAGAGAGAGCCTGATGAGCGACATTCTCGAACAGATCGTTGATCGGGTTCTGATTCTCGATTTCGGCAGTCAGGTCACTCAGCTTATTGCCCGCAGAGTCCGTGAATCAGGGGTTTATTGCGAAATTTGGCCATTTACCGCGGATGCCGAGCGTATCCGTGCCTATGCACCGCAGGGCATTATCCTTTCAGGGGGGCCATCCAGTGTGGCGCTGGCAGGATCTCCGCGCGCACCGGAAGCTGTGTTCTCGATGGGTATCCCTGTGCTGGGTATCTGCTACGGCCAGCAGACGATGTGCGTGCAGCTTGGTGGCTCGGTCGAGGGCAATGACCATCAGGAATTCGGCCGCGCCCATGTTGATGTTGTGGAGAATTGTCGGATCACTGACGGGCTGTGGGAAAAAGGCGCGCGTGAGCAGGTCTGGATGAGTCATGGCGACCGGGTAACTGCTTTACCCCGCGGTTTCCGTGCGGTGGCCGTCAGCGAGGGCGCGCCTTTCGCGATGATTGCCGATGATGATCGCCGTTTTTACGGTGTGCAGTTCCATCCGGAAGTGGTCCACACCCCGCATGGCACGCAGTTGCTGCGTAATTTCACACATGCGGTTTGCGGCTGCTCCGGCGGCTGGAGCATGGCGGCATTCCGTCCTGCTGAAATCAAGCGTATCCGGGAGATTGTCGGTGAAGGGCGCGTTATTTGCGGCCTGTCCGGCGGCGTTGATTCAACCGTGGCGGCGGTGCTGATCCATGAGGCGATTGGCGATCAGCTCACCTGTATTTTCGTGGACCATGGCCTGTTGCGCCAGGGCGAGGCGGAACAGGTGCACGCCATGTTCCGTGACCGTTTTAACATCAAATTGGTGCATCGTGACGCTTCCGATCTGTTCCTGGGAGCGCTGGAAGGGGTCAGCGACCCTGAAATAAAGCGCAAGACAATCGGCAAGCTGTTCATTGATGTATTCGAGGAAGAAGCCGCCAAGATCGGCGGCGCTGATTTCCTGGCGCAAGGTACACTTTACCCGGACGTGATTGAGAGCATCAGCTTTACCGGCGGTCCTTCGGTAACGATCAAATCCCACCACAATGTCGGTGGCCTGCCAGAGCGGATGCGGATGAAACTGGTCGAACCGCTCCGCGAATTGTTCAAGGACGAGGTCCGTGCACTGGGTCTGGAACTTGGTCTGCCGAAAGAAATGGTCGGTCGCCACCCATTTCCCGGCCCGGGTCTTGCCATCCGTATTCCCGGAGCGATCAGCAAGGACCGTCTTGAAATCCTGCGCCGTGCGGATGCCATCTATCTGGAGGAAATCCGCAATGCCGGTCTCTATGACGAGATCTGGCAGGCTTTCGCGGTTCTGCTGCCGGTCCGCACCGTGGGCGTCATGGGCGACGGCCGCACCTACGACTTCGCCTGCGCCCTGCGCGCCGTCACCAGCACTGATGGCATGACGGCGGATGTTTATCCATTCGATATCAAATTCATTGCGAGAGTGGCCAACCGTATTGTCAATGAGGTGCGGGGGATCAATCGTGTGGCCTACGATATTACATCGAAGCCACCGGGAACAATTGAGTGGGAATGATTCGGCGTCAGGCACTGGCTGGCATCTAGGGGCATCAGAACGCGCATAAACCCAAGCAATTACGGGACTTTATGCGATTGTGTCTGGCATGGCCCGGCAATTTTGAGCATCGCCAAGCACCACTTTTTTATGGCATAGTGCATGGCACTAACAGCCATGATGCCATGTTTGGTGCCTGATACCATGCCAGCCTGTGGGGCTCGTGCATGGTATCAAATTGGAATAGAGCGTTGATTTATAGATATTTTCTGTAAATCGGTGCGGTGGTTCCGGGCATGGTATTCGAAGTGAAGAACTGCTAACGCCATGCTGACCGATACCAAGCTGCGTAACCTCAAGCCGCAAGACAAGCTCTATAAGGTGAACGATCGTGACGGCCTCTATGTAGCCGTCACGCCTGCCGGGTCGATCTCCTTTCGCTACAACTATGCGATCCACGGCAGGCAGGAGACGGTTACCTTTGGCTGCTATGGCGTTGGTGGCATCACCCTCTCGGAAGCTCGCGAACGGCTGGGCGAGGCCAAAAAGCTGATCGCAGCGGGGAAGTCGCCCGCGAAAGAGAAAGCTCGGGACAAGGCCCGGATCAAGGACGCGGAGACGTTCGGGGCTTGGGCGGAGAAGTGGCTGCGTGGCTATCAGATGGCCGATTCCACCCGCGACATGCGGCGTTCGGTGTACGAGCGCGAGTTAAAGCCGAAATTCGGCAATCAGAAGCTGGTCGAGATCACCCACGAGGACTTGCGCGCATTGACCGATGCTGTCGTGGAGCGCGGTGCGCCGGCAACGGCCGTACATGCCCGCGAGGTGGTGTTGCAGGTCTATCGCTGGGCCATCGAGCGCGGCCAGAAGGTCGAGAACCCGGCCGAGCTGGTGCGGCCGACCAGCATCGCCAAATTCGAGCCGCGCGACCGCGCTCTAACGCCCGACGAAATCGCTTTGATGTACCGATATATGGAGCGCATCGGCACAGCGCCATCCGTCCGGGCAGCGGCCAAGCTGCTGTTGCTCACAATGGTCCGCAAGAGCGAGCTAACCAACGCGACCTGGAGTGAGATCAGTTTCAGCGAGGCGCTTTGGACGATTCCGAAGGAGCGGATGAAGCGGCGGAATCCGCACCTGGTGTTTCTATCCCGGCAGGCGCTGGATATTTTCATTGCCCTGAAAACCTTCGCGGGCGGATCGGACTATGTGCTGCCGTCCCGTTACGACTCCGACTTGCCCATGAGCAGCGCCACGCTCAATCAAGTGCTGACACTGACATGGCGGCTCGCGCAGAAAGAGGGGAAGCCGCTGACCAAGTTCGGTCCACATGACCTGCGACGCACGGCGAGCACGCTGCTGCATGAGGCTGGCTACAACACCGATTGGATCGAGAAGTGCCTTGCACACGAGCAGCGGGGCGTGAGGGCCGTCTACAACAAGGCTGAATACCGCGAACAGCGCACGGCGATGCTACAGGACTGGGCGGACATGATTGACGAATGGGCGCTCAAGAAATCGAGGCCGAGTGAGTGATTTTATAAAAACGCTGTCTCTGCGTTAAAGGCGATTTGATAAAAACGCTTTGCCTCCCGGCCGCTTGATTTCCCATTTTCCCTTCGCGTATTCACTCACCATCCAGCCAATTGCAGCAAGCTCAGCGAGTGCCTTGCGCGCAGTCTGGCGGCGCTTTTTCATGGCCTCCGGAGTCGCTGCATCCGGCCAGATATATCCGCATAGAGTGTCTAGCTCGACACGGCCGATCTTGGCGGGGTCGATCCAGCCGCATAGTCGCTGGTGAATCAGTCGGGCGGGGTCGCTTTTTAGTGCCCGGACCTCATTCATGTTGATGCGGACATGCTGCCTGCCACCCATGACGGCTTGGGCAATCAAGGGGTTCAACGCCACGTACAGCTTGCCGGCCTGCTCGTCGCTGGCGTAGTCCGACAGAATGCGGAAGCCTTGGCGATTGCCACTCCGTTCAACAATTACGGATACTGCCCACAGACGTTCAATAGAAGCGCGGACAGTCCTAAACTGCTTTCCACCATCGTCGGTATAGCCAAGTTCTCGCACCAACTGACCAAAGCTGCCCTTGACCACCATTGCATCTTGCTGGACGGCCTCCCACTTGGGTTCAAGCGATAGTCGAAGCTGTCGTGCAGCGTCAGTTCGAGGCTCGGGGGAGAGCACCAGGCCGGATGGGCCAGCCATTGCCACCAACCCTTGCAGGATACGCAAATCATCAGCGCCTAGCGGCTCCGGTCCCCAGAAGCGGATTGAATCATCGCCAAAGGCATAGGTCACATCGAGCTTGAGCTTCTTTCGCTCGCCGCGTTTGAAACTACGGAACAGGCCGGGAGCCAGACAATGACCCGGATCGTGTCGGGCGTGGGTCAGTTCATGCGTACTCACGCCGCGCCCTCACGCCTTTCTCGCGCGCGGCATCGGCATCCACCAACTCGACGGGCAGCAACACTCCGCCGCTCTGCCGCGCGTACCAGCGATCGAGCTGGGCGGCGTTATAGTTCTGCTTGGACACGCCGAAACGCACGAAATAGCCGCGTCGGTCGTTGCCGATAGGCTGTCGGCCGCAGGCGTGATCGCTGAGGCGGCTGGCCTCGTCCTCGTTCATCCTGGCGACGAAGCCACACCAACGGGCATTGTCGATCAGCGCGGACGCTCCCCGCGCTGCCTGCTGTTGGTCGGTTTGACCCTCGCGAGCACTGCCCTTGCTGACGTGATGCAGATACAGGACGGACGCTCCGGTATTCGCCGCGACGTGTTCCAGCGTGGCGACAAGCCGTGCCATGTCGCCGTTGCTGTTCTCATCGAGCGTGTGGATGCGACTCAGGGTGTCCAGCACGATCAGCCGCGCTCCGGCGCAGAACTCGATAATGCGGGCAAGGTGCCGATCATCCATTACGTTCGGGCGCTTGCCCATGATCGGCTCAAGAATCAGATTTTCCGCGACGGCTTCGCGCGCCTGTTGGTTCAAGTGCTGGCCGATCGCGTGAACCCGGCAGACAAGCGCGGGCGGCGGGTCTTCCCCGGCCAGATACACCACGCGGCCGGTGTGTGCAGGGGCAAGGCCCACAAGGTCGCCGCCGGCAACGCTACATGCGATGGACATCGCGGCTTCCAGCGCCCAAAAGCTCTTGCCCGTGGCTCCGGGAGCAACAAGCGCCCCGACAGTGCCCGCAAGAAAACCGGGCCATATGAAGTCCAGCACAGGCGGTTCATTTTCAAACGCCGCCCGTAGATCGATCGCCACAGCTCAAGCCACCATTCCGGGGCGCGCAGGTTGGAGGCCGGACGACTTTCGAGCCTCAATCTATTCCTCGATCTCGGCCAAATCCCACGCGACGTTTCGGCTGGTGAGCGCGATCCGGCGGGGAAACTCTCCCCGCTGCTCCATGTTGAAGATTGTGCGTTCGCACAGCGGAATCATCGCATGGAGTTTTTTGCGATTGATGAGGGTCTTATTCCCCCCTGCCGACCCTTTCTCCACGTCAAATACCTCGTTTTCACTATCCGTCGAGGTGTCCATTATTGCCCGTAGATGCCGGAAACTGCCAGAAAAAATATAATAAAATCAAGTAGTTGATACGTTTTTGAAAGATGGGACGAATGGCAATTGATTGTATTGATTGAAGTTTTCCCTGAATGGCGCATGGGTTTTTGATGGGTTTTTGAAAATTATTGCAGATGTATTTGAGGTTTGTTGAAAACAGATTTAGTCCGCAGCTATCGCCATCGTGACCCCGGAAGCGGATGCGTCAGATCGAATCGCCGGGGTGCGAGTTGCCCTGAATCTTGCCTGGGATCGGGTGCCGTACACCGCCCGATTTGCCGTAGTAACGCTTCCCGGTCCCCGTACTAACGTTCCCTAACCCCCGTACCAACGTTCCCCAATCCCCGTACTAACGTTCCCCGGCCCATTCCAAAAAACCTATAAATGGCATGGTGTTATGGTCGGTTTGGAAAAGCGATCCATGAGTTTCTCCAAGAAACTCCACATGCGCGCGAAGCGCCGCGCCTTGAGGGCGCGGCCCATCGTTTGCGAATTTGAGAGGGCAAGAGGGAAGGAGGGCTTGCAGCGTGCAAGACCTCATCCGCCGCCAGCGCGCTCACGTTGAGCGGGTTCCAACAATATCGCCGTCAATAGCTGTAAAGACCGCCTATACATCTATTTACAAGTCATTGATTATAAAGGATTTTCTTGAAATAGAGGTCATTGGCGAGCATAATGGCGGCTACTGAATAGCTATCGCCGGGCATCGCATGACTTCTGAGAAAACAGTCATCCGAACTGTGATCGACGCGCAGTTGAAGGCCGAATTTGAGGCCGCCGCAAAGAGCAATGACCGGGTTTTAAGTCAGGTGCTGCGCGACCTGATCCGCGAATACGTATGGCGCTTTTCCAAGGGCGAGGCGTGGGAACCTGGGCAGGAAACAAAATTCGCCAATCGTCAAAGTAGGAGCACGGCATGTTCGAGCACATAGAAAAAATAACGGCCATCACCCGTCACGCAAACCGGGTCTTACAGGAAGGTTTGGCGCGTCTCATTCTTTCTGCGGGCGCTGTGCTCTTTCTGGTGCTGATTCTTCTGCTTCCGGACATGCTGAAAGGGATGCTCGCGGGTGATCCGGCCGCGCCAAAAGCATTTCTGATGAACGCGGCCGCTATCGGCCTTTGCTGGCTTCAGTGGCGCTACCGCCATGTTGTTTATCCGCAATTGCGCCGACGTTCGCCGTTCTCGAGCTAGAGGAAAGGAAAGACCCATGAAGGTGCGGAAGATCATTCTGGCGGGCGCGGCGGCTATCTCGCTCGTCGTCGCCTCCGGGCCGGCGATGGCGCAATGGACAGTCATTGACCCGTCCAATCTCGCCCAGGCGGTGCAACAGGTTAAGCAGCTCACCCAGCAAATTCAGGTGATGCAGCAGCAATACCAAACGATGATGCAGCAGTATCAGGCGATTGCACACCTGCCGCAGAACGCGCTTAACCAGCTTCAATCGCAACTGAACGTCCCGCAGTTTCGCAATCCGCTGTTGGCCAATTCGGTTGACGTCGGCTCAATCATGAACGGCACGGGGCAGGGCAGCGGGGCCCTGGGCGCTAACGTGCAAGCCTATGCCAATCAGAATCGCGTCTATTCACCCGCGGGTCAGGACTTCCGGGCTCAGGAAATGAATCGCAACGCGACCAGCGTTGCCGGCGCGCAGGCGATGGCGGCGGAGCTGTATCAGTCGGCCGCAAGCCACATCCAGACCCTGCAAGGGCTGGAAGGGCAGTTGTCGAGCGCGCCCGACGCGAAGGCCGTTGCGGACATTCAAGCCCGAATCGGCATGGAGCAGGCCGCATTTCAGGCGCAACAGGTGCAGGCTCAATCGCTCGCGATGTGGCAGCAGGCGCAGGAGCGGAACGCCGAACAGCGGGACGATGAGGCTCGTCGCCAGCAGTTAGACGATGCGCTCCAACAGATCCGTTCGCACGGGGGCTGACGTGGAAAAGTCTTGCACCGTGCAAGCCCTCACGCTCGTCCTTTTTCTCGCGCCCCTCGCCCTGGCCGTACCCGCAGCGGGGCAAGGGACTCCCCCAAAGGACACAGGCAAAACCGTCTCTTGGTATGCAGGCCACCAGCAGGAGCGCGCGCAAATGCAGCTCAGGTGCCTCAATGATCCGGGGCACCTTCGCAACACGCCGGACTGCATCAACGCGGAGCGCGGCGCGATAGAGGCCGCGCACCGGCAGGCGCGCAAAGGATTCGGCGTCATGAACCCGAACGATCCCGCGTTCTGGTCAGAAGACCCAGGCGCCCGCGCGGCACAGCTTTCGATGTGCCGCCTCAATCCCCAGCTCGACAACTGCGACGCGGCTAGGCGCTCGCTGCTGATCGAGGCCGGAAAAGCCAAGAGGTAACAGCATGGGCGGCAATATTCAGTGGCAAATATTCGCCTACATCGTTTCGCAGGTAGAGACGCCGCTCGTGAGTGCCGTTGCTCAGGTGATGAACGCTTTTCTGTCGTTCGTGAGTGCGCCGCTCAAAGTCGCCTTGGTGCTGTATATCGCCCTTACGGGCATCCTCATCATTCGCGGCCAGGCCGACGAAGCCGGCTCCGCCTTGCTCGGCCGCTTGCTCAAGATGGCGCTCGTCGTTTGGTTCCTGACTGGCGCCGGCATCTATCAGCAATATGTCTATGATTTCTTTTTCACGACATTGCCCCAAGGGCTCGCGGGCGCGCTGACCTCTGGTGGTGTAACGACGATCGACGCCAACACCTTCGATGCTGTGTGGACCAAAGCGCTGGGCGCAGGGGTCGACGTGTGGCGCACCGTGTCATGGCACGATTTTCTCTCGCAAATTATCATCGTCGCCTTCTGGATTGTCGCCATCGTCTCGACCGTCGTTGCTTTCGCGATCTGGCTGATTTCGCGGATCATCCTGGCGCTTTACATCGCCATTGGTCCGCTGCTGATTGGTCTCGTGCTTTTCCCCGCCACGCGCTCGATTTTCGAACGCTGGATCGGTTCGCTGATCTCGTGTGTGATCCTGCAAATCACAACGATTGTGCTGCTGTTCATTGTCCTCACGGTGGAGCAACGGGTCGCCGGCCAGATCGCGCTCATGTCCGAGACGGACTTGATCGGTCGGGTCGAGGTTTTGTTGGCCGGTGTCATCTTCTTTGGTGTCGCCGGTTTCGTGGCCTTTCAACTTCCCGGCGTTGCAACATCGCTCTCCGGCGGCCTGCATTTCCATACTGGGGCGCTCGCACGAGGCTTGGCGATGGCGAGCGGTACGACCGGCCAGAGAATGGTTGGTGCGGACGGCGGCACTCATCGCGCCGGTCGGAGCGGCGTTCTAGGGGCCGGCCACTTGGCAAGCTCGACCGTGGGGCGCGGCATCGGGGCTGGGGGGGGCGCAATCTATCAGCGCGTCCGGCGAACGACCGGCGGCTCCCTTTCCGACAGCTAGTTGCTCTACTGAGGTCTTGCACGGTGCAAGACTTCGATGCGGCGTCCCTTCTTTTTCTCCTGCCCTAACTACCTGACGAACGAATAGGATGGAAAGATTTGGGACTAGGGCAGGATATGTTTGGTGTTAGCAGGTATAAAACGGAGGTGCAGCCCATGCCGGCCTTGCCCGGTCAGAAGATGGTCGGAACCTATGTTCCCGCCGAGCTCGCCGAGCGGTTCGAGGCATGGGCGCGGCCGGACGGCGGCAAAGCGGCGGCGCTGCGCCGCCTGATCGTGGAGGCAGTGAACGGCGAGGCCGAGGGCTTGCACGGTGCAAACCCTGCCCGATCGAAACTCACCCCGGCCGGCGTCGGCCGAGGCCAGCAGATTGGAATCCGGTTGAAGGCTCACGAGCGGCGCGCGCTGGCGGAGGCCGCCGAGGCGCATGGGACAAGCCCGGCGAACTGGGTTCGGTCGCTCGCGATCGTCCACCTAACCAGCAAGCCACAATGGAACCCAGCCGAGTCGGACGCGCTGCGGGAGCTGGCGCGCGAGGTCCGCGCGATCGGAAACAACGTCAATCAGATCGCAAGGGCGCTGAATGTCGCGGTGCAATCGGGCGTTTACCCGCCACACCAAGGCGCAGCGGCGCGCGCAGCCGAAACCGTGCGCAAACGACAGCCTCGCAGACGAGCGGCTCGGTTCAATGATAACGACTAAGGTCTTGCACGGTGCAAGACTTTGATTCCCCAACAGCATATCGGTACGGATGTAATCGGCCTATGAAAATCGAGTCTTATGCAAACGTGTGGGATGCGCTGGCTGACACCGAACAAGAAGCCGCGAACCTCACGCTCCGCTCTGATTTGATGTCCGCGATCGCCGCCAAGCTGAAGACGTGGGACATTCCTCCAAAGGAAGCGGCGCACCGCCTCGGGCTGACGCGCCCTCGGCTCGATGAGTTAATGCGCGGCAAGCTGGACAAGTTCTCGTTGGATGCCTTGGTGGGTATCGCCACGGCGGCAGGATTCAAGCTCCGCTTCCAACTCAACGACGATGCCTGAAAGGCGGCGAGGTCTTGCACCGTGCAAGACTTCGCGGCCTATCGGCTTGTCCTCTATCAGGGCTGAGTGCTGGCTATCCAATCCGTCAGCGCCTTGAGGTCATGTGCCCAGAAAATGGTCAGACCACGCGACTGGGCTTCAACGAGGTTGTGCAGCTTATAGACCCCGCTGAGCATTGCGCTCGGCACCACTTGCAGGCGACCGAAATCCTCGCGCCAGCGCACCGCCTTGACGGCGGCGTCGTTGTTGAGTCGCTTCACTGAATTCGTCGAAGAATTCGACACCTTGCACTCGATCGGCATGATGCGCTGATCCCACAGGCCGACAATGATATCGCCCTTGCGCGTGCCGAGACGGCTTTCGCCGCAGAATTCACCGGGCGCCGGCGCGTGCTGCAGCGTTGCGATCAGGCGGGAGGGTACTTCGGTAAAGCCGAGGTCGCGCAGCGCAGCTTTCACCGCAGCTTCCTGCTGCTCTTTGCCTTTATTGCGCCGGCTCGTCTGCGTGCGGCTCGCGGCCATGAGCGCAGCTGAAGCGAGAACGGCCGCATTGCGTTCTGCTTCAGTGGGCTCGCGGTTTTCGACTACCCATGCAAAGCGTCTGCGATCAAGCACCTGGCGCACCACGCCGATTAGGCGTTGCACGTCTGCCGGTGAGTTCTTGAGGCGGCTTTTCGTGAGAGAGCTGGCATCAGCCAACACTTTCAGGTCGTCGGTTGAAATCGGCGGCGCGGCAAGATAGCGGAACGCTTCGAGCAGGCGCGGGTCTCCCAAGACATCAAGCGCCGAGGTTTCGAAATCGGTTAGGTCAACCGTCGTTTCAAGCACTTCTTCGACATAGCCTTGATACTGATCGAAGGCTTCCAGATAGTCTTCCAGCGGTTCTTCAAGGCGCTCCTTTGAGAAGGCCGCGCTCGACTTGGCACGCTCTTCGTCGAGCTGCTCGCTCGTCCATATCGGCGGATCAATCATGCCGTAATCCCCGCTGCCAGCAAGGCGGGGCTTGGGACGATCAGACGTTCCATCTCACGCGGTTCGAACTTCGTGAGGCCGCCGGCATAAGTGCGGCCTGAGCGCTGTGAGATATTGACTTGCAGATAATCGACGAGTGCCTTCTTCACCTTTTCCGTCAGATTTTCGCGCGGATAGAGGCCATGCGCGATGTTGATATGTCGTGCATCGGCCTTGTTGATGACGAAAGCGGGCGGCCGCCGCGCCATATAGGTGGAGATGATCGGCGCGGCCGCTCGCAGGCCGACCGACCACCAAGCCCTGCGGTGGCTGGCGATGTAACCCTTGGGTGCACCCATAGCACGCGCGATCTTCAGGAATTTC
This sequence comes from Granulibacter bethesdensis, assembly GCF_001889525.1. NCBI lineage: Bacteria > Pseudomonadati > Pseudomonadota > Alphaproteobacteria > Acetobacterales > Acetobacteraceae > Granulibacter > Granulibacter bethesdensis. The sequence continues at coordinate 1,308,923 of NZ_CP018192.1, forward strand.
ATGACCGCCTTGCGCTCGGCCGCATCGAGCATATCGAGATCGGGCGGCAGGTTGATCACGCGCTTGAGCCGCGCCGCGTCCGCCAGGAGGCCGCCTGCATCGAGCACTTCCCGAGCGCGCGTTACGGTCGGAAAGAGGACAGAGTCGGGTAAGCCTTGGCTATGATCGCCCGCAATCCATACGTCATTCGCACCTGTGACAGTCCCGCGATGGACGCGGCACAGCTCGCCTAGCTCAACATAGCCTTCGGGCGGCTTCTCGGGCGCGCGCGTAAGATGCGACCAACGAGATTCTACAGCGAGCCGGTCGCGGTGTACCTTGCGACCCTTGCCGAGGCTGTCGAGGTTCTTCAGCTCGTCTATACGCCGGAAAAATACTGAGGCCGGTTTGGCACCAATCTCGAAGGTTGTAATGGCGGCCGTGGTCGCGGCATCGGGGAATGGTTGCGCTGTCGGTTCGATCACGGTCACGCTTTGGCCGCCGAGATTCTTGAGGATGAGGGATCGCACGAGGGCGCCATAATTCACGTCGAGCCATTCGGCGGCGGTGATGAACGCTCCGTAGTCCTTCGACTTCGCGCTGCGAGCAGTTGCTAGATAAAAGTAGACATGCAGGCCAGAAAGCTTGCTGGCGGAGAAGCCAAGCTCCAGCGCTTCGTCGAATAGCCAATTTTTCCATTTCGGCGTGATCTGGTGGTGGCGCACATAAGGCGGGTTGCCGATGTAGAGCGTGCGGCCATCGACCTGATCGGAAAACCGCCGGAAATCTCCGAGGACGATGCGCGAGCGATCGGCATGGCCGCTGACCGCAAGATTGGCGCGTGCCATCAGCGCAGCGAGAGGGTCGATATCGATGCCGACTAGCTCGGCTTTAGGAAAAGTCTTTGCGGCATCCACAAGGAAGCGCGCGGAACCGACACCCGGATCGACGACGCGGGCTGGTGCAGGCCTGCCCGAGGCCCAGTCGACCATCGTGCGCACAATCGGGGCCGGCGTATAGGTCGCGCCTTGGTCGCGCCGCTCCTCCGGCGCGCGCAGCGCGCAAAAGGCTTCGCCTAGCGGGTCATACCCCTCGCGAATCAGCTCCCTGATCTTTGCCACGACCGAACGCGAAGGTGCTTTGCCGGCGGCGCCGCGTGCAAGAGTCGACTCTTCTTTGGATAACGCGCCAAGCTCTTCTGCGCCAAGCGCGAGTGCGGCGGCTACGAGGGACTTTTCGTTTGGAAAGATCGCCTCAAAATCGTTCCAGAGATCCTTCTGGTCCCCGACGAGCTGTAGCAGCGCGTCGTAGTTGGTTGTTGTCATGCGTTCCCCCCTGGACGTGCCCTAGCCGCTTTCGGCCGAAAGGGCGCGACCTTGATGTCATCCGCGCGTTTCCGCATTTGCGCGATATCGAAGCTGTTCTGCATCCGCATAAGCTCATCGAGCGGCACGCCGAAAGCCTTCTCGATGCGAAGCGCCATTTCCGGCGTGAGGTGAGCGCGGCCGTTCAGCAGCGCCGACAGCGCCGGCCGCGTTACGCCAAGCGCCTGTGCGGCGTCGGTCACAGACAGGCCGTTGGCTTCGACAACCTTACTTTTTACGAACCCGCCCGGATGGGCCGGATCGATCTGGACTGCAACTCTCATACGACCGGCCTCCTATAGCGCGGCTATGCGTCAATTGTGCCCTGTAAAGAGTCACTTTACAAGAGCCTTTGTTCTCTCTACGTTCGCGTCTGAAATGGAGGTATTCTGCTCGGAGCCGCTAACGGGAGTGCAGCCGGGGGCTGGCAATAAAACCTCAGTCGGGAGAGGGTGGAGTGATGAGCTTTTTTTTTTCGCACCGTTGGCGCGTTGCAGCCCGCCTATGTGGTCCGCGCCTACGTGATCGGCTTCGCGCTGTTAGCCCTGGTTGCCTGGGTGAGGTTTCATGCGCCCAGCGATCACGGCGGGACCGACAGGTATCTGTCGCTCGCTTATCTCTTCATCTGTTCGTTGCTATTCCCGTTTGCAAAGCTCGTTTGGGACGAGCTGCGCGACGTGGCGCTGGGTGGGAATGTCTTTTTTATCAACGGGCTCATTGCCCTGATCCTCAAGGTGTTCATCAACGGCCTCCTATGGGCCTTCGCCCTGTTCATCGCGCCGATCGGCTTGTTGTATCTTTGGTTTCGGACGCGCGCAGGGTAGCCATACATCGACTTCGACGTCGCACGCTTGCCGGAAAATCGCCTTCAGGTTGAGAATGGCATTTTTCATGGTATTAGCGATACGCGGTCTTTCAATGCATTGAAATTAAAACAAATATTTATACCGTTTATAATCGAGTGGGAGTGATTCGGCGTCTGCCTGACGCTGGTTGCCATCCTGTAAAACGACACCAGGGATAGGCCTTTGTAAAAAGGGGCTTATCCATATTGGATCTGATGAATCTGCGGCAGGCTGGACGCGTTATCAGCATTGCCAATGCATACAAACATGTTCGGATCCCAAGAACTGGCAAAGCACTGCACCTCGCTATGAGCTGCATCGCAGCCATAATCACATACTGTATCCGCAGCGAGTCCTGAGCCTGTTCGTCTAGTAAACCTGCAGGCGCTCAGCAGTCATCATGGGGGTAGAGATCACGGTAGTGATCATCTAACCAGCTTTTTCAGCTATATAACCTCCCGAACTGGCTGCTTTCTGTCCTGACCACGCAAAAAGCCTGCATGACGGGGCTTGCGCTGTGTGCGGAGAGGGGGTAGGAACCGCGCCGCGGCGGAATGCTGCGTGCTGGCGCTGTTGTAGCTCAGGGGTAGAGCACTCCCTTGGTAAGGGAGAGGTCCAGGGTTCAAATCCCTGCAACAGCACCATTCGCCCGGCTTTAAACGCCGAGAGACAAAGCACGGGATACCGCAATGGCCGCAATCGCAGATATCATCGCCCGCGAAATTCTCGACAGCCGGGGTAATCCCACGGTTGAGGTCGATGTCACCCTTGAAAGCGGCGCTCAGGGCCGTGCCGCTGTACCGTCCGGTGCTTCCACCGGTGCGCATGAAGCTGTCGAACTTCGTGACGGGGATAAAAGCCGCTATGGCGGCAAGGGCGTGCTGCATGCCGTCAGCTTTGTGGAAGGCGAGATCTTTGAGGCCATTGGTGGCATGGATGCCTCCGAGCAGCTTCGCATCGATGAAACCCTGATTGCCGTTGACGGCACACCTAACAAATCCCGTCTGGGCGCTAATGCGATGCTGGCTGTTTCTCTGGCCACCGCCAAGGCTGCTGCGAATCATCAGGGCGTTCCGCTGTATCGCTATCTTGGCGGTGTGTATGCGCGTACCCTGCCGGTGCCGATGATGAACATCGTGAATGGTGGCAAGCATGCTGATAACCCCATCGACATTCAGGAATTCATGATCCAGCCGATTGCCGCACCGACGATTGCGGATGCAGTGCGGGTAGGGGCCGAAATCTTCGCCGCCCTTAAAAAAGAGCTGAGCGCAGCCGGGCACAACACCAATGTCGGGGATGAAGGCGGCTTTGCACCCGGTCTGAAATCGGCGGAAGAAGCTCTTTCCTTCATCACTAAGGCCTGTGAAAAGGCTGGCTATCGTCCGGGCGAGGACGTCACCTTTGCGCTGGACTGCGCTGCGACCGAGTTCTTCAAGGACGGGGTCTATGATCTGGAAGGCGAAGGCAAAAAATTCGATGCGGCCGGAATGGTCCGCTATCTGGAAGATCTGGCCGCGAAGTTCCCGATCATCTCTATTGAGGATGGTTTGGCCGAAGATGACTGGGAAGGCTGGAAACTGCTGACCGATACGCTTGGCCGCAAGGTCCAGCTGGTGGGCGATGATCTGTTCGTCACCAACCCGGATCGTCTGCGTCATGGCATCGCATTGGGAACTGCCAACGCGATTCTGGTGAAGGTCAACCAGATCGGTACCCTCTCTGAGACGCTGGAAGCCGTGGAAACCGCGCATCGCGCCGGTTATGCAGCGGTCATGAGCCATCGTTCAGGTGAAACCGAGGATTCAACCATTGCCGACCTCGCTGTTGCCACCAATTGCGGTCAGATCAAGACCGGCAGCCTGTCCCGTAGTGATCGCACCGCGAAATATAATCAGCTGATCCGTATTGAGCAGGATCTTGACACATCTGGCCGTTATGCGGGTCGCACTATCTTGCGGGGCTGAAACAAATTGGGATAAAGCCGCCGCGTTTTTGCAACATGGTTTGGTTTTCTGTTTAGAAAACGATTTAACGGGCAGTCAGAGGATGGGCTGCCCGTTATCTTTATGTCAGCCTTGCATTTGATCCGGGCAGGGGAGCAGGCAATGGCATTCATGCGGACAGTCAGACGGAAGCTGAAAAGCGCGGTGGCCCCCACCGTGTTTCTGGCACTGCTCGGATATTTCAGTTGGAACGTCACCCGTGGCAATCTGGGTTTGCAATCCTACCATGAGCATCAGGCTGATATGATGCAGGCCGCAAAAGATCTTGCGGCTGCCAAAGCCGATCTTGCCTCTTGGGAGCGGCGGATCAAGGGCCTCGGTTCATCTCGTCTCGATACCGATTCATTGGATGAAAGGTCCCGGGCGATGCTCAATCTGGCTGATCCCACCGATATCGTAGTGATGTATCCCAAGGGTGATAAACTGTTCTGACCTGTTTCTTCCCAAAGCTTGACGAAAGCTTGATGCGTCAGCACCGCCTTTTGCGGCACCTTCTGAACTGTAAAATGCATTGTTGCGCAATCTCGGGTCTTTCTTCTCTAAACAACTGACTTATAAGCCTTTTGGGGGCTTTCCTCGCTTGTCGCGCAATTTTCTTGCGGCTACGTCTTGGAGACGGAGTGCCGGAGGAAATGACCGAGATGGCGCGTATGACGCAGGCCACAAAAGGCAACAGGACACCCGATAACAGGGGTCAAAAAATATCTGATCAGCGACCGCTCGATCAGAAAGCACTACTGACTGCTTTTCAGGATATGATGCTGATCCGCCGCTTCGAGGAAAAGGCGGGACAATTATACGGCATGGGGCTGATCGGTGGTTTTTGCCACCTGTATATCGGTCAGGAAGCCGTCGTTGTGGGTATTCAGGCCGCACTGGAGGACGGTGATCAGGTCGTCACATCCTACCGCGATCATGGGCATATGCTCGCAACGGGCATGGACCCGAAAGGTGTGATGGCTGAGCTGACTGGGCGCTGGGACGGTTATTCCCGGGGAAAAGGTGGCTCCATGCACATGTTCAGCCGGGAGAAGAATTTCTACGGCGGCCATGGCATTGTCGGTGCACAGGTGCCGATTGCGGCCGGTATCGCCTATGCTAATCAGTATCGCGGCAATGGCAACGTCAGTGTCGTTTATTACGGCGATGGCGCTTCCAGCCAAGGGCAGGTGTATGAGACTTATAATCTCGCCGCCTTGCTGAAGCTGCCGGTTTTGTTCGTGATCGAGAACAACAAATACGGCATGGGTACCAGCGTTGATCGCGCCACAGCGTCTCATGATCTGTCGCAAAACGGCACACCCTGGAACATTCCGGGCCGTCAGGTGGACGGGATGGACGTACAGGCCGTCTATGAGGCTGCCCAGGAGGCCGTCGCGCATTGCCGCTCTGGCAAGGGGCCGTATCTGCTGGAAATGCAGACCTACCGCTATCGCGGTCATTCCATGTCTGATCCCGGCAAATACCGGACGCGTGAGGAAATCCAGAAAATGCGGGCTGAGCGTGACTGCATTGATCATGCCCGTCAGGAACTGATCGCCCTCGGCACGGATGAGACTATTTTGAAAGAAATCGAGGACGCGATCAAGAAGCGCGTGGCCGAGGCAGCTACTTTCGCTCAGGAAAGCCCGGAGCCGGATGAATCGGAACTGTGGACCGATATTCTGGCCGAAGATGGGGTGGAAGCATAAAGATGGCGACGCAGATTTTAATGCCGGCGCTCAGCCCGACCATGACGGAGGGGCGGCTGGCACGTTGGTTGGTCAAGACCGGGGATACGATCAGTGCCGGTGACGTTGTGGCTGAAATCGAAACAGACAAGGCCACGATGGAAGTCGAGGCCGTGGATGAAGGGCGCATCAGCCGTCTGCTTGTCGAGGAAGGCGCAGAAGGTGTTGCGGTGAATACCCCAATTGCCGAGCTGGTGGAGGAAGGCGAAAGTGCGGCTCCGGCCACGTCATCGGCGCCCCCTGCGCCTCAGCAGGACAAGGAAGCTCAGAAGGAGCCGTTAAAAGCTCCTCCCACTGCTCCAGCCACCGTCATATCCGCTGCCGAAGAAAAAGATTGGGGTCCGACGAAGCCGATCACGGTTCGCGAAGCCCTACGGGATGCGATGGCAGCGGAGATGAGGTCTGATGATCGCGTTTTCCTGCTGGGTGAGGAAGTCGCGCAATATCAGGGTGCGTACAAGGTCAGTCAGGGATTATTGGACGAATTCGGTGAAAAGCGTGTGATGGACACGCCGATTACCGAACATGGATTTGCGGGTTTTGCCGTGGGAGCGGCCATGGCCGGGTTGCGGCCGATCTGCGAGTTCATGACCTTCAACTTCGCCATGCAGGCCATTGACCAGATCATCAATTCCGCTGCGAAGACACGGTATATGTCGGGCGGTCAGATGAGTTGTCCCATCGTGTTCCGGGGACCGAACGGCGCGGCCAGCCGGGTCGCGGCCCAGCATAGCCAGTGTTATGCAAGCTGGTACGCCCATGTGCCCGGTTTGAAAGTGGTGGCGCCATGGTCCTCGGCGGATGCCAAGGGGCTGTTGCGCGCTGCCATTCGTGATCCCAACCCGGTGATCGTGCTGGAGAATGAAATTCTCTACGGCCAGAGTTTTGATTGCCCGGTGGATGAGGATTTCGTCCTGCCCATTGGCCGTGCGAAAATAGAGCGTGTCGGGACGGATGTGACAATCGTCGCCTTCAGCATTGCAGTCGGGACGGCGCTGAAAGCAGCGGAGCAGCTGGCGGAGCAAGGCATCTCGGCGGAAGTGATTAATCTGCGCAGCTTGCGACCGCTGGATACCGATACCATCGTGCGCAGTGTGAAGAAGACCAGCCGCCTGGTCACGGTGGAAGAAGGCTGGCCGTTTGCCGGTATTGGCGCGGAAATCGCCATGCAGATCATGGAGTATTGTTTCGACTGGCTGGATGCTCCGCCGATCCGGGTGCACGGGCTGGATGTGCCGCTACCCTATGCCGCCAATCTGGAAAAGCTGGCCTTGCCGCAGCCTGAATGGGTTGTGGATGCGGTCAATCGCTCCATGCAGGGGGCACGCTGAGCCATGGCAACCACTATTTTGATGCCCGCGCTCAGCCCGACCATGACGGAAGGTACTCTGGCGCGCTGGCTCAAGAAAGAAGGCGATACCATCACCGCTGGCGACGTGATCGCCGAAATCGAGACCGACAAGGCCACCATGGAGGTCGAAGCCGTCGATGAGGGCGTGCTCGGTCGTATTCTGGTGCCGGACGGAACCGGGGGTGTGGCCGTCAACGCCGCTATCGCCATTCTGGTCGAGGAAGGGGAGGCTGTACCCGATCAGGGGGATATTCCGGCTCCCGCCAAGGCTTCTGCCAGTCCTGCCACTGAAAGCTCCGTTCCTGCGAAACCGGAACCGAAGGCCATTGCCTCTTCAGGGCCGGACAGAACAGAAAACCGTATCTTTGCGTCTCCGCTCGCACGGCGTATCGCAAAGGAGGCCGGAATTGATCTGACATCACTGACCGGCAGTGGGCCCTCCGGCCGTATTCTCCGAGCGGATGTCGAAAAAGCGAAGGGAAATGGTGGAAAACCGGCTTCGGCATCTACTGCTGCTCCGGCGGCAACGGGTGCAGCTCATAAGCTGGTGCCTCATTCCGGCATGCGCCGCACCATTGCCCGTCGTCTGACCGAGGCCAAGCAGACCATCCCGCACTTCTATGTGACGATGGATGTCGCACTGGATGCGCTGCTGAAGCTGCGTGCCGATTTGAATGCCCGCTCTCCGGCGGAAGGACAGGAGGGGGCGTTCAAGCTTTCCGTGAATGATCTGATCATCAAGGCGGCGGGACTGGCCCTTCGCCGCGTGCCGGGCGTCAATGCTGCGTGGAGCGAGGACGGAATCCTGCTGTTCGAGGATGTGGATATCAGCGTTGCCGTGTCCATTCCCGACGGGCTTATAACCCCGATTATCCGTCAGGCCGACCGCAAGGGCGTCGTCGCCATCAGCACGGAAATGAAGGAACTGGCGGCGAGAGCGCGCAAGGGCGGGTTGCAACCTTCGGACTATCAGGGGGGTGGCTTCTCCATTTCGAATCTCGGCATGTATGGCGTGCGCGACTTTGCGGCAATCATTAATCCTCCGCAGGCCGCCATTCTGGCGGTGGGGGCCGGTGAGCAGCGCCCGGTGGTTAGGGATGGAGCCCTGGCCGTTGCCACAGTAATGAGTTGCACCCTGTCGGTGGATCATCGCGTGGTGGATGGCGCGCTTGGGGCGCAATGGCTGGGTGCGTTCCGGCAGATCGTTGAAGACCCATTGAGTCTGCTGCTGTGAGTCGGGTGATCCTGACAAAAGAACGTTTCCTGATTCGCGAGGCAAACCGGGGAGACGTTCAGCATCTCGTGCGCTTCATCCGTGATCTGGCGGCGTTCGAGCAGCTATCCCATGAAGCGGTTGCGACCGAAGAGGATTTCGAACAGGCATTTTTTGGCGCGTTTCCCCGCGTGTTCGCGCTGCTTGCCTGTGTGGAGGGAAAGCCGGTCGGCGTTGCTGTCTGGTATTATACGTTCAGCACCTTCACCGGACGGCATGGGATTTATCTGGAGGATCTGTATGTCGATCCGCCGTTCCGCCGGCGTGGCATCGCACAAGGATTTTTCACGTCTCTGGCCCGGATTGCGGTGCAGGAAGGGTTACGACGGTTCGAATGGGCCGTGCTGGACTGGAATGAGGATGCCATCACCTTCTATCGCCGCATGGGTGCTGTCGGCATGGAGGAATGGACAGTCCAGCGCGTGACGGGGGAGGCGCTTGAGCGTCTCGCGGAGGATTAGGATATGGCGGACACGGTATTCGATCTGATTGTCGTCGGTGGTGGTCCGGGCGGCTATGTCGCGGCCATCCGTGCGGCCCAGTTAGGGATGAAAACCGCGCTGGTGGAGCGGGCGCATCTGGGGGGTATCTGCCTCAACTGGGGCTGTATTCCCACGAAGGCATTGCTACGGGCGGCAGAAATCAACCATCTGCTGCATCATCTGTCCGAGTTCGGTTTTGCGGCCGACAATATCCGTTACGATCTTGATGTGGTGGTGAAACGCTCCCGTGCCGTGGCCGGACAGCTTTCAGCGGGGGTCAAGCACCTGCTGAAAAAGAACAAGGTTACGGTGTTCGACGGGCATGCAAAACTGTCCGGGCGGCATCGGCTGGATGTGTCGAAAGACGGGCAGCCTGTCGCCACGCTGGAAGCGCCGCATATCGTGCTGGCGACCGGCGCACGGGCAAGGCAATTGCCGGGGCTGGAGGCGGATGGTGCGCTGATCTGGAGCTATCGTGAGGCGATGGTGCCGAAAGCCCTGCCGAAGCGCCTCCTGGTGGTAGGGTCGGGCGCAATCGGCATCGAATTCGCCAGTTTCTACCGTTCACTCGGCTCCGAGGTCACGGTGCTGGAAGCGGTCGATCGCATCCTGCCGGCTGAGGATGAAGAAATAGCCGCCTTCGCCCGCAAATCCTTCGAGGCGCAGGGCATGACCATCCATACCGGCGTGAAAATCGGGAAGGTGGAAAAGGGCCGGGATGAGGTCACAATCTCCTTCGAGGCAGCCGGCAAAAAACACTCTCTTACCGTGGATCGGATCATTGCCGCGGTCGGGATTGTCGGCAATGTCGAAAATCTGGGGCTGGAAGGCACGGCCATCACCATCGAAAAAACCCATATCGTCACAGACGGGCTTGGCCGCACCGGAGAAGACGGCGTGTATGCCATCGGCGATCTGACCGGCCCCCCATGGCTGGCGCACAAGGCCAGTCATGAGGCCGTGTTGTGTGTCGAGGCGATTGCAGGGCTGGATGTGCATCCGCTCGATATCACCAATATTCCCGGCTGCACCTATTGTCGCCCTCAAATTGCCTCGGTCGGCCTGACGGAGGCAAAGGCGCGGGAACGCGGTTATGAAGTCAGGGTGGGACGCTTCCCCTTTATCGGCAATGGCAAGGCGATTGCGATGGGGAAGGCAGAGGGGCTGACCAAAACCATTTTCGACGCCAAAACAGGGGAATTGCTCGGCGCGCATATGGTCGGGCCGGAGGTGACGGAAATGATTCAGGGCTTTACCATCGCCCGCACTCTGGAAACCACAGAAGCCGAGCTGATGCACACGGTGTTCCCGCATCCTACTGTCAGCGAGACCATGCATGAGGCCGTGCTGGATGCGTATGGTCGTGCCCTTCATTTCTGATCACGCTGCCAAGCGGGTTGACGGGACAGCACGCGCGTCCCATCTCCCGTTTTGCGTTTACGGAGCCGTGCCATGGTCACGCGCGTTCTGATTGATCACCGGCAGGGTGGCCGGCATGAGGCTGGCGTCCGGCACCCGGAGAAACAGCACCGCCCGGATAATCCGTCGCAGCCGAAACCATCATGGATCAGGGTCAAGGCTCCGAACCATCCTGTCTATCACCAGACACAGGCGCTGATGAGGGAAAACCGTCTCACCACGGTGTGTGAGGAAGCAGCCTGCCCCAATATCGGTGAATGCTGGAGCCAGCGTCACGCCACCATGATGATCATGGGCGATACCTGCACGCGGGCATGCAGCTTCTGCAACATCAAAACCGGCCTGCCAGAGGCTCTGGATAGCGATGAGCCATTACGGGTAGCAGATGCAGTGGCGAGGCTGGGGCTGCGCCATGTGGTGATTACCTCCGTGGATCGGGACGATCTGAGTGATGGCGGTGCTGCGCATATCGCGGCGGTGATAAAGGCTGTCAGACTGGCGGCGCCAGAGACCACGATTGAGGTGTTGACCCCGGATTTCCTGCGCAAACCGGGTGCTGCCGAGAGCGTGGTGGAGGCTCGTCCGGACGTTTTTAACCATAATCTGGAAACCGTTCCCCGGCTTTACCCCACCATCCGGCCTGGGGCGCGGTATTTTCAGTCTTTGCGCCTGCTGGATCAGGTCAAGCGACTGGATCCGTCTATTTTTACCAAATCGGGATTGATGGTCGGGTTGGGGGAAGATCGGGCTGAAATCGCGCAGGTCATGGATGATCTGCGCATTGCAGAGGTCGATTTCATCACGCTGGGACAGTATTTGCAGCCGACCCCCAAGCATGCGGCCGTGGATAGGTTCGTGACACCGGATGAATTTTCGGATTATGCCTCCATGGCTCGATCGAAAGGCTTCCTGATGGTTTCATCCTCGCCGTTGACCCGTAGCTCCTATCACGCCGATGCCGATTTTGAGGCTCTGCGCGCGGCCCGAATGGAACAGCAGCAGCGGATTGCCTGATGCCCAAACACGCCGAACGCAAATCCGTCCCCTATCAGGCTGCACAGATGTTCGATCTGGTGGCGGATGTCGGGCGTTATCCCGAATTTCTGCCATGGTGCGTCGGGGCGCGGGTCAGAAGCCGGACTGAAACCCTGATGATTGCCGATCTGACGATTGGTTTCGGTCCGTTCCGCGAAACCTTCACCAGCCGCGTCGGGTTGCATCGACCGGAGCGGATCGATGTGCGGTATGAAAACGGCCCGTTCCGCTATCTGAACAATCGCTGGACATTCATCCCGCATGCCAATGGCTGCACCATTGATTTTTTTGTGGATTTTGAATTCCGCAACCGGCTGCTTCAGGCAGCTATCGGCACCGTTTTTACGGAAACGGTGCGGCGTATGGTCAATGCTTTCCTGAAACGGGCGGAAAATCTGTACGACGTGACGCCTGATCAGGGCAGGGTAGCCACAGAAACTGGAAGCACCGCGCCTGTCAGTGGCTGATGCGCCCTGGGGACTGATCTTTTCTCAATCGTGCCATAAAGCCGCCTCGCTATCGACATGATGTGGAAATAAATCAATTCTTGGTTGATGAGGTCGATCTGGCCGAACCGAACAAGGATTGAAAACCATGCGATTTGTATCGCTGCTACCTTCATCTCTGGCGCTGAGCCTTTTACTGGCTGGTCTGACGGTTTCCCAACCGTCCGTTGCGGCTGATCAGACCGGAAATGCACCTGCTGCCACTTCTGCACCGGTTGCTTCTGCTCCTTCCTCGGCAGCCGCGGAAAAGCCGAAAGATCACCGCCATCGTACGCTGGCACAGCGTTTCGAGGATGCCAACACCACCCATGATGGCAAGTTGACACCCGAACAAGCGCAAAAAGGCATGCCATTTGTCGCTCGGGATTTTGCGAAGATCGACAAAACCGCCAAAGGCTATGTGACGCTTGACGACATTCATGCCTATCAAAAGGAACGCCGTGCCGAGCGTAAGGCGAAGAAAGCTGCTGAAGCCGCTGCCAAGGCTGCTCCAACCGCAACAACTACCCCTTCTGCTCCCGCAGCACACTGAATTGTAATCGCATGACGATAACGGCCTGACCGTGGCAAGGTGTTATGATCGCTGGCCAGCTTTGAAAACAAGGAGCGATTATGATTCAGCAACTTAACGGTCAGGCCGCCGAGACTCCCCTGATTCTGTTGACGGATCCTGCGCATTACACAGTCTCCTACGCTATCAATCCCTGGATGGACCCGGATAGCTGGGCGGCAGACGCGGAGACCAATGCCGCTGCTGCAAAAAAATCCGCTGACAGACTGGTGGAACATTTACGGGCCTGCGGTGCCAGTCTTGAGATCATTCCCGGTGCGCCCGGCCTGCCTGACATGGTTTTTCCCGCCAATGCCGGAACGGTGCTGGATGGACGCATGCTGCTGGCCCGCTTTCTCCATCCACAGCGTCAGGGTGAAGAGCCATATTTTCTGGCCGCATTCGAAAGCCTGAAAGAACGTGGTATTTTGCAGGATATCGCTTTTCTTCCTGAAGGTGCCGTGCAGGAAGGGGCCGGGGATGCAATCTGGGATCGGCGCCGCGGATTTTTCTGGACCGGTTTTGGCCAGCGCAGCAACCGGGAAGGGGTGCAGGCCGTCGCCCGCTATTTCGCGCAGGATGTTGTCACACTGGAGCTGGCAACCCCGCAATTCTATCATCTGGACACATGTTTCTGTCCGCTGAGCGGCGGAGATGTATTGTATTATCCTCCCGCCTTTACCCCTGCTTCCCTGTCAGCGATCGAGGCACATGTCGCGCCTGAGCATCGCCTGGTGGCTGATAAGGAAGATGCCAACCGTTTTTGTGTGAACGCGGTTAATATCGGCCAGACTGTTGTCATGGCACAGGCGGCGGAGCGGCTGCGGGCAAGACTGTCGGAGCGTGGCTATGTGGTCCGGGAGACAGATCTAACACCTTACATCATGTCTGGTGGTGGGGCTTACTGCATGACATTGCGGCTGGACCGTTCAAGCCGTTAGGTCTTAATCTCTGGCAGCTTCCCGCAGCATATGCAGGGCATGCACGACCGTGGCAGCCCTGACCTCGGTGCGGTTGCCGGAGAAAACCCGCGATTCCGTGATTGAGCCATGCAGCCGGCGGGACAAGCCAAACCAGACCAGCCCGACCGGCTTACCTTCACTTTCTCCGGTAGGGCCAGCAATCCCTGTGACAGACAACGCAAACTCGGCATGGGAGGCATTCAGTGCCCCTTGGGCCATCGCCAGAGCCACTTCTTCACTTACGGCGCCCACTTCCTCGATCAGGGAGAGCGACACGCCGAGCATCTCGCTTTTCGACGCGTTGGAGTAGGTTACAAAGCCACGATCAAACATTGCGCTGGCACCGGATATGGCGGTCAGGGTCGCGGCGATCAGGCCGCCTGTGCAGCTCTCCGCCGTGGCCACAACTTTACCACGCCGGGCGAAATCCTCGACCAACGCGATCGCCTCTCGGATGATAGAATCCTCGATCATGGCATTTTACTCCCTTGATAATAAAAAATATTATCCAAGCAGATGAGGTGAAGCCAGCCGTATGCAAACAAGGATCAACGCCCCTGCAATTCCGGCCAGAATATCATCGCCCATCACGCCCATCGCATCTTTCTTCCGATCCGCCCAGCCGATTGGACCAAGCTTCGTAATGTCCAGAACCCTGAAAATCAGAAACGCCAGAGCAAGGGCTGCGGTTGTGGGATGAAGGGGTAGGGCCAGCATTGTAATCCACATCCCGGCAAATTCGTCGATGACGACCCAGCCGGGATCATTGAGTGCTCCGCAGGCCCGCACGGCCCACCAGCCCCCCAGACAGGCTGCCAGAGCGGCAAAGCCCAGCAACAGTGGGGATACCCACCAGAGGAAGGCTCCAGCAATCAGCGCGAAGGCCGTACCAACGGTTCCAGCCCCCTGCATGATGATCAGCCCGGAACCGAAGCCGCTGGCAATGAAACGGGGAATATTCATGGAACCCTTCACCGTGCCAAGGCGGGAGCAGACAGCAAGGGCGGCTCCATCAATGGATCATTGCGTTTCGCACGATAAACCATCGTATTTTCAATCACTCTTTCGACATAGTTGCGAGTTTCGTTGAACGGAATTAACTCGATCCAGTCGATTGGGTTCTGGATGCTGGCGTAATCCGTCTGCCATGCATCAACCCGATGAGGACCGGCATTATATCCGGCGATCGCCAGTGGCGCGGCCTGCCCAAAGCGTTTCAGCAGCCCTTGCAGATAGGTACTGCCCAGCCGGACATTCAGTGCTGGATCACTGAAAAGCTGCCCGGATGAGACGGGAATGCCCAGTGTTCGGGCGACCTGACTGGCGGTCGCAGGCATCAACTGCATCAAGCCCCGTGCTCCGGCAGGGCTTTCTGCTTGTGGATCGAAGCTGCTTTCCTGACGAATGATCCCCAGTGTCAGCGGCACCGGGGTTACACTCTGTTCGATGGGTGCATCCAGCGGCCAGCCGGTAACTGGAAGCATGGCCCCATCACGGCCCATCCGGCGGGCCACAAAGACCGCGACATCCGGCAAACCTGCCTGTATCGCCAGATGCGCCGTCAGTGTGTGGACGGTTCCGGCAGGCAGTTGATGACCAGCCTCGGCCTCGTCTGCCTGCAACAGGAAAACGCGTGCCCGGCGGCCTTCTTCCCATGAAATCAGCAGCAGAGCGGCTCTGACTAACTCCTGTCCGGAATAGGATTCCAGCTGCGCACTGCTCCAGCCCGGATCAGGCAGGGAGCGGATACGCCGCCCCAGGCTGGTTGGCGATTCTCCAGCCTGCAAGGCTCCAAGCTGTCCATAGAACGTGACAGGCCATGCTGCCGCCTGCAGCCACTCAGCCTTCGCCGTTGCCTCATCACCACGGGCCTGTGCGGCCTGCCCAAGCCAGTAATGCGCCCGTGACAAGGTCAACACGGCGTTGCCTGCCGAGAGCAACGAACGAAAACGATTTTCCGCAGCAGCAGGATCATGCAGGAAACGGAGCGCGATAAAACCGGCCAGAAAATTGCTTTCTGCCTTTTGTACAGGGGTTGAGGCACTGCCCCCCGTGATGACCTCGAAAGCCAGCCTGGCATTGTCTTCGCCGCCATCTTTCAGCAAGGCCCGGGCGAGGTTTGCGCGCTCCTGCCGGAAGACAGCGTTATGAGCGGCGAACTCCGCCTGTTCCGCGGTATCACCATTCTGTTTCCAGAATGACGCCGCATCCTGATTATGATCGGTCAGGCGCAGATAGCGTGCTCTGGCCAGCACCATCACGGGTGAGGATTTCGCCTCTCCCGGCAGGGCGTTGAACAACGATAGAGCGGCCGGTTCCTTACGCCACAGCGCAGCGAGGGCCGTGGCATTGGCACGATCAGAGGCGGGCAAATATGGAATCTGGCGGAAAGCCGCCTCCATATTGGTCAGCAGAAGGGCTTGATAGCGGGCTTTCTGGGTGTTTGCCGTTAAGGCCTGACTCCATTTTTGCCGGATTAAAGTCTCCTGCGTCTGATTGCCTTTGCCCTCGGCCCACAGTGTTCTGATCTGGTCCAGAGCGGTGCTGGTTGCTCCGGTTGCGCTCCATGCCTCGGCACAGCGAATCTGCGCATCGACCAGAGCAGGATGCAGCGAGTCGCAGAGAGCAGCCGCTTTGGCATTATCCTGTTCTTCCACAATGGCCTGATCGCGGCGGCGCGCCAGAGTCGATTGCATCGGCCAACCCGGATTGGCTGCCATGAAGGCGGCAATATCCGGGGCTGACATCGCTCCGGGCGCCAATGCTCGGTAAAATGTGACCAGCTTGACCGCGACCGGATCAGGGAGTGCCGATGCCTCAGCCATGGCCTGATCCCATTGATCGGCGCGTATCAGGGCACCGATCGTGCTTGTTGATGCTGATAATGAGGATTTTTTTGCAACAATATCAGTGGATTGTGGAGTAATACTGCCATCATATGGCCGTGTGGAGCATCCCGCCTGGGCAATGGCTGCCAGAAGAGTTGCCCAAAGGGTTACCCCCTGGCGGATACGCAACAGGGAAGGGATCATCGCGTTCACAATCATGCGTCTGGAAGGAAGGGTGGAAAGCATTGCAAGGGAGTGTAGCAAGCGGCGATCTTGCGGCGCATCCCCCTCGCGCTTAGCTTCCGCGTTTTCGCAACATACCGCGTTACCCGGGCCGGCAGGCCTGGCCGGTTCGTCTCAGGGAGCTTTCCATGTTCAAGGGGTCGCTTGTCGCGCTGATCACGCCCATGCGCGAGGACGGATCGGTGGATGAGGAAGCGCTGGCCCGCTTCGTCGACTGGCAGATCACCGAAGGGACGCACGGTCTGGTTCCGGTGGGAACGACCGGCGAATCAGCGACCCTGACGCATAATGAACATAAGCGCGTCGTCGAAATCACGGTAGAAGTCGCCAAAGGCCGCGTCCCTGTGATGGCTGGAGCCGGATCGAACAGCACGACGGAAGCCATTGATCTGGTTCGCCATGCGAAACAGGCGGGCGCCGATGCTGCTCTGGTGGTCACGCCCTATTACAACAAGCCGACTCAGGAAGGCCTGTACTTACATTACATGGCTATTGCCGATGCCGTCGAACTGCCGATCTACATCTACAATATCCCTGGTCGCAGCGTGGTCGAGATGTCGATCGAAACCATGGCCCGTCTGGCCCGTCATCCGAACATTGTTGGCGTCAAGGATGCGACAGCCAACCTGGTGAAGCCGCTTCAGACACGTCGCCTGTGCGGTGATGATTTCATCCAGCTCTCTGGTGAGGACCCGACAGCCGTGGCTTATCTGGCTGCCGGTGGCGCGGGGTGTATCAGTGTGACGGGCAACATCGCTCCGAAACTGTGCAGCCAGATGCAGACGGCATGGGCCGAGGGCCGTATCAAGGATGCTCAGGCCCTTCAGCAGCGTCTGTATCCGCTGCATGAAGCCATGTTTGTGGAAAGCAATCCCGTGCCCGTCAAATATGGAGCCTCTCTACTCGGCCTGACAGCGGCTCGCTGCCGTTTGCCAATGGCGCCGATCAGCCCGGCTGCTGCTGAACGGGTTCGCGAGGCAATGACTGAAGTCGGTCTGCTGCCCCAATCGGTCGGATAATCAATCATATGGCGGAGAAAAAAAGCGGCAAATCCGGGCTGATCAGCCATGGCGTCGCTGCCCAAAACCGTAAGGCGCGTTTCGACTACACCATCAAGGAAACGGTCGAGGCAGGGCTTGTGCTCAAAGGACCAGAGGTCAAATCCCTCCGGCATGGCCGCGCGACGTTAAGCGAAGCCTGGGCGGGAGAACGGGACGGCGAGATGTTCCTGTTCAACGCCTATATCCCGGAATATCAGGGTGGTGTGCTGTCCCGGTTCGAGCCGCGTTCTCCGCGCAAGCTGCTGCTCAAGCGCAAGCAGATCAACCATCTGCTCGGGGCTGTTCAGAAACAGGGACAGACAGTCGTGCCGCTCCAGATCCATTTCAACGAGCGCGGCATGGCCAAGGTGCTGCTGGGCGTTGCTGAAGGACGTAACAAGGCCGACAAACGTGCCGCCATTGCCTCCCGGGACTGGCAGCGGGACAAGGCCCGGCTGATGCGGGAAAAAGGCTGATCTTTCATGGTTCAGGGATAAAGCAGGTAGAGGTCTGTATGTTGTCTGCTTATTAAGTTTCCATAATATATCTTATGCGACTTACAGTTGCCTGGTTATACCTTTGAAAATTATTACAATCACTCACAATTAAACGATTAACTTCAACCAAAAGGCTTAGCTTATGTCACGTCCTATACGCCGCCCTATCGCATTCATACTGACATCGACCGACCACGGAACCATGATTCTTAATCGAAATGACCATCATATCATTAGTCCCGAAACTATTTACGGTGTCGGTCACGATATATTGCGAGATTCGAGCTTTAATAGCTATGAAGTGGAATTGCTGTTAAATCTTCTGACATTGCGCAGACATTATTTTGGAGATGGGGTTTTTGCCATTGATGGTGGTGCGAATATAGGTGTGCACACTGTGGAATGGGCTAGACACATGACTGGTTGGGGCCGAGTCCTGAGCTTTGAAGCTCAGGAAGTTGTCTATTATGCTCTGGCTGGCAATATCGTCATCAATAACTGCCTGAATGCCCGTGCAAAGCTGGCAGCTATTGGTGAAAACGTGGGTGAATTAACTATTCCCCAACCTGATTATTTTTCCGCTGGTAGTTTCGGTAGTTTTGAAATCAAACAACGGCCAGATGGGGAATTTATCGGCCAGCCTATTTCTTATGCACCCTCGGATGGGGTAAAAATACCCATGCTAAGCATTGATTCTCTTGAGCTTGATCGTGTCGACTTTATCAAACTTGATATCGAGGGGATGGAGATTGAAGCTCTGCGGGGAGCCCAAAAAACCATTGAAAAATCTCGTCCAATTCTGTTCCTTGAAATGGCGAAATCCGATCCTGTTGAAATTTACAAATTTCTTAATAGTAACAATTATAATTATTTTGAAGACAAGATAAATCTTTTTGCTCTTCATAAAGATGATCCCGTCTGGCCTCACATAAGCCATAATGCTAATAAAATGCCTGAGCATTAAGCAATTCCGAAGGATATTTTGTATTGGCTCCTTTCCGTCCGGTGGCATTTATCCTCGCGTCAACAGATCACGGGATGATGATCATTAATCGAAACGATCATCATACTGATGATACCGGGAAAACTTTTGGCGTAGGATACGAACTGCTGCAATTTTCAAGTTTTACTTCGCAGGAAGTCAATTCTCTC
Source organism: Granulibacter bethesdensis (assembly GCF_001889525.1). NCBI lineage: Bacteria > Pseudomonadati > Pseudomonadota > Alphaproteobacteria > Acetobacterales > Acetobacteraceae > Granulibacter > Granulibacter bethesdensis. The sequence goes on from NZ_CP018192.1 coordinate 1,328,185, forward strand.
CTGCAGATGTTTACTTTACGGCGACAGCAGTTCGGCGATGGTGTGGTCGCAATTGATGGGGGAGCCAATATTGGCGTGCATACCATCGAATGGGCCAGACATATGACTGGGTGGGGGCATGTCTTAAGCTTTGAGGCTCAGGAAGTTGTTTATTATGCTTTGGCAGGCAATATTGTTATCAATAATTGCTTGAATGTTCATGCTAAACTTGCTGCACTTGGTGATGAGGTGGGTGAATTAATAATTCCTCGACCTGATTATTTTAAGCCTTCGACTTTCGGAAGCCTGGAAATCAAGCCTCAACAATTGCATGAATATATTGGGCAACCGATTTCATATGACACATCCACAGGAGTGGCTGTGCCTCTGGTAAGTATTGATTCTCTGAATCTTCAGCGTGTCGACTTTATCAAGCTGGATATCGAAGGAATGGAAGTGGAAGCTCTGAAAGGCGCAAAGAAGACCATTCAGGCTCATCGTCCAATCCTTTTCGTTGAAATTATTAAATCAGATGTTGAACAAATTGTCAGTTTTTTTAATCAAATCGATTATCTATGCTTAAAGGATCAGATGAATATTTTTGCCATCCATAAGGATGACCCGATATGGCCCCATGTTGCCTATAACGGCAATTCTGCTACGAACAGTTGAAGCTATAAGCATCCAAAATCACATGCCGATCCCTTTTCTTCCCAGTGAGGCAGTCGATAGCACTGCCCATATGGTCCAGATCGCGCTGACACCTATTTTTCTGCTGAATGGTGTCGGCACGCTTCTGAATGTTTTTAATACACGTCTGGCCCGTGTCTCAGACCATAATCAACGCTTGTCGGAGATGAGGCGTGATCCATCCTGTACGATTGATAAGGCAATTCTCGAAATACATCACCATCGCCTTCGCTGGCGGCTGCGCGCACTGGATGCGTCGATTGCCCTGACAGCATGTGCCGGGGCGGCTACCTGCGGCACTGCCTTTATCCTTTTTCTGGGCAGCCTGCATGACAGTGCCATTGCATCATGGCTGGAACTATCTTTCGGAGCAGCGCTGATCTGTGTGATTCTGGCATTGATGTCGTTTTTTGCCGATACGATGCTGGCATGGCACGGTTTACGACGCGAAGGGCCACTGCCTGATACGGCTTCCAAATAGGCAACCTGTCCTGCTTTTATCTGTCTGCAACAGCAGGCCCGCGCAGCAGTATGTAGCCACATAACCCGGCCAGCATGGAACCTGACAGGATGCCGAGCTTGATCTGGTTCACGGCCGTAGTGCCGGGAAACGCCAGAATGGCGATGAACAGACTCATGGTAAAGCCGATGCCGCAGAGAAAAGCGATCCCGATTTTGTGCCGCCATGTGACATAGGGAGGAAAACCGGCGCTTCCGAATAATTTGAGAATACTGACAGCCCCCAGCACGCCGAACGGTTTCCCCAGTAGCAGGGCTACGCCTACCCCTAATGTCAGCGGCGATAACATCTGTCCGATTGTTGCGCCATGGAGACTGATCCCTGCATTGGCAAAACCGAACAGAGGTAAAACCACAAACCGAACAGGCCATGACAGCATATGTTCCAGACGCATGAGCGGAGATGTCTCGTCATGTCCGGCCGGGATCAGCAGTGCCAGTCCCACACCTGCAACTGTGGGATGAATGCCGCTTTTCAGGGTTAGCCACCAGAGCGGGATCCCTGCCAGCAGATAGGGAAACAGCGTTCTGACCCCTTGCCGGTTTAGCATCAGCAGCAGCCCAAGAATGGCCACGACCCCTGCCCCCGGCAGCACGGATAGAGTCCCCGTATAGAACAGGGCGATCACGAGCACGGCCCCCAGATCATCGACAATCGCCAAGGCTGTCAGAAATACTTTCAGAATGGCTGGAACGCGCGATCCCGCCAGTGCCAGCACACCAAGAGCAAAAGCAATATCGGTGGCTGTCGGAATGGCCCATCCGCGCAGGGCCTCTCCAGAATGATTGAAAGCAACGTAGATGGTCGCTGGAACCACCATGCCGCCAAGAGCTGCAACGCCCGGCAGGAGACGTTGTGACCAATGTGAAAGATGCCCATAAAGAATTTCCCGCTTTATCTCCAGCCCGGCAAGCAGGAAAAACAGCGCCATCAGCGCATCATTGATCCAGCCCCGCACAGTAAGCGGACCGGTTTCGATATTCAGCCAATGTTCATAGGAAGTCTGCCAGGTACTATTGGCGCACAGCATGCCGATGGCTGAGGCTGCCATCAGTATGACACCGGCAGCCGCTTCGTGGGTCAAAAGGACTGATGAAGGAAGAAGGCGAGCATGATGACGATTTTGCACGCCTTTCCATTAGCATGGAGCTTGTCTTCTCAGGAAGCGGCTCTGTTGTCCAAACTGCAATATACTGCATAAAACACTATTTTTATTGCTATAAGTGCATATATAAATTCATAAAAAGCATAATTATTTTACCCAATATCTCGAATGGTGTCTGCCCGGCATAAACAGCCCTCCCCCCTCTTGCGTCCATGCGGAGTTTCCCCAATCAAATTCCGCTCAGGGAGAAAAACGCCGGGGAGATAATCGGCATTGGACGCGTTCATAGAAATCGAGCGGCTGACGAAGCGGTTCGGAACCTTCACAGCCGTCGATGACGTCTCGTTTACGGTCAAAAAAGGCGAGGTTCTAGGTTTTCTGGGACCCAACGGGGCCGGAAAATCCACGACCATGAAGATGGTATCGGGGTTCATGACCCCGGATGTCGGTACCGCCAGAATTGGTGGTCACGATGTTCGTCATGATACGATCGCTGCACAGAAACTGCTGGGCTTTCTGCCGGAAGGCGCGCCCAGCTATCCGGAAATGACAGTGCAGGCTTTTCTGCGCTTCATTGCCACGATACGCGGGCTAAGCGGTGCGGAGGCGCGTAACCGCATTGCCGAAGCCATGGAGCGCACGCAGCTTCAGGGGGTGCGGCTGCAACCTGTTGAAACTTTGTCGAAAGGGTTTCGTCGGCGTGTCGGTCTGGCGCAGACCTTGCTGAATGATCCTCCTGCCCTTGTGCTCGATGAGCCGACGGATGGGCTGGATCCCAATCAGAAGCATGAAATTCGTTCTTTGATCGCGGAAATGGCGCCTCGCAAGGCCATCATCATCAGCACTCATATTCTGGAAGAAGTCGAGGCAATCTGCACCAGGGCAATTGTCATCGCCCGTGGACGCATCATCGCGGATGAAACGCCTGCGGCTCTGGCGGAACGCCATCCATCACGCAAACTCGACGATGTCTTCCGGACCCTGACCCAAACTCCGGACAGGGAGCACATGATATGAGAACCATCCTGACCATCGCCCGGCGGGAATTGGCCGGTTACTTCGCCACACCGGTTGCTGTGGTGTTCATCGTCATTTTCCTGCTGTTGCAAGGCATTTTAACCTTCAATCTGGGTGATTTCTTCAACCGCAATCAGGCTGATCTGGTCGTTTTCTTCCAGTTCATCCCGTGGGTGTTTCTGCTGCTGGTTCCGGCGATTACCATGCGTCTCTGGGCGGAAGAAAGGCGTCTTGGCACTATCGAGCTGCTGCTGACCCTGCCGATTCGGCAGTCAGAAGCCGTCATCGGCAAATTTCTGGCCGCCTGGGCGTTTTGCGGGATCGCGCTGGCGCTGACTTTTCCCTTCGTCATCACCGTGAATTATCTGGGGGAGCCGGATAATGGCGTGATTGCCTCCGGCTATCTGGGCGCTATGCTGGTGGCGGGGGCATTCCTGTCAATTGGGGCTGCCGTCTCAGCCGTGACCAAAAATCAGGTCATTGCTTTCGTGCTGGGGGTTGCGGTGTGCCTGCTGTTTGCGCTCGCTTCCTATTCCGCCGTTAATGATTTTCTCAGCCAGACGGTACCCTCCATTGTGCCGCTGATCCGCCGTTTCAGTGTCGTGGACAGGTTTCTGGATTTCTCACGCGGTGTCATCTCCGTGCGCGATCTGGTGTTTTTTGCCTCGTTCATCGGATTTTTCCTGTTCCTGAATACGGTCATCCTCGAGCACAAAAAGGCGGCATGAGATGAGCGATCTGAAGACAGCCGCCGGGATGCCGGGCGGCACCCAAAGTCATGCCCCTCAGGATAGCCCCCCTCAGGGTAGACAGCGTATCTGGCCCTCCGTGCTGGGGGTGGTATCGGTTGCCGGTCTGTTGGTCGGGGCCAACATGCTGGTCGATGCCCGACTTCCGCAGGCGCAGTGGGATGTGACCAGCAACCGCATTTATACCCTGTCGGACAGCACTATTTCTGTACTTTCCCATCTGCAATCACCGATTACGCTGAAGTTTTTCTATTCTCCTCCTCTGGGCGCACGGGTGCCGAAATACGGCTCTTACGCTGATCGCGTGCGGGAGATGCTGGAGCAATACAAGCGGCTCTCACACGGAATGCTCTCCATCGAGTTCTATAATCCGGAGCCATTCAGCGAAACCGAGGATCGCGCCATCGGCAATGGCTTGCAGGGCGTGCCGCTCGATCAGAGTGGAGAGCAGGTCTATTTCGGTCTGGTCGGTTTGAACCGGCTGGATGGTCGCAAGATCATCCCGTTCTTCCAGCCGGACCGGGAGCGGTTTCTGGAATATGACCTGACTCGTCTGATCTATGATCTGACCGACCCGCAAAAGCCTGTCGTCGGACTTCTGACCGATTTGCCGATCATGGGCAGCGGTCAGTCTCTGGTCTCGACCCGGCGCATGGGACCGATGAAGCCATGGGCCATCGTCAATACGCTGAAAGAAGTCGCTGATCTGCGGCCTGTCCCCATTTCGGCCCAGTGGATTGATCCTGGGATCCAGACGCTGATCGTGGTGCATCCACAGCATCTGTCCGAAGCGATGCAGTATGCAATCGATCAGTTCATCATGCGCGGCGGCAAATTGCTGCTGGCGGTTGATCCCGACAGTGAGACTCAGGCTTTGCTGCCGCCTGACCCTGCCCAGAAACGCCAGCAGGATGGGCCGTCGGGCTATGCGAGCAACCTGCCCAAACTGCTCTCCAGTTGGGGCGTGTTGTATAACCCGGATACAGTGGTGCTGGACCCGAACGGCGCATGGCGCGTCCGTACGGAGGATATGAAAACAGGCTCCACCAATTATCTCGCCTGGTTCAATGACCGTGACGGGCTGAACCGCAATGACCCGATTACCGCGGATCTGACGCAGGTAACGGTGGCTGCGGCCGGAGCGCTTCGCAAAGCACCGGACGCAAAAATCAGCTTCGAACCGCTGCTCTCTTCCAGCCCGGAAAGCGGATCGATCCCGTCCATTCGTACCTCTCATGATCCTGACCCGCAGCGTATTGCAGCGGAGTTCCATCCCGCGGGCGGTCCGCGCGTGCTGGCGGCCCGGATCCGGGGCCATCTGAAATCCGCTTTTTCCGGTAAACCTGATTCCGTGGCATCCCTGAAGGACCTGCCTGACTATGTGCCGGAAACGAAAGGGGATGCCGATATCGTCATCCTGTCCGATAGCGACATCTTCGCCGATCGTTTCTGGGTGCATGGCTCGGATTTCTTCGGCAAGGAAACGCTTCAGCCCTTTAGCGATAACGGGATTTTCCTGTCCCGTATTGTCAGCGCCCTGACCGGGAACAAGGCGCTGGGCGGCATCGGAGGCAGCAGCATTACCGTGCGGCCTTTCACGGTGGTGGAAACCATGAACCGCAACGCTCAGGGGCGGTTCCGGCAGGCTTCACTGGCCCTGCAAACCCGCTTGCAGGCGGCTCAGGACAAGCTGATAGCCCTGCGTCAGGGCCAGTCCGGCGATGGTGCTGCGATGGATGACGACGCCATCTCCGCGGCACAGGAAAAGGAAATCCAGTCGGCCCAGCAGGAAATTCAGGAGAGCAGAAAGAAGCTGCGTCTGGTTGAGCATGATCTGAGCAAGGATATCAGCACGCTTGAGACACGCCTGCGTCTTCTGGATATCGGTGCTGTGCCGCTGATGCTGATTGTCATTGCGCTGGGGATTGCCACCATCCGCCGCATCAGGCGTCAGAGGGCTCGGAGATGAGGACAGACTCTTCCATGTCCCTGCCCTGCCTTCTCCTGAAACGACCGTTTATTCGGAGGAACGCGCCATGACGCCGCGCTCATCCCTTCTTCTGGCCGGTGCTGCTGTGCTCGCTCTGGCCGGCGGCTGGTATTTCGGCCCGCATGCTGTCAGTCTGACAGCTGTTGCGGTGCATCAGGGGGAAGCTGCCTTTCCGGCCCTGATGGACAAAAACCGTCTGGACAGCATCCAGACCATCACTATCTCCCAGTTTGGTCAGAGCATGACACTGGTCAAAACACCGGATCATGGCTGGACCGTGCCGCAACTGGGCGGCTATGTCGCCCGGCCTGCGAAAATCAGGGGATTGTTGAATACGCTGGTTAGTCTGCGGCTGACTGAGCCGAGGACCAACCATCCTGCGGAATATCCGCTTTTGGGTGTGGCGACGCCCGATCCGGCCAAACCGGCCAAATCCGACGCGACAGTCATTCGTTTGCAGGATGGCAAAGGCGGCCTGGTCGGAGAGCTGATCATCGGCCATCGTCAGAGCGCCGGGGATATTGAGGGCGTGGTCCAGCAGACGGACAGCACGAATGCGCCCGCCACCACCCGAGGTACCTATATCCGCCGTCATGGGGATGCCTATACATGGCTGACGAGAGATGCGCTGGAGTTCAGCAATGATCCGCAGGATTGGGTCGATCCGGTGATTATCAGCATCAATGCGGCAAGGCTGGATCGGGTGCATATCACACGACCGGACTCTGCGCATGAACCGGCGCTGACGCTCAGTCGGAAAGGCGACATGTTCAGGCTGACAGAGCCGGCAGATGCGCCGCGTACAGACAGTCATGCGGTGGCCGATACGCTTCAGGCATTGAGTGATCTGGAATTCACCCATGTCAAACCGGCTGCTGCAATCAGTGGAGCAACAGAGGCTCAATCCGTGTTCGAGACGCAGGATGGGCTGACCGTCATCGTCAATCAGATCAAGGTTGGTGATGATACATGGCTGACATTCTCGGCCAAGGCAGCGCCGGGCAGCGAGGCTATTGCCAACACCATGAACAAGGCGGTCGGTCCATGGGCTTTTCAAGTGCAGGATTATAAGGAACGGGCCCTGTTCCCCACGCTGCAACTGCTGAAATCCGTGGAACATGTTCCATCTGGCGCTGCGGGCGAGTCAGAGGTACCGACCACCATGCCGCTACCGAATACCGGCCCCCGTGCAGTCCCCCCTGTTTCTGGCGGACCATGACAGAGGACTGTCCCCGCCGTTATCCGGCGCGGCCGCTGGTCGGCGTTGGTGTCGCTCTTTTACGTCCGGATGGGGCTGTGCTGCTGATCAGGCGTGGCAAGCCGCCTGCTGAGGGCTGCTGGACCCTGCCCGGGGGTGCACAGCGTCTGGGCGAACGCGCCGAGGATGCTGCCCGGCGGGAGTTACAGGAAGAAACCGGTCTTGTGGCGGGGGCATTGTCTCTGGTCGCGCATGTGGACAGCATCACCCGGGATGAGGCCGGACTGATCGCTTATCATTATACGATTCTTGATTTTGCAGGTCTCCATCCAGGGGGGAATGTCTTTCCGGATGGAGACGTGGTTGCGGCAGACTGGGTGATGCCGGAAGCATTTGATCGTCTGGGTGTCTGTGCCGAAACCCGACATGTCATCGGCCTGGCGCGCCAGACGCTGCCCTTGACCTGAAGCTCGACCGCAAGGCTGCCACCCACCTGCCATGGTAGCAGGATAAGAGCTGAACGCTCACATTACGCGCTGTCAAAAAAAGGTTGAACGCGCCCCGTCTGGTCTGCGGGGCATGGAGTATGGCCCGTGAGTGGACAGATAACAGCGCAGCCGGCAACGCTGCCCGGCGGCAACACGACTGAAAACCGCAGCGAAGGCACCGTCTTTGCCATTCTGATTGCGATCAGCATCAGCCACATGCTGAACGACATGCTGCAATCGCTGCTGCCTGCTGTCTATCCGATCCTCAAAACCGAATTCAGTCTGCAATTCCGCGATATTGGCTTGCTGACCCTGACCTATCAGATGACAGGCTCCATTCTTCAGCCCTTGATCGGGCTTTATACCGACCGCAAGCCGAAGCCGTTTTCGCTGGCTTTCGGAATGGGATGCACGCTGATCGGGCTTTATTGTCTGTCCATTGCCAGCGGGTTTAACGGATTGCTGGCGGGAGCGGCGATTGTCGGCCTTGGCTCGTCAATTTTTCATCCTGAAAGCTCTCGTGTGGCACGGCTGGCTTCCGGTGGCCGTCATGGTTTTGCGCAGTCCCTGTTTCAGGTGGGCGGGAATGCAGGAGCGGCGATCGGTCCCCTTCTGGCTGCCTTCATTGTGCTGCCGCACGGCCGCTACGCCATCGGCTGGTTCTGTGCTGTAGCGTTGCTTGGCGTTATCATTCTGACAGCTGTCGGGCGCTGGTACGGAGCAATACAGCGTCAGAAAAAGCGTGTCGTCAGACACACTGTGCAGGCTCTTCCCCGGACAAAAATCGCTTTGGCGATGACGGTACTCTGTGCGCTGGTCTTCTCGAAATATTTCTATATGGCCAGCTTTACCAGCTACTATACTTTTTACCTGATCCATCATTTCGGGGTTTCGGTGCAGTCGGCTCAGCTTTACCTGTTCCTGTTTCTGGGGGCGGTTGCTGCCGGTACATTTGCAGGTGGGCCACTCGGTGACAGGATCGGGCGGAAATATGTGATCTGGTTCTCGATCCTCGGCGTGTTGCCGTTCACACTCATTCTACCTCATGCCAGCCTGGCCTGGACCGCTCTCCTGAGTGTCGCGATCGGCCTGATCCTGTCCTCGGCCTTCGCCGCCATCGTGGTCTATGGTCAGGAATTGTTGCCGGGGAATGTCGGTGCGGTGGCCGGGCTGTTTTTCGGTCTGGCTTTCGGCATGGGCGGGATTGGAGCCGCTCTGCTGGGGTGGCTGGCGGACAAAACGAGCATCGAGACGGTCTATGGTCTTTGTGCCTGGCTGCCTGCTTTCGGCATCCTTGCGGTGTTTCTGCCTGATCTGGAGCGGCGGAGGCATTAAGCCTCCGCCTGCAACAGCTTTACGGCAGCATACGCTGAAGCTCGGCTTCCTTGTCGATGAGATGATGTTTGAGGACCGCGCCGAAATGCAGCGCCAGCAGGCCATACAGCACATACCCTGCCCATAGATGCACCGAGCCGAACACAGCTCGCAGGGATAGCCGCAGGCTGGTCTCCAGCGTATCGACCGGAGGAATCAACGGCAGATGCACCGTATTGAACCAGTAAAAAGGATGCGGTGCATCACCTTTCCATGCCGATTCATGGAGCCATCCTGACAAAGGCAATGTCAGCATGACGAGGTAAAGCAAGCCATGCACCGTATGGGCAGCGTATTTTTCCCAAGCCGGGTATTGGACGGGAAAGGCCGGCGGCTTATGACCCAGACGCCAGAAAATACGCAGCAGAACCAGCCCCAACACGGTGATACCGATAGATTTATGGACGCCGAACACCTGTCTTAGGGAAGATTCCGGCCAATAATCTGCACTGAGCGCCAGACCGATATTTGTCAGGACCAGGGCTGCCACCACCCAGTGAAAAAAAATGGCCGTTCTTGAATATCTTTGAACCGTTTCCATTAGTCATTCCTCTTCGTCTTTATCGTTCCCAGCCCGAGACGCAGGATGGTTGCTGCCCCAGCAAAGAGCGAAACTGACGGAAAGAAAAGCTAAACTATCGTCATAATTTCAGGATGGGATTATTTCACCCGACCTGATTATTGTCCCCGGACTGCGGCAAGCAGCACCGTCATGTTGTGGCGGAACATATCCGGATAAGTGGCGGCAGGCCCGCCCGGAGGCGAGAGGGATTCCACGAACAGAATTCCCCCCGGCTTCGCACCGGTGGCTGCGGCAATCTGTTTTGCCAGCCGGGAATCAACAGAGTTTTCAAGGAAATACCGTGTGACATGCTCAAGACGGATTTGCTGAATCATGGCCGCTACGATTTTAGCGGATGGCTCATTATCCGTCGTCAGCCCCAGCGGTGAGAGAAAAGTCAGGCCATATGCGTGGCCGAAATAGCCCAGCGCATCATGGGTGGTCAGAACTTTCCGTTGTCCCGGCGGAACCGACTGAAAATCACGGCGGGCTTCTTCATCCAGACGGGTCAGAACGGCGATCAGAGCCGTAGCACGCTGGTGAAAATCCTCAGTCTTACCGGGGTCGATTTTTATCAGCGCCCTCTCGATATTACGAGCATACAGAACGCCGTTTGCAGCACTGTTCCAGGCATGTGGATCAATCACCGAATGACCATCTTCCTGCATGGTCAGCGGTGTCAGACCCGCACTGGCAGTCACGATCTGACCATGCGGGCCGGAGGCGGCAACCAGACGCTCCATCCATCCTTCAAGACCGAGGCCATTGATCAGAACAAGATCCGCCTCGTGCAGACGGCGTGCGTCATCCGGTGTCGGTTCATAAGTGTGCGGATCACCACCCGGAGGTACGAGGCTGGCGACCTCCACATCATTGCCGCCAATCTGCTTTGCCATGTCAGCCAGTATTGAGAAACTCGTTACCACGTGCAGCCTGCCTGCCTCTGCATGGGATGCTGCGACTGTAGTCAGCACAACCAGCAGTGTAGCCAGTATGCGGGCAATCATGCGTTGCGTCCCCTTAACAGCAGACCATGGCGGCTGAAAAACAATGAAAACAGGTAGAAAACGGCGGCACTCAGAACGATGGACGGTCCGGATGCTACGCCGAGATGGAAAGAAACAATCAGTCCGGTCAGCCCGGACAGACAGGCAATGGCGCTGGCCAGCGCCATCATCGGCGGCAGAGCTTCTGTCCATAGCCGTGCGGTTGCAGAGGGAAGCATCATCAGTCCCACCGCCATCAGCGTCCCGAGCGTCTGAAACCCGGCAACCAGATTGATAACCACCAGAAACAGGAAAATGAAATGAATCACCGGCCCTCGCCCACTGACCATGAACAGAAAACCCGGATCAAAACACTCTATCACCAAGGGACGGTAAATGATCGCCAGAGTGATCAGTGTGACGGAGGCAATAGTGCCGATCAGGAACAGGGAGGAAGAATCAATCGCCAGAATCGTGCCGAACAGCACATGCAACAGATCAATGCCTGACCCCCTTAAGGAGACGATCATGACCCCCGCTGCCAGCGAGGTCAGATAGAAACTGGCAAAGGCGGCATCCTCTTTCAGCACTGTGATCCGGCTGACCGAGCCGGATAACAGCGAGACGGCAAGCCCCGCAATCAACCCGCCCAGCCCCATGGCAGGCAGGGAAAGCCCGAATGTCAGAAAGCCCAGCGCCGCCCCGGGCAGCACGGCATGGCTCATGGCATCGCCGACCAGACTCATACGCCGTAACAACAGCAGAACGCCAACTGGTCCCGCTCCCAGACTGAGCGCAATGCTGGCCAGTAAGGCGCGTCGCATAAATCCGAACGTGACGAATGGCTCGATGATTGCCTGATAGACAGTCATGGCATGGCCTTAAAGCAGCTCGGCTGAATCAAGGAAGGGCTGGCCATTCACCAGCACCCGTGCATGCCGGATATTAGCGTCGGACAGGACATCCTGCGTTTTCCCCCACGCGATGGGTTGGCGGGCCAGCAGCAAGGTTTGCGGAAAATACCGGCGTATCTGTTCCACATCATGCAGAACGGCGACGACAGTGCGTCCTTCCTGATGCCACGCATTGATTAACTGAAGCAGATCAGCCGTTGTTCCTGCATCGACGGCATTGAATGGCTCATCCAGCAGGAGAAGGCTGGCATTCTGCATCAGCAGCCGCGCAAACAGTACCCTTTGCAATTGTCCTGAAGACAGGGAGCCGATCGTGGTGTCCATGCGTCCCTGCATTCCGACCGCAGAGAGGGCAGATCTCATTTCAGAATGGAGAGTCTCGCAGGCACCCCGTAGCGGTCCAAGACGAAGCCACGCCCCCATCAGCACGGCATCGGAAACAGTCATGGGAAAAGAGCGATCAATATCTGCAACCTGCGGCAGGTACCCGATGGTAGAGCGCTCCGCACCGCCAAGATCAACCTTGCCTCCTGACAGAGGCACAATCCCGGCAATGCTCCGTAGCAAGGTAGATTTTCCTGCTCCGTTTGGTCCTGCTACCGCCGTCAGGCTGCCTGCGTCAAATAGCCCTGTCACGCCATCGACGGCGATATGGCGGCCGAATGTCACACGCACATTATGGAGGGAAACAGAGCATCTGCCACCGATCCCATTAGAACGCACCCCTTGAGAATGTTCGTTTTTGAGCATGCTCATGGCAGTGCGACGGCCCAGAGAATTCCCAGCCACAGGCACCCCAGAACAATAACAGCCCCCAGCATACGTACAGGGACCGAGGATGCCAGCAGGGAAGTCACACAAGATTGACGAAACGACAAAAAGCGGAACATAGGAGGGACATTTTGTTATGTTATAACATATAATCCCAACACCGCTTTTTACGCAATGCGCCGCCGGATAAATTCAGGCCTGTTACCCCAAAAAGGCCGCAATATGCGGAGACAGAGTGGCTGCATGTTCTTCATGCATGGCCAAAGCTCCTTTGCTCCATAGCACCATCCTGGATGGCGTCGGTTCGATCGCCTGCATGTCGGAGCGTGAACGTGGCGGCGTGGCATCTCCACACAAGATAAGCACCCTGCCGCCAAACCGGTCGAGCATGGCCTGGAATGCATCCCGCGTTCCTGCGGGGTCCAGCCCGCCAGTCACGAAGGAGGCCGATGCATAACGTGCACCAGGTTGCCGGGCGACAGCCTGCTTCGCCGATACCCTGGCATCGGTGATCGGCTCATCATATACGTGCCTGCGCATCATGGCGCCGATCACACGATGATGTGTGTTCAGATGATACAGGATCTGACCGATACCCGGTGCGCGTATCAGGGTGCGGATTGCCGTCCGGAAAGCTGGCCGCATGCCCATCACCTTCAGGGGACCTCGCCATGTTGGTGCCAGAAGCACCAGCCGCTTCACCCATGGGCGATCGGCAGCACAGGCCAGAGCATATCCTGCTGCATGGCCTGCCGCTAGAATGGAGCATTCCCCATCGACAGGGAGCAGCCGATCGGCCAGAAAAGCCAGACAGGCATGATAGAAGGCCGGAGAATAATGTAGGCTGGCGCGGCTGGAGCCCCCAAACCCAGGCCAGTCAATCAATGTGCAGGCGTAGCCATCCGCCGCCAACCTGCGAGCCAGTGGCCGCATTTCATCCATCGTCGAGATCGTGCTGAATGCGGGAAGCATCAGAACAGGACGCCCCTCCCCGATCGTTTCAGTAGCAATACCGATCACATGGCGCTGCCACCGCCACGGGATGATATGCCGCGTCATAATGGAATCGGGGGGTGATGCTGCCGTATCAGCGTGCCAGGAAGGGACCTGCATGAAGCGGCTTTTCCTGTTGCGTGCAGGTGATGAGCCTTTTGTCACGCGGGCTGGCATGACGCACAATCGAAATGATCACCTGCATTCTCATCGTGTTCGCCATGTCCTTGCCCTTCGACACAGTCGCTGCACTGCCCCGTCAGTTCCACGGTCGGCTGATCCAGTACGAATCCCTGCGCTCGCCCCAGATCGGCAGTGGCTTTTGCGATGGTCCGGTCGTGTGCTTCCACGACCTTGCCGCAGGATCGGCAGATCAGAAACTGTACCGCATGCGGGTGGTCCGGATGGGCACAGGCCACATAGGATCGGGTCGTTTCCAGACGATGCACCAGCCCTTCTGCCAGCAGAAAATCCAGCGCCCGGTAAATAGTAACCGGCTTGACCATGGGATCAACCGGTCGCAGCCGGTCCAGAAGATCATAAGCCGATAAAGGCATGCCTGCCTCCAGCAGAACCGCCAGAACTGCCCGTCTTTGCCGGGTGAAGCGGCTGCCGGCACGCAGACAGATGGCATCGGCGGCTGCCAGTGCTTCCGCCACTGCTTTTTCGCTCATCGGCACGCTGCATTCTCCCGTAGACAATCCCTTTGTAACAGGGAGCCTCGATCAGGACAGCCCCGTCAGAAAGTGATGGTCGTTCTTAGCCCCATTATCAACTCATTCCCGATACGAGTAGATGGATTGGTGGGCAGAGCCAGCCCGGCGCTGGGATTGAAAACATACTGCAAATCCGGCTGAAGCAACCACCAATGCGTTATACTTGCCTGATACGTCAGTTCAAAAACTGTTTCAGACCCTTTTTGAACGACGCCATTCTGTGGCTGTATAAATCCGTTTTCCTTGCCGTCAGAGATACGGGAATAGGCAACCGAAATACCAATTGTGTCGAGATTTCTTTTTGGAATTAGTCCTTTGTAGGTCAATCCCGCATTGACGTTGAATGAGACGAGATTGCGGTCCGAGGGGGCTGAAATAATTTCAATAAAGGTACCCAGTCCCTGATCTTCAGTATCTTTTTCACGATACAGCATCTGATCGGCGCTGAAATACACGGCCCAGTCGTTACGATAGGTCAGGATCGCATGGCGATTTAAAACTGGCGAAAGGCCAACCGTTGACGCGGCATTATTGAAAGAAGCTGAGTTATAATAGCTGCCCAGATGATAAAAACCGGGCAGTCCGTCCTTTCCACCATGATGCAAATCGTATTGAAACTCGACGATCGCAAACAGGCCCTCATTGATGGGAAAAGCCGTGCCGGAGGGGTTTGTGACGTAACTACCGGGATTACCGTTATAAGCTCCGATCAGCAGGGTATATTCCGGACGAGGCTGGAAGCGAAATCGGATACCTGGTGTCGGCAGGGGAAAGGCGTTGCCGCCATTAGGCAGATCGATCGAGGGCAGTGTCGGCCAGCCGAAACCGCCATTGATGAACAGCATGGAATAATAGCTGATCATGAATTCATTATCGACAGATTGCTGACCAAGACGCAGAGAGAACAGCCCATCCCAAAGCGACTGATCCAGCCATAATTCATTGAGTCTGAAGCCGCGATCCGCTTCCAGTCCACTCGCAGTATTCAGGTCTGACAGATTATCCAGCGTAATGCTGCGTCCATGGAAGTGAAACGCGCTGACGTTGAACTGAAGACCGGGAATACCGGCCAGTTTCTCGAGATTTGTAGTCAGAGCGATGGAGGTCAGACCATCATAGACAGCCCCCGTGTGCAAACCGCCGGTCAGATTGCCGAGAACCTCGCTCTGCTCCATCATCGAAATGTTGACACCTTTCTCATTGAGATAGGTGCGCATATGGAACGGATCACCGATCAGGTAGTCACGATCCCATAGCGGTCCATCATAGGATTCGTTTTCCCCAAGCGGTGGCGCAACTGCCAATGGCATCTGCTGGTTGGCTTCAGGCGCGGCAAAAGTCGGGGGTGGGATCAGACTGAAACTGTCAGAAAGATCCCCGAAACCAAGAATAGACTGGGCATGGGACGGCGTAGAAAAGCCACACCAGATCGTGGCAGATAATACCGCTGACCGCCAGTTTAGAAAATGTGCCACATACGGTCTCATCATGAGCAGCCCGAAAACGTTTCGCCTGCTAGACGTTTTGGAGCGCCTTGCCAATGAGAATAATTATTAAAAATTACTGACATTTTACCATCAGCTGACGGGCTACCCTCCATCCTCATCATCCGCTAGGGTCCGCCCGCTTCAGGGTTGATGGATACGGTGATGACCTTCGGGATCGATTTGGGAACCACGCGGGACGGGACGACTGCCCGGCTTGATCTTGAAGAACTTCTGGCAACCCGTTTGCTGGTGCAGGGAAATTCCGGTTCCGGCAAATCGCATTTGCTGCGCCGTATGCTGGAACAAAGTGCAAACTGGGTGCAACAGGCGATTATTGACCCCGAAGGAGAGTTCGTCACCCTCGCTGAGTCCTATAACCATCTGATTATTCAGGCGGAAGGCCGCAGCGAAGCATGGCTGCAAAGAACGGCGGAGCGGGTGAGGCAGCACCGCGCCTCTGTCGTGCTGAGTCTGGAAGGGCTGGATACCGATATACAGATGCGGGCTGCCGCAGCCTTTCTGGGGGGCCTGTTCGATGCCGATCGGGATCACTGGTTTCCCATGCTGGTGGTGGTCGATGAGGCCCAGCTTTTCGCTCCGGCAGCAGCAGGGGAAGTGTCCGATGAAGCCCGCCGCGCCTCACTCGGGGCCATGACCAATCTGATGGCTCGGGGTCGGAAACGCGGTCTGGCCGGGGTTATCGCCACGCAGCGACTGGCCAAGCTGGCCAAAAACGTCGCGGCTGAAGCCTCCAATTTTCTGATGGGCCGCACTTTTCTGGATATCGACATGGCCCGCGCTGCCGATCTGCTGGGGCTGGAACGTCGTCAGGCGGAAATGTTCCGTGACCTTCAGCGTGGACAATTCATTTCTCTGGGACCAGCCTTGTCACGCCGTCCACTGCAAATCCAGATTGGCAGTGTGCAAACGGGTGCCCGCGCTGCCCCGCCCCCTCTCACTCCACTTCCCCCCGTTGCGGCGGAAGATGTGCGGGATCTGGTTTTGTCAGGACCGGAGCCGGAAGCAAGGCCACTGCCGCCTCGTCGACCGACATCCCCTCCTCCACTAGACGTTGCCGAGCAGCTGGCCCGCTTCCAGCCAGTTCAAAATACTCTGCCGCTTCCCCTGACGGAGCAGGAACAGGAGGAGCGTGATCGTAAGGTACGCGATATCCTGCGCGATATTCTGGACGATCCGGAGGCAGGATTCAGGCCGCTCAGCGTGCTGTATCAGGATTTTCTGGTGCGCTGCCGCATTCATGCGATCACGGGGGATGCTCCAGCGCTACCCCAGTTCCGCGCCATGCTGGCAACTGCGCGTGCCGGGATAGATGCGGAAACCGAGGCTGGTGGCCCATGGCAATCAGCCGTGGAACGCAGCCTCATGCTGCCAGACGACATGCGCGGCGTTTTCCTGATGCTGGCGCGAGCCGCTCTGGAAACATTGCCCTGCCCCTCCGATGAGGAAATTGCCCGCGCCTACGGGACACGCTCACTCGGACGGGCCAGACGGTTGCTGGGCTATATGGAGGAGAAGAACCTTCTGGTCATGCGTCATGATCGGTCCGGGCTGCGTATTCTCACCATGGTCGAATTAGGCTGGGAAACCGCCCCTGCCGCCGCATGAAAGATGCTACATGAAAAGCTTCTCACGGCTCCGCCCCGTATAAAGCGACGCGACCTGTTCCGCGTAACCATTATAGAGCAGGGTTGGCGCGCGGTCATCGCTGCCAATCAGCCGTTCTGATGCCTGACTCCAACGAGGATGCGGCACGTCCGGATTGACATTGGCCCAGAACCCGTATTCCCGCGGGCCGGTCTGTTCCCAGAAAGTTTTGGGACGCTGATCGGTAAAGCTGATGCTCGCCAATGATTTGGCAGATTTAAAACCGTATTTCCACGGTACGACCAGACGCAATGGAGCACCATTCTGTGGCGATAGCGGCTTTCCGTACAGCCCTGTTGCAATGAAAGCCAGCGGATGGGTGGCCTCATCCATCGCCAGTCCTTCCGTATAGGGCCATGGGTACCATATCTGGGCCAGCCCGGGCATCTGGTCCGGCTCCATTCTGGTTTTGAACACGACATAGCGTGCTCCGGAAAGTGGCTCTGCCAGTGCGATGAGATCGGCAAGCGGGAACCCCATCCATGGCACGGTCATGCTCCATGCCTCGACACAGCGATGGCGGTAGATGCGTTCCTCCACCTTCATTTTACCCAACAGATCTTCAAAGGCGATGGTGCGGGGTTTTCCTACCATGCCATCAATGGTCAAAGACCAGGGATGCAGTTGCATGGCCTGGGCCGCACTGACAATGTCTTTGGTAGAACCGAATTCATAAAAATTGTTATAGTTGAGGACATCCTTCTCGGCCGAAAGTGGACGGCCGGCTGATGGAATATCGGTTTTTGAGGCGGGAGAAGATCCGGCAGCATGAGACGGACTGCCATACACGATGGTCGACAGCGCAGGTACTGCCAAAGTCGCCCGTAAGAGAGAGCGACGGCTGAGACGATTTTTCTCTGGCGATACAGACGCTTCGGATATGGCCCAGTCTGGTCGAACGGTTATGAGCATAGGATCTCTTTCCTGTCCTGAACATGCTGTGTTGCTGATATGGTGCCGTTAACGTTCTGAACAATCTTTGCAGTCATATTGACTGGGTGGAATTCAATGGATTCATACGATACGGCTATCCGTCGGTGTGCCGGTCGCATTGCTGTGATCGTTATGGCATTGATGACCTGCATCAACCTGTATCGGGCCTGGCAGGGCCACTAAGCAGGTCAATCAATTCGCTCTTATTGCAAGAAGCAATGCATTTATTGCATACTCCCTGACACAGTAGCCCTTCAGGCTCGATTTGCCTGACGGCTTCCTTGTCCCGGAGTTATAGTGTGATGGCAGGTGGTCATAGGTCACTCGCAACCGACCTCGCCCTGATCGTCAGGCTGGAAGCTTCTACCGGAGAAGACCGAGTCACGATCGGCAGATTGCAACTGTTGCGTCTGCTGGCCCTGGCAGGTCTGGACAGAACAGAGGCGTTCTCGGCTCTCACATCCGCCCGCACCCGCACCGTGCATATCTCGAAAGAACGGCTGCACCCGGTACTGATAATGGCACGTCGTAGAATCGAGGCCTGCCAAAATGGACAAGCCGGCACAGAGCAGACAGAATAAAATAAATATATGGTGAGCCCGGTGGGACTCGAACCCACGACCTACAGATTAAAAGTCCGTTGCTCTACCAGCTGAGCTACGGGCTCCCATAAAAGCAATGCGTGGCGCTCGGATGCCCCGCCATTGCGTGCCCGGCTAATTGGCCGAGACGCGGCTCCGGGTCAAGACCCTGAAGCCGATTTATCTTTCAAAACAAGGGGCATCCGCACCAGTCCGGGCGAATACCCCTTTTTTGCAGCGCTGTGACTCTGAAGAAAAAAGTTACTGCGGATCGCTCGCCAGACGCATCTTTACGATACGGTCGGGATTCTGGACCATGCCGCTGCCACCGGAGCCGCGCTTGATCTTGTCGACGAATTCCATGCCCTGAATGACCTTGCCCCAGATGGTGTACTGACCATCCAGGCTGGGGGCCGGAGCGAACATGATAAAGAACTGGCTGTTCGCGCTGTTCGGGTTCTGGGTCCGGGCCGCACCGACCGTGCCGCGCAGGAAATGCGCGTCATCAGTGAATTCGGCAGGCAGATCAGGCAGCTTGCTGCCACCTGAACCGGTTCCGGTCGGGTCGCCGCCCTGCGCCATGAAGCCTTCGATCACGCGATGGAAGGGGGTGTTGTCGTAGAAATGCTCGCGACACAGTTCCTTGATGCGTTCGACATGCTTCGGAGCCAGGTCTGGGCGTAGTTCGATGACGACGCGACCATAGGGCAGGTCGAGGTAAACCAGATTATTAGGGTCAGCCGCTTGGGCTTCGGTCTCGCTCATCGCGATCCCTCCGATCATTGCTGTTGTGGCTGCGGCGAGCAGAGTGCGTCGGCGCATGGTCGTATCCTCTCTGTCAGGTAAAGGGGCCTTGTTCAGACGGGCCTTTCCGGGTCAGGGACCGATGACGTCCTGACACGCGCAAGCGTGCGCTGCAATGTCAGGGGGGGCACAAAGGTGGAAATATCCCCCCCCAGCCGCGCGATTTCCTTCACGAAGCGGGAGGAGATGAATTGATGACGTTCGCTCGCCATCAGAAACACTGTCTCGATATCCGGTGCCAGGCGATAATTGGTGCCCGCCATTTGTACCTCATAATCGAAATCCGACACCGCACGCAGACCACGGACGATGATACTGGCACCATGCTGGCGGGCGAAGTCAATCAGCAGCGAGGAAAACGGCACCACCTCAATGATGGTTCCGGTTTTTTCCCCCAGCGTAACCGTTTCGGCACGAACCAGATCCACCCGCTCCTCCAGCGGAAAAACCGGATTTTTGCCGATATTGGCAGCCACCCCGATCACCAGACGGTCGAACATGCGGGCAGCACGGGTAATGACGTCCAGATGGCCGTTCGTCACCGGATCAAACGTACCGGGATAGACGCCGGTGCGCAGCATCTTGCCCTGTGTCGACTCAGTCATCTGAATCCGTCACCTGTCCCTCAGGGGCTGCCGGAGCAACTGAATCGGCATCATCCCCGTCATCATCAACAGACTCTGTCTCCAGCACCGGGAAAACGCTGGTGACGACCTCATCCTTGTCGACCCGAAACAGGGTAACGCCCATGGTAGAGCGTCCGGTAATCCGCACCTGATCGGCGGGAACACGAATCAAACGACCCGCGTCAGTGACCAGCATTACATCATCACCCGGCCTGACCGGGAAAGTTGCCGCCACGGCCCGGCCATTGCGGGGAGCGAGATTGATATTGGCAATCCCCTGACCGCCACGGCCAGACACACGATAATCATAGGCGGAAGACCGCTTGCCGAAACCGGCAATGGTGACGGTGAGCAGGAATTCCTCGGCTTCTTCCAACTCGGCAGTGCGCTCTGGCGAAAGTGCCGTATCATCAGCCATGACCTCGGAATCATCCACTTCCATGACCTCGGCATCGATCTGGTCATCTTCTCCGCCAGCACTGCGACGGCGCGCGGACGCATAGCGCAAATAGGCTGTCCGCTCTTCTGGCGTTGCCTCCACATGCCGCAGCACGGACAGGCTGATGACCTCGTCTCCCTGCGCCAGTTTCATGCCGCGGACACCGGAGCTTTCGCGCCCGGCAAAAACGCGCAACGTGTCCTCATTCGCCTGGAAACGGATGCAGCGGCCCAGGCGGGAAGCCAGCATGATGTCATCCCCCTCCCGACAGGTAGCGACGCCGATCAGGCGGTCACCTTCATCCAGCTTCATCGCAATAAGACCGGAGGCCCGCACATTTTTGAAGTCGGAGAGCCGATTGCGCCGGATACCGCCGGAAGCAGTGGCGAACACCAGATGCAGCCCTTCCCACAGCGACTCATCCTGCGGCAGTGGAAGCACGGCAGTAATCCCGTCACTGCCCAGTTCCGGCAGCAAATTGACAAGCGCCCTGCCCTTGGCTGTCGGACCGGCTTCGGGCAGGCGCCAGACTTTCTGACGATACGCCTTGCCACCAGAGGAGAAGAACAGCACCCATTGATGAGTGTGTGCGTTAAAGCTGCGGGTCACGATATCATCGCCACGCATGCTGGCAGCCGCACGGCCCCGTCCGCCGCGATGCTGCTGACGGAACACATCCAGCGGCGTACGCTTGATGAAGCCGTCACGGGTGATGGTCACCACCATTTGACCCGGTTCGATCAGACTTTCATCATCCTGATCGGCAAGGCTGTCATTGATTTCACTGCGGCGCGGAGAATTCAGCTCGGCCCGGATCACCGCCAGCTCTTCCCGCATGACTTCCATGCGGCGGATATGGCTGCCGATGATTTCCAGAAGCTCGCCAATACGGGCGGCGACTTCCTGCATCTCATTATGAATCTTGTCGCGCTCAAGCCCGGTCAGGCGTTGCAGACGCAGTTCCAGAATGCCGCGCGCCTGCACTTCCGTCAGCCGTACTGTCTGCGCTTCGGTCAGCACATTGCCGCCATCATCGATCAGCGAAAGCAGGGGAGCTACATCGGCGGCCGGCCAGTCACGTTCCATCAAGGCAATACGGGCGCTGGTGCTGTCCGGGCTTTGCCGGATCAGACGGATCACCTCGTCGATATTGGCGACAGCAATCGCCAGACCGACCAGCAAATGAGCACGGTCACGCGCCTTGTTCAGTTCAAATCTCGCCCGGCGAAGGATGACATCCTCGCGGAAACGAATGAATGTAGACAGCACATCCCGCAGCCCCATCAGGCGCGGTTGCCCGCCATCCAGAGCCAGCATGTTGATGCCGTAGCTGATCTGAAGCTGGGTAAAGCGGAACAGATGGTTCAGCACTACATCCGGCGTGGCATCGCGCTTCAATTCGATCACCACCCGCACGCCGGAGCGATCGCTTTCGTCACGGATATCGCTGATGCCCTCAATCTGCTTGGCACGCACCAGCTCGGCCATGCGCTCCTGCAGGGTGGCCTTGTTCACCTGATAAGGAATTTCGGAGATCACGATGGCCTGACGGCCGCCGCGCACTTCCTCGAAATCAGTGCGGGCGCGGACAGTGATACTGCCTTTCCCGGTCTCAAAAGCCGAGCGGATGCCGGAACGCCCGAGAATCAGGCCGCCTGTCGGAAAATCCGGGCCGGGAATCACGGTCATCAATTCATCAAGAGTGATGTCCGGATTGTCGATCATTGCCAGAGTGGCGTCGATGACTTCAGTCGGATTGTGAGTGGGGATCTTGGTCGCCATGCCGACCGCGATGCCATCCGCCCCGTTGACCAGAAGATTGGGGTAGGAAGCGGGCAGAACGCGGGGTTCCATCTCGCTATCGTCATAGTTCGGCTGGAAATCGACTGTATCGCGGTCAATATCGTTCAGCAGGAAGCTGGCGGAACGGGCCAGACGTGCCTCGGTATAACGCGGCGCAGCCGCCGGATCGCCGTCCATGGAACCGAAATTGCCCTGACCATCAATCAGGGGCACCCGCAGGGAGAAAGGCTGTGCCAGTCGCACCAGCGCATCATAAATCGCGGCATCGCCGTGCGGATGGTATTTACCCATCACGTCACCATTGATGCGGGCGGATTTGCGATAGGGTTTATCCGCCGTATAGCCGCTTTCCTGCATCCCGTAGAGGATGCGCCGATGCACCGGCTTCAGACCATCCCGCGCATCGGGCAGCGCGCGGCTGACAATGACGGACATTGCGTAATCGAGGTAGGAGCGGCTCATCTCCTCCTCAAGCGTGACCGGCATCAGCAGGGAGCCGCCGTTCGGATCATCATCCGGCGGTGCAGACGGGGGATTGGTATGATCGCTCAATGCACTCTCACGAGATCAGTAGTAAATGGCGACACGGGTCAGGAACGATGACCCGTCCTTCCGATCCATACCATGCCTCCGTCATCCAACATAGACGGTTGCATCGGCAGACCTGAATGATGAAGGGGCGCATCAAGGCCCCCTTCATGGTAATATAATCTGATCAGAACGGAATTTCGTCGTCCAGATCGCCGCCATGAGAAGGTTCCCAGCCACTGCCGCCGGATGCAGGGCGGCTGTTGCCACCACCCAATCCGCTGCCGCCGCCGGATGGCGCACGCTGGGCGGGAGCAGACCGATAACCACCGCCTTCACCAGCCCCCTCCCCGCTCGAGCGGCTATCCAGCATGGTGATTTCACCACGGAAGCGACTGATCACGACCTCAGTGGTGTATTTTTCCTGTCCGGCCTGGTCGGTCCATTTCCTGGTCTGGAGCGCCCCTTCGACATAGACCTTGGTGCCCTTGCGCAGATAGCGTTCGGCGATATCCGCCAACCGGTCATTAAAGACCACCACACGATGCCATTCGGTTCGTTCTTTCCGCTCACCGGAAGCACGATCATTCCACGTTTCGCTGGTTGCGAGCGTAAAATTCACCACCTTGCCGCCATCCTGGGTATTGCGAACCTCGGGGTCGCGCCCGAGATTACCGATCAGAATGACCTTATTGACACTGCCAGCCATATATTTGTCCGCTTTTTTGCTCAGGCCGGACACGCCAAAGGGCGTCCGGCAAGTGGGTAACCTCTATAGCATGAGTGATTTGCTGTTGCTATCCATGCGGAACTTTTCCAGAACATCTTCCTTGTCGTTGCTATTCTCGCTTCTTTCTCTCGTGTCGGATTGATCGTATGGCCGGTTCCATTCGTGTGCGCGGCGCCCGCGAGCACAACCTGAAAAACGTCGATATTGATATTCCACGGGATAGCCTGACGGTTATCACCGGACTGTCTGGCTCCGGCAAATCATCACTGGCCTTCGATACGATCTATGCCGAGGGGCAGCGGCGTTACGTCGAAAGCCTGTCCGCCTATGCAAGACAGTTTCTGGAACTGGCAGGCAAGCCGGATGTGGACAGTATCGAAGGTCTCTCTCCCGCTATCTCGATCGAGCAGAAGACTACCAGCCGCAATCCCCGCTCCACCGTCGGTACGGTAACGGAAATCCACGATTATATGCGTCTTCTCTGGGCGCGCGCAGGCGTTCCCTACTCTCCCGCGACCGGGCTGCCGATCGAGGCCCAGACTATCAGCCAGATGGTGGACCGGGTTCTGGATATGCCATCGGGCACGAGGCTGTTGCTGCTGGCGCCGGTGGTGCGCGACCGTAAGGGAGAATACCGCAAGGAACTCGCCGAGTTGCAGCGCCGTGGCTTTACCCGCGTCAAGGTGGACGGGGAATTATACGATATTGGCGATGTCCCTGCCCTGAACCGGAAGCTCAAGCATACGCTGGAAGCAGTGGTGGATCGCGTGGTGGTCAAGGAGGGACTGCAACAGCGTCTGGCCGACAGTTTCGAAACCGCGCTGGGTCTGTCTGACGGAATCGTCTACGCCGAAGATGCGACCAGCGGAGAACGCACGGTCTTTTCCTCTCGCTTCGCCTGCCCGGTCAGTGGCTTTACCATTGAGGAGATCGAGCCACGCCTGTTCAGCTTCAACTCCCCACACGGTGCCTGCCCGGCCTGTGACGGGCTGGGGGTCGAGAATTTTTTCGATCCCGATCTGGTCGTGCCGAATGAACGACTCAGCCTCAAGGAGGGTGCCATTGCGGCATGGTCCGGTGCGGCCAGCCCTTACTACGATCAAACGCTGATGGCTCTGGCCGCGCATTATCGCGTCGATCCGCGTACCGCGTGGGAGGAGCTGCCAGATTTATGTCGCAACGGCATTCTATTCGGCACCGAAGAGGATGTTTCCATTACCTATAAGGACGGGGTGCGCAGCTATACGGTCAAACGGCCATTCGAAGGTGTCATCCGCAATCTGGAACGCCGTCTGCGCGAAACCGACAGCGTATGGGTGCGGGAGGAACTGTCGCGTTATCAGGCCGAAAAACCTTGCCATGTCTGTGATGGCGCCCGGCTCAAGCCGGAAGCTCTGGCCGTCAAGATCAATAGCAAGGACATTGCAGCGGCCTCGGAATTATCGATCCGTGATGCGCTGCCCTGGTTCCAATCCGTGCTGGCCAGTCTGACCCCGCAACGGGCCGAGATCGCCCGGCGCATCCTGCGTGAAATCGAGGACCGGCTTCAGTTTCTGCTGGATGTCGGCCTCGATTATCTGACCCTTGCACGATCCTCCGCCACCCTGTCCGGGGGAGAGAGCCAACGCATCCGGCTGGCAAGCCAGATCGGCTCCGGCCTGACAGGGGTGCTCTATGTGCTCGACGAACCGTCCATCGGGTTGCACCAGCGTGATAATGACCGGCTGCTCGGCACGCTCCGGCGACTGAAATCACTCGGCAACACTGTGCTGGTGGTCGAGCATGACGAAGATGCAATACGCGCTGCCGACCATCTGATTGATATGGGGCCGGGCGCGGGCGTCAATGGGGGGCATGTGATCGCCTGCGGCACCCCGCAGGAGGTCGCAAAACATCCAGATAGTCTGACAGGCGCCTATCTGTCAGGCCGTGCCGCGATCGCCGTTCCCCAGCAGCGTCGTCCAATTCAGAAGAAACGGATGCTGACGCTGATGGGAGCAAAGGGCAATAACCTCAAAAATGTCACGGCACATTTTCCGCTGGGGACTTTTACCTGCGTCACCGGCGTGTCCGGTGGCGGGAAATCTACGCTGGTGGTTGATACGCTCTACAAGCTGACCGCAAGGCGGTTGATGGGGGCGGCTCAGGTGCCTGCACCGTATGAGCGGATTGAAGGACTGGAACTGCTCGACAAGATCATCGACATCGACCAGTCCCCGATCGGACGCACGCCGCGTTCCAACCCGGCCACCTATACTGATCTGTTTGCCCCCATCCGGGAATGGTTTGCCGAATTGCCGGAAAGCCGGGCACGAGGCTACAAGGCGGGCCGATTCAGCTTCAATGTCAAAGGCGGTCGCTGTGAGGCATGTCAGGGCGACGGAGTGCTGAAAATCGAGATGCACTTCCTGCCGGATATGTTCGTCACCTGCGATACCTGTAAAGGCAAACGGTACAACCGCGAGACGCTGGAAGTAAAATTCCGCGACAAATCCATTGCCGACGTACTGGATATGTCGGTCGATGAAGCCGTGCCCTATTTCAGTGCCGCAAACCGTATCCATGACCGGTTGAAAATCCTGCAACAGGTAGGATTGGGTTATGTGAAGCTGGGTCAGCAGGCCACCACGCTCTCCGGCGGTGAAGCACAGCGTGTGAAATTGTCCAAGGAACTCGCCCGCCGTGCGACCGGGCGGACGCTGTATATCCTCGACGAACCTACCACCGGCCTGCATTTCGAGGATGTCCGCAAGCTGCTGGATGTGTTGCACACGCTGGTCGATCAGGGCAATACTGTCATCGTGATCGAACACAATCTGGAAGTCATCAAGACAGCGGACTGGATTTTGGATCTCGGTCCGGAAGGCGGGGATGGCGGTGGACGAATTGTGGCGGAAGGTACGCCTGAACAGATTGCGGCCTCTCCCGAAAGCCATACCGGGCGTTTTCTGGCTCCGCTGCTTGCGAAGCCGCCCGCCTCCCCACGCAGGATCAACCGCAAGAGGGCGGCTGAATAATACTTTAAATTTTCGTATTAAGTAAAATTTATCAAAGAACGTTTTTTACTTGTTGATTTATGCGGACGATCATGGTTTATCCACGATGCTGCTCGGGAAGATAGTCAGCCGGGCTGCCGGAGATGATAATGCACGTTTTGCTGGCCCTTCCCGGGTATTCGTTCCTTCCTCAAACTGCCTGCGGTCCTGGCCGCAGGCCATTTTCTTCCTGTGCGTTTCGAATGTGCTGTTGTGACCACTGAGCAGCCGGTTCCTGCACAAGCCAATCTTTGAGACATCACGGAAGAAAAACGGGTTTCCCCCCGTGAGGAGAAAACAATGCTGCAATCTCATGTGATCGAGGTCGATGGTGCTTTTCTGGGCGCGGCGGTCCGCAATGAAAGCGGTTTCCGTTTCGTTGCCATTGATCTGCGCGTTGAGCAACTGGATGGCAGCGTATGGCCGACTTTGGCCGATGCGAAACGTCTTGCAAGCCAGCTTTACCGTCATGGACGCCTGCAGAGCGCTCCTGTCGCCAGACAATAACCAAGGTTTTTTACCATTGACGTCAGTATTAACCGGCTACGGAATTTTCCGTAGCCGGTTTTGCTATCCTCGGTCCTGGATTTCAGCCGGGGATACGATCATCGCTGTTAACGCCAAGCTGTTTCAGCTTGCGATGGAGTGCACTACGCTCCATGCCGACAAATCCGGCCGTGCGGCTGATATTGCCTCCAAACCGCAGCAGCTGGGCCTGTAGATACTGGGTTTCGAACAGATCACGAGCCTCCCGCAGGGGAAGAGCCATGACATCCGCGCCGCTATCAACATGCAGTAAGGCAGGTGCATTTGAACTGATCTCCGGTGGCAGCATATCCGCCCTTATCGGATCGCTGGCTGACCCGGGCGCCATGATGACCAGCCAGTCCATGACATTCCGCAGCTGGCGGACATTGCCCGGCCAGTCGTAAGCCTGCAACGCAGTGAGTGTGTCGGTGGACAGATCGCGCAGTGGCATCCCGGACGAGGATGCCGAACGCGCCAGAAAATGCCGGGCCAGAGCAGGAATATCCTCCCGCCGCTCCTTCAGGGGCGGAACCCGTAACGGTACGACCGCAAGCCGATAATAGAAATCCTCACGGAACCGCCCCAGTGCAATCTCGGCCTGCAAGTCGCGATTAGTGGTGGCGATCACGCGCACATCCACCTTCACCCGGGCGGAGCCGCCCAGACGCTCGAATGTCTGATCCTGAAGTGCCCGGACAATCTTGCCCTGCGTTTCCAGAGGCATATCGCTGACTTCATCCAGCAGCAGCGTCCCGCCATGAGCGCGTTCCAGCACACCGGCGCGTCTTGGGGTCTCTACACTTGCCTCAACCCCGAACAGTTCCTCCTCAAAACGAGCGGGATTCAAGGTGGCGCAATTCAACGCAACAAATGGTCCCTCCGAGCGTCTGGAACGGCTGTGCAACAGGCGGGCAACAACTTCCTTGCCGCTGCCAGCGGGACCGGTGATCAACACGCGAGAGCCGGTAGGAGCGACTTTTTCGACGCTGTTGCGAATGCCATTGATGACATTGCTGTCACCGATCAGATCGCTTTCAGGCCCGGCGCGGAGCCGTAACTCCGCATTTTCCCGCGCCAGACGGGCCGCATTCAGCGCATGGCGCACCACCAGCAGCAAACGGTCCGAATTGAAGGGCTTTTCGATGAAATCGTATGCCCCCGCATGGATCGCATTGACAGCGGTTTCGATATTACCGTGCCCCGAGATCATGACGACTGGTACGTGCGGTTCTTCCGCATGCAGCACCTGAAGAATGCCCAACCCGTCCAAACGTGATCCTTGCAGCCAGACATCCAGCAGCACCATGGATGGACGACGGGCACGGAAAGCCGCGATAGCGGAGTCGGAATCGGCTGCCTGACGGGTTTCATATCCTTCATCACGCAGAATGCCGTCGATCAGCAGACGGATATCCGGTTCGTCATCAACGATCAGGATTTCGTGCACCATGCTAACCTTTCATCCTCTCCGTCTTCAGAGCCTTGCGGACTCCAGCTTTATACAGCCGTGATTCCATCAGGATTTGAAGCATTGTTCTGCAATGGAAGGAACAGCGACGCCACTGTTCCATGTCCATCCTCATTGTCTGCCAGCACAACCCGGCCACCATGGTCTTCCATGATTTTTTTGACGATAGCGAGACCAAGTCCGGTACCTTTGGGTTTATGCGTAACGTACGGCTCTGTCAGACGCGCCCTGTCGACATCAGGCAGTCCGACACCGTTATCGATGACGGAGAGCCGTATTTCTTCGTCCTCAATTGCCACACGAAGCACAATACAGCCATCCTGCGGGTGGGGCGTTTCCAGAGCATTTGTCCCAACGCTACCGCCATTGCCGAAACGGGCGACAACTGCATCGGCAGCATTCTGAAGCAGATTCGTCAGTGCCTGCCCCAGCAGCCGGCGGTCACATAGGGCTGAAGGCCCCCGTTCCGGTATATCAGTCGTCCAGCCGAGTTCAGGACGGGCGCTGCGTTGCAGAATCAACGCATCACGGGCAACGCGGCCGACATCCTCCAGCTTGATCACGGGCTGCGGCATACGGGCAAAAGCGGAAAATTCGTCCACCATGCGGCCTATGTCACCTACATGACGGACAATCGTATCAACACATTGTGTGAACGTCTCGGGATCAGAGCTGATCTCTCTGGCAAAGCGACGTTTCAACCGTTCTGCCGCCAGCTGGATGGGGGTCAGAGGATTTTTGATCTCATGCGCGATCCGACGTGCCACATCGGCCCATGCAGCTTTCCGTTGGGCGGATTGAAGTTCGGTGATGTCATCAAAGGTAACGACAAAGCCGGGTGCATCCACGGGAGACGCTTCTCCCCCCCTGTTATCTGAAATGTGCCGCTCTGCACCGATCCGCGCCAACAGAATTCTGCGGCCGCTGGAACGAGTCAGATGAATTTCAGCCACCTGAGCCCGGTCCGGCTGCTGACGGGCCGCCTCGATCAAAGGAGAGAATTCCTGTGCAATCTCGGCAAGCTCTGAGCCGACCGCGGACATGAGATCCTGACCAAGCAATTCTCCGGCAGCTCGATTGGGCAGTTCTATCAGGCCTGACGCATTCAATCCCACCACTCCGGCGGAAACACCTGACAACACGGCCTCGGTAAAGCGGCGTCTCTCGTCGATCTGGGCATAGGCGTTGAACAGCTCCGCCCGCTGGGAGGAAAGCTGGCCGGTCATCCGGTTAAAGGCCCGGCTCAATCCGGCAATTTCATCGCCGGTAGCGGCTTCTGGAACGCGTACTGACAGATCACCGGCCCTGACCCGCTCTGCCGCAAGTATCAGGCGTCCAATCGGGCGGGCAATCTGATTGGCGAGAACCAGACCGATCAACACAGCCGCAGACAGGACCAGCAGCGCAACCAGCGCAAAAATCAGCACAAAAGTAATCTGTAGGCCGGATCGATTCTGATCCAGCCTTTCATATTCGGCCACTGCTTCTTCCACATGATGCATGTGATCGAGAATGGCGGGATCCACCGGACGACCGATCACCAGCATCAGAGGCGGTGTTGAATTGAGCTGCACGACCGCCCGCACGGCTGTTCCGTTTTCCGCGCTCAACACGGCCACATCCCCGGTACGGGCCATGTCAATGGCCCAGCTGGGGGGAATCTCCGTCGCCAGACCGGCGACCAGACCGGCAGAGGCAATGACCTGCTTTGTCACCGGTTCGAACACGACGGCTTCAGTCAGGCCGCGGAGCACAGTCTGCTGATCCAGCGTACGGAAAAACGCATTGGGATCAGTCACCGAAATTTTGCCAGCCTGAGAAAGATCATTGGCCATGCCGGAGGCATCACCACGGATATTATTGCGGTGTTCATCCAGATAACCCCGTGCCGTCTCCAGACTTTCTTCCAGTGCGGTGCGGACACGATCATTGAACCAATACTGAATGCCGAAATTGAAAAACGAGGTTGCAAATCCGGCCACCAGAATACTGGGCACCACGGCGACAACGCTGAAGAGCAGTACCAATCTTACATGCAACCGCGATCCAGCCGATCCACGCCGCCGTTCCGTCCAGACACGGGTCAAACGCCCGGCCAGCACCGCACCAAGCAGCAGCAGCACGATCAAATTGGCCAGAACCAGACCGAAGACGAGATTGGGGCGCCCACTTAATGGAACGCCACCCGCCAGAACGGCAAACGTACCAATGCCAAGGGCCAGTGCGCTGATGGCCAGGACAAGCGTCACCAAACGCCCCAGCATCACATTGGAGAGGCGGCGCAGCATGTTGCCAAGGCGGCGTGTCGAGCGTGCGGCCGGATTTGTTGCGCGACCGGAACTTGAAGATGTATGGATCATGGTCGCGCTCCGTTATGGAGAGCCTTGTTGGTGATATGCCGGGCCGGTTTCAGGCGATCCCCCTGACCACGGGAATATCCAGATCGCGGATTTTCTTCCGCAACGTATTGCGATTCAACCCCAGCATCGCCGCAGCCTTGATCTGGTTTCCACGTGTTGCCGCCAGCGTCATCTGAATCAGTGGCCGCTCCACCTCTGCCAGAACACGATCATAAATATCTGACGGGGCAAGCCCATCATGATGGGCTGCGAGGAAAGTCCTGATATGACGCTCGACAGCCTGTGACAACGGCTCGTGGGAGGCATTGCCGCCGGAGCGGTCCTCTCCTGCCGAACCGGCTTCAACGCCGTGCCAACCACTGTCATTCTGTGTGATATCGTGCAATTCCGCATCAACCACGCTGGCCGAGATCACTTCCTGCGGACACAATGCCGCCAGACGGCGCATCAGGTTTTCCAGTTCACGCACATTGCCGGGCCAGCGATGGGCGCGCAGAGCCTCAATCGCGCCTTGATCGAGACTTTTAGCGGGAAGCCCTGATTCGCGCGCACGATCCAGAAAATGACGGGCTAGCAGGGCAATATCCTCGACTCTCTCCCGCAGCGCAGGCAAACGGATGGGCACAACGTTCAGACGATAAAACAGATCTTCGCGGAACAGGCCCTGACGGATCGCCTGCCGTAAATCTCTGTGCGTGGCTGCGACAATCCGTACATTGGCCCGGATAGGCTGCCGGCCACCGACAGCCGTGAACTCACCTTCCTGTAACACACGCAGCAGACGTGTCTGCGCTTCCGGGGGCATGTCACCGATTTCATCAAGAAACAACGTGCCGCCATTCGCCTGCTCGAACCGGCCCTGACCACGCCCGACCGCACCGGTAAAGGCGCCGCGTTCATGACCGAATAATTCACTTTCGATCAGCTCACGCGGGATGGCCGCCATGTTGATGGCCACGAAAGGACCATTACGGCGCTTGCCATAATCATGCAGCGCACGTGCCACCAGCTCCTTGCCAGTGCCGCTTTCGCCATTGATCATCACGGTGAGATCAGCCGTCGTCAGGCGTGCAATGGTGCGGTATATTTCCTGCATTGCCGGAGAGCGTCCGATCAGCGGCAGCCGCTCATCCTGATCAGCTGGCTCCCTGACGGGTGCTTCCGGTTGCGGAGGGGCTGCTTCCAGCGCGCGTCCTACAACTGACAGCAATTCTTTCAGATCAAACGGTTTCGGCAGATATTCAAACGCCCCTTGCTGGGTTGCCTTCACTGCTGTGCTGAGCGTGGATTGTGCACTCATCACTACGACACGAAGATCAGGACGGATCCGTTTAATACGCGGGATCAGATCAAGCCCGTTCTCATCCGGCATCACCACATCGGTGATAACCAGATCACCCTCCCCATCTTCCACCCAGCGCCACAGCGTAGACGTGGTGGAAGTGCTGCGGACCTGATAGCCGGAGCGCCCCAGCGCCTGCGTCAGCACCGTACGGATCGAACGATCATCATCTGCAATCAGGATGGTGGGAGTAGACATCAGGATGCTTTCCGCGCACGGGTCAAAGCAAAAGACAGTTCAGCAGCAGAGCAGTAAAGCCAGTCAGTCGCCATGGTATGATTCCTCGACCAGCATCGGCATATGCAGGCTGAATTCGGTACGACCGGGCCTGCTATCGACTTCGATCAAACCACCATGATCGCCGATCACCTTTGCAACAAGGGCCAGCCCGAGGCCACTTCCTGTCACCTTGGAAGTCACAAAAGGATCGAACAGATGATGGGTCATATCTTCCGTGATCCCCGGTCCATTATCGCGGACAGAAATAATCAGTGGCAGATGGGTTTTTTTGGTCGATCCCGGCACGGCCATACGGACTCCATGGCGATAGGAGGTGGAGAGAATGATTTCTCCGCTGGACATGCCGCTATCGTTGATTGCCTCGGACGCGTTCTTCACCAGATTGAGCAAAACCTGAATCAGCTGATCCCGATTGCCGAAAACCGGTGGCAGGGATGGATCATAATGCTCCACAAAACGGATACCGGAGGCGAAGCCGGTCTGTGCCAGACGGCGCACATGCTCCAGTACGCGATGGATGTTCACGGCTCCGCGCTGGATGGGTTTTTCGCCAAATGCCTCCATCCGGTCGACCAGAGCGCGGATACGATCCGCTTCCTCCCTGATCAGTACAGTCAGTTCCTTGTCGGCTTCCGCCACGGATGATTCCAGAAGCTGCGCGGCCCCGCGAATACCCGATAGCGGGTTCTTGACCTCATGCGCCAAAATGGCGGCCATGCCGGTCACGCTGCGGGCCGCATTACGGAAGGCAAGCTGGCGGTCCAGATGACGGGCTGCCGAGGAATCTTGCATGGTCAGCATGATGCAGCCGGGATATTCAGCCAATGGTGTTCCCTGCACCGCAATGCCTTCCCGCTGAAAGCGCGGACCTTCCAGAGACATATCGTGATCGGCAAAAGTGGCCCCCATACGCCGCACCTGATCAATCAGGACAAAAACCGGGCTGTCTTGCGCCATCACATCTGCAAGGGTCAGGTTCAGCAATTGATGCACGGACAGGCCTAGAAACTGCTCCGCCGCATGATTGGCGTAGATAATCCGATTTGTATTCGTCAGAATCAGCAATGGCATCGGCAGAATGCCCGGCAGCGAGGCCGGATCAATCATCGGAATAGGGTCCTGACCCGTTTCAGAGGCAACCCTTGCCGTCAGGCGATTATCAACGGCTTTATCACTTCTCTGCTCAACCCCTCCCATAATTACTCAGCCGCTTCACGATGAGCAGGTGATGCGGCTTCTGCCTCGATCAGTGGATCGAAAAACGTATCGATCAAGGCCAGAACCTGTAATGGATCAGCCAGACGATTGACCGTAGCACGAAAAGCTGCCGATCCATGCAGGCCGGTCGTGTACCAGGACACATGCTTGCGCGCCAGCCGCATACCGGCATCTGTACCGAAGCAACGCAGCATCGCATCATAATGACTCAGCAGAATCTGCTTGCGCTCGCTCAGCGGGGGATCAGGCATATAGACCCCATCCCGCAGATAGGTCGCCACCTGCCGGGGAAACCAGGGTCGGCCATAACAGCCACGCCCGACCATCACTCCGTCGGCGCCCGACATGGCCCGTGCCTTTGCCGCCTGCTCAACCGTCTGGATGTCTCCGTTAACGATCACCGGAAGAGATGTCGCCTGCTTTACCCGCGCCACAAAGGCCCAGTCAGCCTTACCTTCATAAAACTGCTGGCGGGTACGGCCATGCACGGTAATCATCCGGATACCCGATGCCTCGGCGATTTTCGCCAGTGAAGGCGCATTCAGGCTCTGGTGATCCCAACCCATACGCATTTTCAGCGTGACCGGAACAGAGACAGCCTTCACGGTCGCTTCAAGGATTTTCGCAGCCGCAACCTCATCACGCATCAACGCAGAGCCAGCGGATTGTCCGACCGCCACTTTCTTGACCGGGCAGCCGAAATTAATATCGATCAGCTCCGCCCCTTTGTCGACGGCGATCCTTGCGGCTTCTGCCATCGCCTCCGGATCGCATCCGGCCAACTGCAAGGCGTTCGGGCTCCCC
Source organism: Granulibacter bethesdensis (assembly GCF_001889525.1). Classification (NCBI taxonomy): domain Bacteria; kingdom Pseudomonadati; phylum Pseudomonadota; class Alphaproteobacteria; order Acetobacterales; family Acetobacteraceae; genus Granulibacter; species Granulibacter bethesdensis. Next base: position 1,362,828 of record NZ_CP018192.1, read on the forward strand.
GACAAAGGCGGACCAGCCGGCTCTGCCATACGCAACGTGGTTTTGTTCTCCCGCACCATGGCCCAGGAGGCGATCATTTCGGACACCACCATCCCGGCGCCCATCTCCCGCGCCAGCACGCGAAAAGGCAGGTCGGTCACGCCTGACATCGGCGCCAGAATGACGGGGGTTTCGATCGTCACGCCCCCACCGAGCGCAATAGCAGGGAGTGCCCCGCCATGCCCGCTCATATGGCTTTCGCTGCCGTTCCCGGTCTCCGGAAGCGAGGAGTTAACGTCTATATTGCCCATGATTTGGGCAAAATAACCTTCATGCCACCGTATTGCAATCCATCTTGCCGCAATAGAAAGCCTGACACGCTTCCCTTTTTATCGTCTGGGCAGGAATAGATCAGGAGACGAGCCGCATCCGACCCCGATTGAACAGACCATAAGGATCGAACGCTTCCCGCACCCCTGCGCCGAGACGTGCCAGAGCAGCCGGTTCCGGCGGGATAACGTCAACCGCCTGCCGCATGGCATCCGGGGCGCGCATCAGGGCCCAACTCCCTTTAACCGAGGCCACAGCCAGCGTCAGGGCATGATGTGTTTCCACATTGGCCGGAGCCGATATCCAGACCAGACCGCCGCCCCAATCCATCTGCACCCCTCCCCCGCTCTGCCGTGCCGCGCTGGCGATAGCCGGCCCGGCGGAAGGGGCCACGCTGACCCGCCAGATGGCATCCGTGGGGGCCTGAGTCAGAAAGCAGACATCCCGCACATCGCGCCACAAAGTCACACTTTCCTCATGGCCGAACAGATGGCCACCCAGCATCGCCTGTAACTTTTCCAGCCGATAATGGGCGCTGGGAGCGAAAGCCTCGATCCGCAACAGGGCTGCCGGGCCGCAGGCAGCATCCAGATGCTCTACCCAGGCCGCTCCGGTGACACCAAAAGGTGAGCCCAGCCCGGCTGACAACAGACGTACCGCCTGTTCCGGCGAAGGACAGGGCAGAACCAGTGTTCCCACCGTTTCCTCAGCCGGTAAAACCTTCAGGGTAATCTCAGTCAGCACCCCTAACGTGCCGAAACTGCCGGTCAGCAGTTTGCTGAAATCAAGCCCGGTGACATTTTTCAGAACGCGCCCGCCGGAGTGGATCAACTCCCCGCGCCCATTCACGGCCCGCACCCCCAGAACATGATCCCGAAAGGAGCCATATTGAATACGTCTCGGCCCTGCCAGATTGGTGGCAACCAGACCACCCAAAGTCTGAGGGAGGGTCTGCGCCTCCCCGCTACACAGCATATGTCGCAGATCAGGCGGTTCGGCGATCAGAATCTGACGATGTTCTGCCAGCGCCGCTTCCAATACATCAATTGGTGTGCCGGGTCGCGCGGAAATGATCATCTCATTCGGAGAATACAGCGTGATCCCTGCCAGATGACGGGTGGACAGGACACGATCAGCCCGGACCGGACGCAGCATGGCGGCTTTGGTCGCATTGCCCTCTATACGGAGCGTCTCCCGTCTGGCAACAGCAGCCTGCACGGTATCGACAACGCCTTGCTCACTGTCAGGAGCATCCTGCGTATGAAAACCGCTCATGCTGCTTCCACAGCCTTGGCACCCGGCTCCATGGCAGGCAGCAAAGGAAACACCTTGGCCGGATTCAGCAACCAATCCGGATCGAACACTGATTTGACCATACGCTGCTGGGTCAGTTCGATCTCATTGAACTGCACCGGCATCAGATCACGCTTTTCGACCCCGACCCCGTGTTCTCCGGTCAGGCAGCCCCCGACCTCGACGCAGAGGCAGAGAATATCCGCCCCCAGCGCCTCTGCTTTCCTGACGCTTTCCGGATCGTTCGCATCATACAGGATCAGGGGATGCAGATTGCCGTCTCCGGCATGGAAAATATTGGCGACCGCCAGACCATAGGATTCGCTCATCTCACGAATACGTTGCAGGGTGTAGGGAAGCTGGCTGGTCGGAATTGTTCCATCCATGCACAGATAATCCGGGCTGATGCGTCCGATCGCTCCGAACGCGCCCTTCCGTCCCTTCCAGATTGCCATGCTTTCTTCCATCGAGGCCGAAACACGCAGGCTGACCGGATCAAAGCGCTGGCATATCTGCTCGATCATGCCGAGCAGGTGATCCTGTTCCTGGCGCGCGCCCTCCACTTCAATGATCAGCAAGGCCTCCGCATTCAACGGATAGCCGGCTTTCGCAAAAGCTTCCGCGGCATGAATCGCTGGCCGGTCCATGAATTCGAGGGCGACCGGAATAATGCCCGAACTGATAATGGCATCGACGCATTGCCCCGCAACCTCATTGGAGGCAAACGCCGCCAACATGGCCCGGGCGCCTTCGGGACTGTGAAGAATCCGCACGGTGACTTCGGTAACAATCACCAGTTGGCCCTCACTGCCGGTCAGCAAGCCCAGCCAGTCATAACCGGCCGCATCCGGGTAATTGCCACCAACCTCAATAATGTCACCATTAATCGTTACGGCACGGAGGCCAAGCAGGTTATTGGCTGTCACCCCGTATTTCAGGCAGTGCGCGCCCCCCGAGTTCATATTGACATTGCCGCCGATCATGCAGGCCAACTGGCTCGACGGATCAGGAGCATAGAAAAACCCTGCCGCCTGTACGGCCTGAGTAATAGCGATATTGGTGACACCAGCCTGTACCACCGCATACCGATCCTCATAGTTGATCTCGACAATACGGTTCATCCGCATCATCCCGACCACAACAGAGTCACTGAGCGGCAAGGCGCCTCCGGACAGGCTGGTCCCTGCACCGCGAGGGATCACCCGAACGCCATACTGGTGGCAGAAAGCCAATACAGCCGCGACTTCCTCAGTCGTTCCAGGCAGGACCACCGCCATCGGAGCCTGACGGTATGCGGTCAGGGCATCGGTCTCATACGGCTTCAGACGCAACGGATCAGCGATCACCGCATCATCAGGGAGCAAGTGTCTCAGACCGGCCACGATGATATCGCGCTTCGCCAGAACATCCGCTTTCGGTTCGGGTAATTCGATCATCGCATCCCCCTTATCCTGCCGTCGCTTGCTTCGGCGGGAAACAGTTACTGGAACCGTCCGCCCCGCTCCAGAACCTCGATCAGATATCCGTCCGGGTCTTTGATAAAAAAGAACTTCCCGACCAGACGATCATGAAGACGAAGCTCCTTGACCTGCAAAGGCTCAAGACCTGCCTTGCTCATCCGCTCGTACTCGGCCTGCACATCAGGAACGGAAACAGCCAGATGACCGTAGCCATTCCCGAGATCATAGGCTTCTTCCCGACCGTGATTAACGGTGAGCTCCAGTTCAAAACCACTTTCGGGACTGCTCAGATAGATCAGGGTAAAGCTGTCAAAACCCAGCCTGTCCGCTACTTCCAGCCCGAAAGCGGTGCGATAGAATGCCAGCGAGCGCTCTTCATTCAGAACGCGGATCATGGAATGGATCATCTTGGCCATGAGTGCCTCCGTGCTTGATAGATCATAGCGGAAAAGCCGGAGATAAGATGATTTCTCACCCTATGCTCCGGCTTTCCAGATAGTCCATATTTTTATGTCGACGCCATCGGAAGCGCCGCCCGTAATCAGCCCTGACGGGCCTTCATGCGGGGGTTCTTCTTGTTGATGACGTAAACACGGCCGTGGCGGCGCACGACGCGGCAATTCTTGTCGCGCACCTTGGCCGACTTCAGGCTGTTACGAATCTTCATGATCCAAGCTTTCGGGTCATCTAACAATATGGAGGCCGCTGGGTAAGGCCCCGACATGGTTCTGTCAAGAACAAAGCAGGATTCGCCGAGATATTTTGGCGGTTGACGCAATCACGCCCTGCCCTGATACGCCTTTATATCATGGCACATCGTATCGACAGCACCCAATCCGCCTTTTTGATCGCCTGCTTCGCCGTCACCGGCCTGACCGGACTGATGGCCACTTATGCCCTTCCTGTCCCTTTTGAGGCGGCGGTGGAGAAGGAAACAGTGCTGGAGCACGCCGCAGCCGGGCTGATCTTTGATAATCAGCCCCTGACGGAGCAGATCCTGCACAATTCCGCGCTTCGCTCCATACTGGGTAAAAAGGCGGATACCATCATGAGCGCCCCTCCCCAGCAAGCTGCAAAGGCTCTGCTGCAGGAACGGGATGCAATACGCAGCCACGCGCTGGGTGAAACGCAGGCAGTCGCACGGCGGATGCGGCTGCTGGTTGTTGTCGCCACAGCCGCCGCCGCCTTATTCGGGATTATCCTCAGTGGCCTGCGGAGCCGACAGGACTGACGATTTTTGCGGCATCCGGTGCTTTTTCGGCTTCATGGCGAGTAAAGGCTTCCCGTCGCATTCCAAGCGCATGACACAGGCCGATTGTACCACCTTTGACGACGGGCAGGAGAGCCAGGGTCATAATGACCATCACCGGCAGCCAGATTGCAAACTGTACCCACATAGCGGGCTCATAACGGTAGTCAGACCAGATGAAGGCCGGAATGACGATATGGCCGACGATAAACAGGGTTATATATGGGGGCAGGTCATCGGCGGGATAGGCTCCATTTTCGGTGCCGCAGACGCTGCAACGAGGCTCAATGGCCAGATAGCCTTTGCGTAAATGTGTTTCGCCGCAGCCGGGACACGTATTGCGCATCCCACGCCACACTGCCTGCAGCATATACGAGCTGCTCATGAAGCCATCTCCTCGATTCTGTTCTCACAGCACTAGGGCGGCCTGAGCCATCATTCAAGCATAACACGAGGGCTGGAACAGAATTGCCTGTGCGATGCCAGCTTCAATGGACATGAAAAGATCATTTTTCACCCTCAGGAACAGTTGCACAATTGACGCCCCCTCTCCCACGCTCTAGAAGCACCCCAGCAAACGCCGTGTGCCGGAAAAAATCCGGTAGACGCCCGGCGGAGGGGTGGCCGAGAGGCTGAAGGCGGCGGTTTGCTAAACCGTTATAGGATGTCAAGTCCTATCGTGGGTTCGAATCCCATCCCCTCCGCCATTCTTCCTTTCATATCCGTTCGGTCCAGTTCGGGGGCTCATGTCGCCTCCGCAAGCGCACAATCTCCAAGCGCATACCGGTTATTCTCATGTGCCATCACGATGCAGAAGTTCCGGCAACATCTGCGCCACGAGCGCACTGTAAAGCTGGGTTTGCTGATTTGCCTGAATAGACTGGGGGTCTATTTTTTCCACATAGGATTTGGTCCGCACTGATCCATACCAATGAACAACGATGGTTTGCGGCATAAGTGCCTTCCTGAGAGCATCCGGCGCATGACGGCAGGGCCGAAACCAGTGTTCGGAGATTTCCGGGGCAAGAGGATAAAAATATTCCGGATCATGGACGACAAGATCCGGAATAAGCCCTTTGTCGATCAGCTCCTGCAATAAATCAGGCCCCAATGCATTGGGCATGACCTGTTTATCAGGAGACATTGCGGCCATATGCCGCAAATAAATCTCAAACAAAGGCGCTTTCGGTGCGCCACCCATGATGGCGCCGTTGATGCCTCGGAAATAGGCCCTCTCAACATAACGGTAAAATCGCCAACCTTCAGGTAGCACTCTCATGGCTTTGCGCATTACGTCCAAAGCCAGCGCCCACCCCCATACAAACGGGGACCGAGACAATTTTACCCAATAGGGCCAAACAATTCTTTCCACACCAATGAACTGCTGTAATTTAAACAGCGATGAAAATGGCGCGATGGTTACAGTATCGACATCCAGATAGATCCCGCCATCACGATACAGAATCGCTGCCCGCAATATGTCTGACAAAATAGCAGGACTGGAAACACGGCTATATATAACCCATAATTTGTCATCCAGACCCAGCTCAGCACCGACAGACTGCAATAAAGCTTGCGGGTCGATCCGGGACACCCGGATGGATGACACGGCCCGCAATGCTTCAAGCACCTGACTGCTTTCCAACTCATCAGTGTGATGCAGGATAACTTCATTCGCCTCACCGTGAGCGGCAGCGGACAGCAGAGCAATGCCATAAGCCCATGGCAGCCTGGATCCTATCCAGCAAAAATGGAGCGACCTGGGCGTAGACATGGCAGATCCGGAAATGTCCATTCCGTGCATTCCTGAATGCTTTACGAGTTTTTATTTTTATGCAGGCTGCTGGCCGGTTGCGGGCTGAACTTCATCCAGAAACAGACGCATACCGGGAACGGCGATTTCAATTCCGTGCTCTTCCAGCACGTTCTTGACGATCTCGTTATAGGCTCGGCCAATGATCCACTGCTCCCCGGGCAGGGTCTTGATCCGGGCGCGGATGCTGATGATTGCTGGAGAAAGGTCGATCACACCCTGCATATCGAGTGTTCCAATGATGGCACCGGCATGTTCAGTCTGCATCAACCTGTCAAATGCCTCGAACATGGCTGCCTTGGTATCCGGGATACTGGCGCGGTGACCAACGCGCACGACGGCAGCATGCATGGAGAAGATACGGTTGTGGTTTGAGACGCGATCAACCGATGAAAACGGAATCAGATGGTAAATACCGTCCACGCTGCGAATAGCGACCGATCGGATCGTCAGTTTTTCGACCGTACCCTGAATACCCGCGGCCTCCACCACATCGCCCTCATTCATTGCATTTTCGAACTGGATGAACATGCCGTTGATGATGTCCTGCACCAGCTTCTGGGAGCCAAAGCCGATAGCCAGGCCGAACACCCCTGCACCAGCCAGCAAAGGCGCGGTATTGACGCCCAGCTGTGACAGGATCGCCAGCACGACGATAACCGCCATGGTGATGGAAAACGCGTTCCTGAACAAAGAAAGCAGGGTTCTCTCGCGGGATGAAATGCCGTGCTCTTCACCCTGCAACAATCGTTTTTCGATCCAAGAAATCACCAGCAGATAAATCGCTGCGCTGCATCCCAGAACGATCAGCACCGATATCCCGGCCGAAAGTGTAAATTTTCCGGCGTCGGTCTGCAACCAGCCGACAACATCGACCAAAGCCCAGACTTGCAGCAGTCCCAGCACAGTCACCACGAAAACCGTTAGCCGCAGAATGCGACGCAGCGGATTGATCAGCCTTCGCAACCAGATATTCAATAAGGGGATCGCACGTTTCAGCCGGTCTGCAACGGGGACGTCGTTGTGTAACAGGGCCAGCCTGCTTAAGGCGACCCCCCCCACCAGCAGAATGACAATGGAATATATCGAGGCCCGCAGCACGAAAGGCAGCAGCCATGGCATGCTCAGCCAGCATATGAACAGCGCCGTCAGCCACAGCGTCACAATCGCATGCCAAATGGCCGCAATAATGGCACCGAGCTTGGCAAAGATATCAGATGCATTCTCCAGAGAGCCATGATTGGTCAGTCTGGTCAGGGCAATACGGCCCTCTCGGCGCTGCACTATGCAGAACCAGATGGCTACGATCAGCGCGGACAGAACCGTCAGCGTTTCCAGCGCCCGGCCGCCATCAATGGAGACTGTTTCCATCAGGGGAATGACCATCAGGAAACTGTAACCAAACACCGACGCCGACCATGCCAGCCAGCTGTACCAGAGCCTGGCCCTGTGATTGGCTTCAGAAAGCGTGCCCATTTTCAGGAAGCGTAAATGCGGCAGACGCGGTGTAAAAATTGCCCGTAAAGCCACTCTGAAGGATTCAACCAGCAGGAAGGAGCGCAGGAACATCTCCTGGCCGGCAGTGACGTTGTCCCCGCCTTCAATCAGCCGCGCCAGTTGCTCTCCGGCCAGCCAAGCGATGACCACCGTGCTGACATCAAGCAGGACAATCGTCAGCAGCCGCACCACTTTTCCTGCAAAACTGCCCGGCCGATGCAGCCAGACAGGCGTTGAGAGACGCGCGGCTATCCATCGGACTGCATAGAACGCCGCAAATGTCCCGGCTGCAACCCCTGCCATGTTGCGAAAGATCATCAGCACATACCAGCTGAACAACCGGGATGTACCGTGCAACACCTCCAGCAGCTCTCTGAACGCCATCTGCCACACCGACAGAAATGAGCGGAAATGCTGAAACAGCAGAGCGGAAAAATTAGCCAGATGAACCGCTACCGGCTCCGGAGGTGATACATCCGCTTTTTCATCTTCTGTCGCCGTTTTTTTCAAACGTTCAATCAGGCGTGCCCGTGCCTTGTCATCCTCAAGAATTTTCACCAACCCATCAATATCAGGGTCCGCGTTCCCGGATGTGTCAGAAGAAGATGCAGAGGGCAAATTCAGCCCCGGAATGATGCCCGGGCGGGACGAAGGGGTGGCTGCCAGACCGGGTTGAAGGCAATGCAGCCCAACACCTGCCAGAAGCATAAACAGTCCCAGCCGCTTTATCACCTTCACCCCCCTGTCCGGCTTCATAATGCCGGAGAATGGCATGATCAGGGTGTTTTCGGGCACTCACCAGTCCGGCGGCCGTCAATCGTGATATGAGCCAGCGGTTTGCCATCCTGTGTATTGTCGATCACACCGGTCAAATGCGTGGCGCTGTCAAACATGAACTTACCGCTGCTGGCGATTTTCTTGTCGTTCTTGCATTCCACCGTCCAGGACAGGGTGGTGCCGTCCCAGTGATGCGTATTGTCGCATTGCGGCATGGATTTGCTGAAATTGAAGCCGGCTTCAGGGTTTTTTGCCTCTTCCGGGGTAATGCACTGGGTCTTCTGACGCTTGACCGTTTTTTCATCCTTTTGGGCGGTGATATCAATCGTCCACAGACCTGACTGAATCTCGGTTGCCCGCGCCAGAGCAGGCAGGCCAATGCAGATAGAAAGAATGAAAGCAACGGTTCCGTTGAACAGGGCCTTGTTCATGAGCAGTATTCCTCGAAAATTATATTGGTTTTGAGCGAAAGCGGCCTTCGTTCCAGAATTAGGCGGCGTGGTCCAGTTACTCGACCGTGACACTTTTAGCGAGGTTACGAGGCTGGTCGACATCGGTACCCTTCATGACCGCGACGTGATAGGCCAGAAGCTGAACAGGAATGGCGTAAAGCAACGGGGCTACAAACGGGTCAACATCCGGAAGGATAACCGTCTCAGCCGCAATACCTTTCAACCGCTCTGCCCCGCATTCATCGCTGAACACCATGATCTGGCCGCCTCTCGCTGCGGCTTCCTGAAGATTGGAGGCTGTTTTATCAAAAAGCGGCCCGCTGGGGGTAATGGCGATGATCGGCACGCTATGGTCGATCAGGGCGATGGGACCATGCTTCATCTCGCCTGCCGCATAGGCTTCAGCATGGATATAGCTGATTTCCTTCAGCTTTAACGCTCCCTCATGGGCGATGGGATAACAGTTTCCCCGGCCCAGATACAGCACATCGCGCGCTTCTGCGACCCGGACCGCTACGCGCTTGATGGCATCATGCCTTTCCAGAACCTCGGCAGCTGCACCGGGTACTTCCAGCAGAGCGGCGGTCAGGCGCGCTTCCTCGGCATGATCCAGAAGGCCACGATGACGCCCGGCGGCAATGGCGAGGCAGGCCAGCACGGATAATTGGGCTGTGAACGCCTTGGTGCTGGCAACGCCGATCTCCGGCCCGGCAATGGTTTGCAGGACAGAGTCACTTTCGCGGGCAATGGTGCTCTCGGCGACGTTGACGATGGAGAGAAGGGTCTGCCCCCCTGCTTTCAGACAACGCAGGGCCGCCAGAGTATCGGCCGTTTCGCCGGACTGGCTGACCAGCAGGCCAAGTCCTCGCTTTGGCAAAGGCGGTTCGCGATAACGGAATTCGCTGGCAACATCGGTATCGACCGGCAGACGGGCCAATGCCTCGAACCAGCGCGCACCCACAAGACCGGCATAATAGGCTGAGCCACAGGCCGTCATGGTGATGCGTGATATATCCGACCAGTCGAAAGGCAATTCCGGCAGCGCCACCTGACGGGTCGCCGGATTGACCATCTGATGCAGGGTATCACCGATCACCGCCGGGTGTTCATGGAGCTCCTTCTCCATGAAATGCCTGTATTCCCCCTTGCCGATCGCGGCACCACTATAGGCAGTGAGCTTGACCTCCCGCGCGGCTTCTGTGCCATCCTCCGTAAAGAAACGGGCCCCTTCCCGTGTCACCAGCACGTAATCGCCATCCTTCAGATAGGCGATCCGCCGGGTCAGCGGTGCCAGAGCCAGAGCATCAGAGCCAAGAAACATTTCCTGATCCCCATAGCCAACCGCCAGAGGTGCGCCCTTCTGCGCTCCGATGATCAGATCGGGGTGGCCGGCGAACACCATGGCCAGCGCATAAGCGCCCTCCAGACGACTCAGGGCTGCCTGCGCCGCGGCAACCGGCCCCATGCCCCGCCGCAGATGCAGATCAACCAGTTGGGCAACGGTTTCCGTATCGGTTTCCGTTTGGAAAACCTGCCCCTCCGCCTCCAGCTCGGTCCTCAATTCGGCATGATTTTCAATGATCCCGTTATGGACGATGGCCACGCGGGAGGTGCCATGCGGATGGGCATTGCTCTCGGTCGGTGCGCCATGGGTGGCCCAGCGCGTATGGCCAATGCCGGTCAGTCCTGGCAGAGGGGAACGATCCAGCAGGGCCGCAAGGTTGGCGAGTTTTCCTTCTGCACGACGACGGTCGATGATCCCATCCACCAGCGTGGCGACCCCGGCACTGTCGTAGCCGCGATATTCCAGCCGGCGAAGACCGTCCAACAGCAAAGGGGCGGCATCCCGCGCCCCGATGACACCCACAATGCCGCACATCAGACGCTGCCCTTCAGTTGACGGCGAATCTCTGCCGCACGCTCTGGCTTGTTTACCTGACGGCCACGGGCAAGTGCCAAGGCATCCGCTGGTACGTCCTCGACAATAACGCTTCCAGCCCCCGTAATCGCCCCGCGTCCAATCCTCACCGGGGCCACCAGCGCCGTATCGGACCCGATAAACGCATCGTCCCCGATCTCCGTGCGATGCTTGTGCACGCCGTCGTAATTACAGGTGATGGTGCCAGCGCCGATATTGGCACGCGCACCGACCTCGACATCCCCCAGATAGGTCAGGTGATTTGCTTTCGCACCCTCACCCAGCGTTGCCTGTTTCAGTTCAACGAAATTCCCGACATGAGCACCTGCCCCCAGAACGCTGCCCGGACGCAGACGTGCATAAGGACCGACCAGCGTATGCCGACCGACATGACATCCTTCCAGATGGCTGAAAGCGCGGATTTCCGCCCCTTCCTCCACCGTAACGCCGGGGCCGAACACCACATGCGGGCCAACCAGCACATCCGGCGCGAGCATCGTATCAGCCGAAAGAAAAACCGTGTCCGGCGCGGTCATGGTAACACCCTTTTCCAGAGCCTGACGGCGCAATGCGATCTGGACCGTTGCTTCAGCCTCGGCGAGCTCCATTTTGCTGTTGATGCCGCGCAACTCTTCATAAGGGGCTTCCACAGCCGCAACATGCCCCCCTCCCGCAATTGCGAGAGGAATGATATCTCCCAGATAGTACTCGCCCTTGCTGTTGGCGTTATCCACACCGCCCAGCCAAGCCGCCATGGACACGGCATCGGCGCAGAACACACCTGCATTACAGAGTGTTACAGCCCTTTCCTGTTCATTGGCCTCCGCATATTCGACGATGCGGGAAACATAGTCTCCGCTCTGGTACTTCTCCGTTATCACCCGGCCATAGCGTCCCGGCTCAGGCGGGTGCATGGCGAGCATGGCCAGCACCGCATCGCCCTGCCGACGGCGCTGCACGAGGGTGTGCAGGGTTGTGGTCGAGATCAGGGGGTTATCCCCGTACAGGATTGCAACCTCTCCCTGCTGCACCAGAGCCATGGCCTGCAGGGCTGCATGTGCAGTGCCAAGCCTTTCCTGTTGCACCACGGTTGGATGAGGCGCAGCTTCCCGGGCAACGCTATCCATATCCGGGCCGATGACCACCACGATATGGCTGAACACCTGCTGGCAGGCTGCAATCAGATGCTGCAGCATGGAGCGCCCTGCAATCGGGTGCAGAACCTTGGGCCGGGCGGACTTCATTCTCGTGCCGAGCCCGGCCGCAAGAATCACGGCGGTGCCGGATGGCTGAAAGTAAGACGGGGTCTGATCCATGCGGAATCCGCTAGCGCTGCCAGCCGGTTCCTGTCAAAGCCTGAAAGATCACTTCAGATTACGGAATGCGACATGCGCACGGTACTGCTGGATCTTGATGGAACACTGGTCGATTCGTTGCCTGACATCACCAGTGTTCTGAATGGCACGCTACAACGGGCCGGGCTGCCGTCCTATACACAGGCGGAGGTTGGGCCAATGGTGGGCGATGGTGCCCGTGCTTTGCTAACGCGCGCCGCAAATGGAAGGGGGGCCACCCTGACCGAAACCATGATGCAGGATTTCATGGCGGCCTATGCCGACCATGCGACCAGCCATTCCCGTTTGTATCCCGATGTTCCGGATACGTTGGCCGAACTGAAAAACCGAGGCTGGACCTTGCTGGTTTGTACGAACAAGCCAGCCGTTCCAGCGCAGATCATTCTGGAAAATTTTGAAATAGCGTCTTTTTTTGCGGTCGTGGGCGCGGGAGACAGTTTTCCGGTCCGCAAGCCTGATCCGGGCCATCTGCTTTCCACCCTTGCGCTGGCGGGGATGACACCGGAAGGGGCAATCATGGTGGGGGATCATAGCAACGATATTGATGCTGCAGGTTCGATTCCCATCCCCTCCGTCTGGGCGCGGTGGGGTTACGGCACCGATGCAATGGGGGCAGCCGCCACGGCGATTGCTGAACGGTTTTCCGACCTGCCTGATCTACTTGAAAGCCTTATACCAGCTTCCTAATCCGGCAGCGTGCTGATGCTGTCCAGGTAGAAAGTGATGCTCCCCATCCAGCGCGACTTCACATCATCAAAGCGCATGCGGATAGGAAAGACCTGGGCTGGCCCTGCCGGTCCCAGCCATGCCGTTGCATGCCATGGTCTGGATGCGGGACTACCCGCCCCCTCTACGGCCTGTTTCTGCCCCACGATATCGCACCGCATGGTCTGAACCGGTTTTACTTCATCGCTGACAGGGGAAAGCAGCTGATCTTTACCGCTCAGTGTAGAATGAATTGTTGCCATACGCCGGCCATCGAAAATAGTGGCGGTTCCAGCACAGCCCCCGGACAAAGCCGCATGATGCGTCAAGGCGACCATCGCGCTGAGACTGTCCAGCGCGATATTCTTGAACGGGAACGTGGAAATCTTATGGACTGCCTCCTCAGGCCCCAGCCTGATTCCGCTCGGCTGTCCCTTGCGATAGAGAACCTCTGTCACGCTCTGCCGTCCGTTAACGGAACCGGTGCTGAGAAACAGGGATGGCACAGGGGAGCCATCCTGCCAGTCTCCCGCGGCCTCCGTGATCGACCAGGTGGAGCGTATCCATTGCAGGATTCCCGCCGTCCTGGATTCCAGCAATACGTGATAATGCGTGTCATTCCAGACCACCCGTACGGTCACATCCGCAACGTGCAGCCCTCTGGCATAGGCATGGTAGGTGGCAATGACGGCTGTGTTGGCAGATGGCTCGTCGGCCTCGATATGGTCGGGCAAGCGAACCGGCATATGAGCCAACTGGACCCCAGAGGGAGATATCGAGGGAGATATATCGGGTGACAGATTATGGGATACTTCCTGCGGTCCTGCCTGACCGGCTTTCGTCTGGGCCATCCCATGACCTGCCAGAACGCAGTATCCCGCAATGATCACAGTTGCGAGGCATACCCCGTTTACGGCAGCCCCTGATTTATGAACCGGTTCCATGATTCTGCCCCATTCTCCGTGATCTGTGAAAATACGGCTGCCACAATTTCAGCGACCCTGAACTGAAAGATACCGCTCGGAAAAAAACCTTTGTCCGTCAAATCTCCTGAAAGGAGGGCTTGCCACCATCCGTATTCCGTCATAGAACGCGCCCATCGGATGGGCGCGTAGCTCAGCGGGAGAGCATCGCCTTCACACGGCGGGGGTCACAGGTTCAATCCCTGTCGCGCCCACCATCCTTTACCAGTCAGCCTAGTGGCAAAATCCTTAAAACACAAGAATGAACGGCACCTTGTGACAATCGTGCGAAATCATTCCATCGGTTAATCACGGCTGGCGGAATGACCGAATCTGTCATTCAGCCTGAACCATGCGATCTGATTAATCTGATCCAGCGCCTCCTGCCTTTCCTCCCTCTCGGTCCTGCTCAGACGCGCTTTCATCGCGGCGATAATGCTGTCGGGACCATGCCCCCTCACCGCGATGATAAAGGGATAACCGAAGCGTTCACGATAGGCCCGGTTAAGTGTCATCAGACTATGCCGGCGCGCATCGTCGCACTCATCAAGTCCGGCCGCGTGCTGTTCGTAACGTGATTCAGGGGTCAACTGCATTGCCCTGTCAGGCGCCAGTTCCGGATGGGCGTGGATCAGGGAAAGCTGTAATGGCGGATCAGCGCTGTCCACAGCCTGCGCCAGTGCTGTATGCAGGCTTTGGATATCCCCAAAAGGCTTTGTCCGCCAAGCATGTTCGGCAACCCATGGCGAGCTTTCGTAAATTCCTTCCAGCATCGCCATAAATTCTTCCCGTGGCATATTTCTGCTGAACGGCCAGCAGGGCTGACGGTTTCCATCCATGATGCATCATTCCCTCTCTTGGCAGAGCATCCGCCAGCCTGCGATGCTGGCGACCCATCTGGCGACCAATCTGGCAGCCCATGACAAGACATCATTAAAGCCGTCCATCACCAGCAGGCAAAGGCATCTGAATGGGACAACTTACCACGCATGTTCTCGATACGGCGCGGGGCGTGCCTGCCGCGGGGATTCAGGTGCGGCTTTATCGCCAGGGAGAGCCTGACCCCCTGATCATGACAATCACCAACAGCGATGGTCGCTGTGACGCGCCGCTGTTGCAGGGAGCAGCCCTGATTGCCGGACGCTATGAACTTGCTTTCGATGTAGGAGCCTATTTCGCTGCCCAGGATTCCTCCCTGCCGGATCCGCCATTTCTGGAGACCGTGCGTCTGGCGGTCGGGCTTTCTGACCCGTCCGCGCATTATCATGTGCCGCTGCTGGTCTCCCCATGGGGATACACCACCTATCGGGGCAGTTGAGCGATGAACCTGCTTTTTTCTTATTTCGGCAGCTGGCTGGAACTGCTTTTACGCTGGTTTCATGTAGTGGCCGGCATCGCGTGGATCGGTGAGTCGTTCTATTTCGTGATGCTGGATCGTGGTCTGCGGCCCCCTCCTGCCGATGCGGCATCACGTGGCGTGGCTGGAGAGCAATGGGCTGTGCATGGTGGCGGATTCTACCATATGCAACGCTATCGCATTGCGCCGCCTGATCTGCCGCAGGAGCTGCACTGGTCAAAATGGAAAGCCTACGCCACCTGGCTGAGCGGTTTCGCGCTGCTCAGCGCGCTCTATCTGGCCCAACCGGGGTTATATCTGGTTGATCCCGATGTGATGGCGCTGCCGCCTTATGGTGCATCGGTGCTGGCGATCGGATTTCTGATCGTGGGATGGGGTATCTACGACGGTTTGTGCCGTTTGCTGGGTGCGCGTGATGTCGCTCTTTCCATAGCAGTGGGGCTGTTCGTCATCGGTGCCTCCTGGGTAGGAACCCATCTTTTCTCAGGCCGCGCCGCTTTCCTGATCATCGGAGCAATGCTCGCCACCATTATGACGGCCAATGTGCTGATGGTGATTATCCCCGGCCAGAAAACCATGGTTACCGCCATGATGCGCGGAGAAACACCTGATCCCGAACCGGGACGCAGAGGGCGGCAGAGATCGGTTCACAATACCTATTTTACCTTGCCGGTCGTTTTTACGATGATCAGCAATCACTACGCTTTCACCTTCGCGGATCATGACCGGTGGATCATGCTCTGTGCCATCATGCTGGCCGGTGCGCTGACAAGACAGTTTTTCGTCGCTTGGCACGAAGGGCGGCGCGTCTGGGCGTTGCCTGTCTCCGCCACGGTTATCATGGCAGCGTTGATTGTATGGAGAGCACCGTATCCCCTCCATACTACCGCAGAAAACAGGGCTACCGCCCCCTCGTTTTCCCGGATTATGACCATTGTGCAGAACCGCTGCACGCCATGCCACTCCGCTCATCCCACATTGATGGAAAGTGCTCCGTCTGGTCTGGCGCTTGATACGGCCGATGCCATCATGGCCAACGCGTTGCGCATTCAGCAGCAAGCCTCTGTGCTGAAAACCATGCCGCTGGGTAATGCCACCCATATGACCGAGGAAGAGCGATCCGCCATGACACGCTGGGTCGAAAGCATGGCTCACCCTTGACGAACAAAAAGCTCAGATACTCTGCCGGCCTGCTGAACCGTGATGCACCCGGTCAGCCGTCACCGCCCGACTGCCATGAGCATGTCCGGATGCACAGAAAGGAAAGAAATCTTTCGGCAGCACAATACAGGCCGTCTGCCTCAACCCGACCAGACTGCTGGCGGGGCTGACCCCGGTGGCCGATCCAGCCCCCCAGAGCGCAAGCGCCACGATCAGCGGCTCAAATGCCGACCCGGTGCGACAGAGCGGCAAGGCCCAGGTGCCTTTCAGCGGCCAACCCAGCCGCAATCCGGCAGGAGTGAGCAGATCAGCCGCCAGATGCGACAGATACCCGGTTACCAAAGGATCAATGATGGTCCGGGAAAGCCGCGAATGCTGCATAGCCCAGCCGCAAGCGATGATTGCCAGCAGGGAATGGGTCACGCCACGATGGCCGAAAGCCTTGCTCAACGCGATCGACAGACCACCCAGACGCTGGCCAACCCATGATTTCGGGTGATCCACATCCGGCAACAACGCACCAACCACAGCCAGCGCCAACCCCGTCGCATCGGCGGGGGGAAGACCCAGCTTCGGCGCGACGATCAGCCACGCTGCCGCGCCAAGCGCCACGTGGGAGCCAGCCATCATCGCGAAACGCCCGTGTCTACAAACGGATACTATCACTAAAGTGAGAGAATCGGCTCCACAAGCTTGATTCTGAATAATTTTTTAAACCTTGTGCCAGTCGGTTCCCCTGCTGGCAGAAAACTGGAAAGAATACACTCCGGATCAGGCAACACTTTTATCAAAAAGGCGGGACATTCTTCGTATGGTGAGTCTCGATAATTCAGACACCCTTTCGACCGATCAGATTTACGATCTGATCGTCATTGGCAGCGGCCCCGCCGGGCGCAGAGCGGCCATTCAGGCTGCCAAGCTCGGCCATACCGTGCTGGTGGTAGAGCGAGGCCAAAAAGTAGGTGGGGTTTCGGTCCATACCGGCACGATCCCCTCCAAAACCCTGAGGGAAACTGTTCTCAATCTGTCCGGCTGGAGGGAACGGGGATTTTACGGTCGTGCCTATCGGGTCAAAAAGGATATCGAAGCCGATGACCTGATGAACCGTCTGCACATCACACTGTCGCATGAGGTGGATGTGCTGGAGCACCAATTCTCTCGCAACCGCGTCCGTACCATCCATGGCGTGGCACACTTTCTGGACCGGGAGCATGTCGAGATAACAACCGCCCCGGACATAAGCTTTGTAGCCCGGGCGGCCCGCATTCTTATTGCAGTCGGCACCGTACCGCATCGGCCTGACAATATTCCATTCGATGGAAGGACGGTTCTCGATAGCGACGAAATCATCTCTATCCCTACCCTGCCTCGCAGTCTGACGGTTATCGGAGCTGGCGTCATCGGCGTTGAATACGCAACGATTTTCCATGCGCTGGATATCAAGGTCACGCTGGTTGAGCCTCGTAAGACAATCCTGGATTTCATCGACAGCGAATTGGTGGATGACTTTCTGCATCAACTCCGTGATTCCGGCATGACGATCCGCCTCGGCTCGGCAGTCGAAGGGATTGCCTTCGAAAACGATCATCCGGTCACGCTTCTCGAAGGCGGCAGGCGTCTCCCCTCCGACATGGTGCTCTATGCAGCCGGTCGAAGTGGCGCCGTCGAAGGACTGGGACTGGAAACCATCGGGCTGGTCCCGGACAAGCGTGGACGTCTGAGCGTCAATCCACAGACAATGGAAACATCCATTCCTGGTATTTATGCAGCCGGTGACATTATCGGTTTCCCCAGCCTTGCCTCCACCTCCATGGAGCAGGGGCGCATTGCCGCCTGTCATGCTTTCGATGCGCCCTCACCGCCTGCTCCGGACTATTTCCCCTACGGCATCTATTCCGTGCCGGAAATGTCCACGGTCGGATTGACCGAGGAACAGGTCAAGGAACGGCATATTCCTTATGAATGCGGGATTGCCCGCTTCAGGGAGACCTCCCGCGGGCATATCATGGGCCTTTCCAACGGCCTCATGAAGATGATCTTCTCCCTCAAAACCCGCCGCCTGCTGGGTGTACATATCGTAGGGGAAGGTGCGACGGAGCTGATCCATATCGGGCAGGCCGTGCTGAACCTGCATGGCACGCTGGATTACTTCATCGACAACACGTTCAATTATCCGACCCTTGCAGAAGCCTACAAGATCGCTGCGCTGGATGCCTGGAACCGCATGGCCTATGAAGCACCCTTGCCTACAGCCCCGCTTCCGGCTGATCCAGTGCTGGGAGTGCCCAGCACCACGGCCTGAAAACACAAAAGACGGTCACATCCAGCTTGGCGGGCGTGACCGTCTTATTTGATCCGACACTGATAGTGACGGGATTATCCGTCTGTCATCAATCAGCCAGCCTTGGAAGCAGGTTTCGTATCATTAGCCGCCTGTGGATTGACGACGCTGGCGATAGTATCGCGCAGCACAATCACTTTGACATTCGGCGCAATCTCGACCTCGATTTCAGGAGTACCATCGGTGGCCTTGACCACACGTCCGACAATACCGCCCGATGTTACAACCTGATCGCCGCGCTTAAGGCCGGCAAGAATGGCTTTCAACTTCTTTGCCTGCTGCTGCTGAGGGCGAATGAGCAAAAAATAGAACACGCCAAATACTAGCAGTAGCGGCAGATACTGCATCATCTCGGTGGTGCCGACGCCTCCGACAGACTGGGCGAAGGCCGGGGTGATCAAGTTTGGAAACATCATATATACCTTGATGATGGGGCAAAGGCAGGTAAAGACACGGCCTGAACCGCAACCGGCCGGTGCCGCACCATAAATTCTGCTCCCGCTCGCTTCAAGGCCGCTTTCTCACAGCGCCGCTATGCCTGACCGCTGCAGCGGGCTTCACCCTACACCCGAAATCCGGTGATATACAGCCTGTGTCTTCAGAGGGATTGATGATGACATCTTTCAGCCCACAGGATTCCGCCAACCTGCACCGCATTGTCGAAGCTCTGGAGCGTATGGCTCCGCCCCCGCCCCGGCTCCCTTCCTTGCGGGATGCGGACGCTTTCGTATGGGAGCCTGCGGAAAATTATCTCCTGCCGGTTCCAGCCGTCGCATATGTGTCAATCGGCCTGCTGCAGGGCGTGGAACGACAGCAACAGATCCTGCTGGATAACACGCTGCGTTTCTCCAGAGGGCTGCCAGCCAATAACGCCATGCTGTGGGGTGCACGGGGGATGGGCAAATCCTCCCTCGTCAAAGCGGCTCATGCAGAAGCCAATCACCAGCACCCCGGTAGTCTTGCCCTGATCGAAATCGCCCGGGAAGACATTGCGACCCTGCCGACCCTTCTGCGTCTGCTGCGTCATCCCGCTATCGGCAACCCGAGACAGTGCCTGATTTTCTGTGATGATCTTTCTTTTGAAAAAGAAGATGCCGATTACAAGGCGCTGAAATCGGTTCTGGATGGCGGCATTGAAGGAAGACCGGCCAACATTCTGTTCTATGCGACCAGCAATCGCCGTCATCTCATGCCACGAGACATGATCGAAAATGAGCGGTCGACCGCCATTCACGCCTCCGAGGCAACGGAAGAAAAAGTATCACTCTCCGATCGTTTCGGATTATGGCTGGGCTTTCATAATGCCGATCAGGATACGTTCCTGCGCATGGTGGATCAGTATGCCGCCAGGCTGAGCCTGCCGGTCGAGATGCAGACACTGCATGAAGATGCGCTGGAATGGGCTGTCACACGGGGTGCACGTTCAGGTCGTGTCGCCTGGCAGTTCATTCAGGATCTGGCCGGGCGGCTGGGCGTGGTCATCACCCAGGATGCGCTGCGGTAAACGCCGCCGGATTACTCATCGTCATCATTGTCTGTTGTGGACGACGTCTTTTCATCGCAGACCCGCCGCACCGCCTGCCAGTCCTTGTCACTCATGGCAGACGCACCTGAGGAACTGCCCGGATTGGCATGACGTCGTACAATCGTCGCCGGATGGTCGGAGAGGAATTCAACGGAAAGAGAGTGCTCCTCCCGTTTCTCCAAAGTTTCAAAGAAATGAGCGAGACCATCGGAGCGCAACCCGGCTTTATCGAGAAACCGTATTGCCGCTTTATCGGCCCGCTCCTCCTGCCTGCGATTGTAATGAAGCCCCAGCATTTGCGTAGCCAAATCGGCGGACAGGGACCAGCTTCCGCCTGTTATAACTGTCTCCAATACACCTAAACCAACAAGCCGCACCAAAAGCTGCATGGGATCATGATAAAATACATGACCGGTTTCGTGCGCCATGACACCGGCCACTTCATCGGAATCGCGGCTGGCTTCAATCAGACCACACAATAACACAATACGTCGCCCCGGAATCGTAAAGGCATTGACTTGCGGATCATCAATAACATCCAGATGAATAGAACCATTGATCCCGGCTGCATGAGCAATTTTCTGCTCCAGTACACGCAGTGTATGCAGCCCGGCCTTCCCGGTGCAGACACGTTTTTTAGCGATGATGCTTTCCGCAACCTGCTGACCAAGCCATTGCTCGGTATGGTCCGGGATGAAGGGTACAATCCATTCGGGCGCACGCTCGATCAGAATAAATGAGCCGAGAACACACGCAACGATACCTGTGGTTATATAGCACCACACATGCTTCGTGCTTTTGAAGCGTATTCCCAAATGCCCCAGACTGTCAGGATCATTGAGAATCAGCCGGTCAGCATATCCCCGCCGGAACAGGATGACATCGTTTTCCGGCGTTGGCTCGCTATATCTGATCGTCCGTAATTTCCATACCACTGCCGGATGACGAGACCGCTCTACAATCAATCCTGATCCCTGCACATGAACGGAGACGTGATGCGTCTCCGCCGTGCTGCCGTCATGGTATCGCGCAGGATAAGAACGTGGCGCGATACCATTGTCTGGCTGGGAAGTGATCAGAATCCGCTGCCTCCGTCGAAGACATTCAAAAGGCCTTCGCCAGTCGCGGGTAGCGACTGTGTATTCTGGTGCAACCACTCGGCTGGAAGCGGATTGCCTATTACCAAAGTATGGCGCTCCAGAAACCGCATGTTCCGCTGAATAACAAATGGCAGCCCCAAGCCAAGCGTAAACAAGGTGATCAGAAAATTTCCGGTCAATTGTCCCAGCAGTTTCAGCCCGGTAACAGTGCTGAAAAAGCGAAACGATGCATAGGTGGTATTACCAATGACATGGCGAATAAAAAGAGCAATATACCAGCAGGAAATAAGCGTTGCCAGAATAAGATAAATAAACAGCGTCCCAACTCCGACAAGCGCAATCTCCGGCTCGAAATGTGGCAGCGCCTTGAACAGCGTCACGAGTGAACGCCCGTTATCGCTAAATACCCAAGGATCAGCGCCGAACGTAACCGCCAGTACATACCATGTCAGCAGAGCGATACTGAAAAACAGAACAACCATGATCAGGAATGTGGCCAGAAAGGCTAGATAAAGCCGTCCTGCGCGCCCATAAAATGACAGGTTTTCACTGCCGAACTGGCTGTTATTGATTCGGTATTCCGTCAGTCGAACAGCCGCCCATGGTGCCAACTGATAGAGAGTCAAAATTGTGAGCACACCATAAAGCAGTGCGTAAAATGCGTAGGTGAAAAGAGACCCGGTCATTCCGCCACGAATGCCATTCCATTCTGTTCGGCTCAGACGATATCGCTGAGCCGCATAGGGCGCACCGACAGCCAGCAGCACGACGAAAATATAGGCAGCGATGATTGGAACAGGAACAAGAGAAGGGCTGAGCTTAGCAAGGCCATAAGCCGCAGCCCCTGTCGCCGCAATCAGCAGGATCAGCAGACCCAGCACTTTCAAAAAACCTAAAAATAACTCGCCTCCTGTTCCGGTGTAAGTAAAACGAGTCTCTTGAAAACGACAACGCGACCATAGGTAGCGCCTCATTCTGGAAATAGCCCAGAATCGGTAAATACCGAGTGTTACGATACTCAAAAGAAGATTGATCAGAAAAATTTTATAAAGCTCACCTGTTTTTCCGTCATACTGGAAAAAAGGTCTGGGTTTTTCTGATATGGAGGCTTGATAGTCCGTAGAGCTTTCGTTCACCACACACTCTCTCCTTGCCATATCTGACCGGCTCAGGAGTGTGGAATAAAAAAATTACTTAGGCAATATTATTGCAATTTCATGCCTATTATGATGCAAGAAAAATACACTCTGAATGATGAGAGTCAAAAAGGCCATTTTGCATGGCCAGGGAATGATAGTTCTTTGCTTACACAAGATCGCTATCGTGACAGAGTATAACAATGCTCCATCGCCGGGAAGCGCCGTGTGCGTACATCATCCGCATAACAGGCAGCTGCCTCCGCCACTGTCATCGCCAACTCGGCATAGCGTTTCACGAAACGAGGCTGGAACGAACCATATAACCCCAGCATGTCATCGGTCACCAGAACCTGACCGTCGCAATGTGGCGAGGCCCCGATCCCGATGATGGGAACCGCAACCGAGCGTGTGATTCCGGCGGCAACCGGTTCCAGCGTGCCTTCCAGAACGATCATGAATGCCCCTGCTTCCGCCACAGCCATGCCGTCAGCCAGAACACGGGCCGCACTGTCCTCTGTGCGACCGGTGGCACGATAACCACCTTCCATCAGTGTATCCTGCGGCATCAACCCGACATGACCGCAAACCGGAATGCCCCTGGCTGTGAGGAAAGCGATGGTCTCCGCCATCTCCTGTCCCCCTTCCAGCTTGACGGCCCCTGCCCCCGTTTCGGCCAGAAGTCGTGCGGCGTTACGGTAAGCCTGCTCGGGACTTTCCCGATATGTCCCCCATGGCAGATCAACAATGACACAGGCCCGGCTGGACCCGCGCACCACCGCCGCGGCATGGGCAATCATCATATCCAGCGTCACCGGCAGGGTCGTCTCAAACCCATAAATCACCATGCCGAGACTGTCACCCACCAGCAGCACATCGACATGCGGATCAAGATGCCCGGCCATCGGCGCAGTATAGGCGGTCAGGGCCACGATCGGCGTGCCGCCCTTACGGGCGCGCAGTGCCGGAACGCTGATACGTCCTGACCGTACTACACTGCTCATGACGATATCCTCACGCGGAAATACGTTCCAGCCCGCCCATATAGGGACGCAGAACGGCAGGCACATCAATGCTGCCATCCTCGCGCTGACAGGTCTCCATCACAGCGATCAGGGCACGGCCGACGGCCACACCGGAACCATTGAGCGTATGCGGAACCCCCGCCACCTTCCCATCCGCACCACGATAACGGGCGTTCATGCGGCGCGCCTGAAAATCGCGGCAGTTGGAGCAGGAGCTGATTTCCCGCCATGCTTGCTGCCCCGGCAACCAGACCTCCAGATCATAGGTCCGTGCTGCCGAGAAACCGGTATCGCCCGAGCATAAAAAAACACGCCGATATGCAAGGCCGAGATTTTCCAGCACCGTCTCGGCACAGCGCGTCATACGCTCATGCTCGGCATCGCTGTCCTCCGGCCGGGTGATGCAAACCATTTCGACTTTATGGAACTGGTGTTGACGCAGCATGCCACGTGTGTCCCGTCCTGCGCTGCCTGCCTCACTACGGAAGCAGTCAGTCAGTGCGGTCATGCGCATTGGCAGGCTGGCTTCATCAACCACACTGTCTGCCACAAGATTGGTCAGAGGCACCTCGGCGGTCGGAATCAGCCAGCGCCCATCGGTGGTGCGGAACAGATCCTCGGTGAATTTCGGAAGCTGGCCGGTGCCGTATGCCGTTGCGTCATTCACCAGAGCCGGTACCTGCATTTCGGTAAAGCCATGCTCCGTGCTGTGCAGATCGAGCATATACTGGCCCAGAGCCCGTTCCAGCCTTGCCAGAGCACCGCGCAGCACGACAAAACGTGCGCCTGAAAGTTTTGCCGCGGCATCGAACAGCATCATGCCCAGCGTCTCGCCCAGTTCGAAATGCTGGCGTGCGGGGAACGGGAAGGAAATCGGCTCACCGACCTGTTTCAGAATGACGTTGGCACTCTCATCGGGGCCAGTGGGAACTTCGGCATCCAGGCTATTGGGAAGACGCTCCAGCAGGCTTTTCTGCTCCGCATCCAGCGATGCGCTCCGTGCCTCCAGCGCCTCCATCTCATCACGCAGGGCGACAGCGGTCGCCTCCAGCATGGAAGTATCAATCCCCTGGCGCTTGCCCTGTCCGATCTCTTTGGCCAATGCGTTGCGGCGCGCCTGATATTCCTGCAACCGGGTCTGGGCTACGCGGCGATCGGCATCCAGCGCCAGCAGGCTGGATGCGGAGGCAGGCAGGCCACGGCGGCCCAACGCCGCATCGAAAGCGGCGGGATCGGCTCGTAAAGCGCGAATATCGTGCATCTTGCCTCCAAATGGTCGTTCCGGTCCGGATAGCTTTCTGGCCTGCTCCCGGTCCGGCATCACTGAATAAAATCCGGGTATCCGTGCTTATAGCGGAGAGCCTGTCCCGCCGTTAATCCCCGCCTTCATCATTCTCCGATGTGGCTCGTTTCGGGGCGACAATGCGCGCAGCAATGATCGACACCTCATAGAGTGCCACCAGAGGCAAGGCGAGGCCGATCATGGTAATGGCATCGGGCGGTGCCAGCACTGCCGCAATTGCGAACATAGCAACAATTGCATAGCGGCGCTTGGCGACCAGAGACTGCGCGCTGACCAAGCCGACCCTTGCCAGCAGGGACAGCCCGACCGGTAACTGGAATGCGATGCCAAAAGCGAGGATCAGCTTCATCACCAGCGTCAGATATTCCCCGATTTTCGGCTGCAACTCGATCGGGATGCCACCCCCACCATCTGGTGTGGAAAAATGCAGAAAAAACCGCCATGCTGCCGGGAAAATGGCGAAATAAGCCAGCGACGCCCCCATGACGAACAGCACCGGTGTCGCAATCAGAAAGGGCAGAAAAGCCCTTTTCTCCCTGCGATACAGGCCGGGTGCGACAAACATCCAGACCTGTGACGCGATGATCGGAAAAGACAGGAAGGCGGCACCGAAAATACCAACCTTCATGTAGGTGAAAAAACCCTCGGTCAGGGCCGTATAGATAAAGCGTGGATTGGCCACCCCCCGATCCTTGAGCGCATCCGCCAGCGGCTTGGCCAACCAGAAATAAATCGTGTCGGAAAACCAGTAGCACAGCGCGAAACACAGCCCGAATGCCGCCACAGACCAGAGCAGCCTGCGACGCAGTTCCAGCAGATGCTCCAGTAACGGCATCGGCTTGTCATCAATCATGTCGTCTTGTGTGTGCGCTGCCACCAGACTTCAACTTTCACTACAGAATATCATCACACTCACGGACATAACCGGAGCCGGTCTGCGGAGCCATACGTTGTTCAACCCTTACCCCTGATCGGCAGGCGGGATGAAGGCGGGAGCGCGGCGGGCGGAACGGAATGCCTCCCCCGGCGGAATAAAAGCCGGCGCCGTCGCTGCACGACGGGCGGTTTCCGAAGAAACGGTTTTCTCCATCGTCCATTCCGATGCCATATGACTCTTATCCATGGCCGACAAGGAATGGAATGGCCGTTCCTCGACCATATGGGCCTCATCACCACCCATAATCATCGGAGCAGGCGATGGTGCCATCGGATTGTTATCAAAGGTGGAGCGCATCGACCCATCCGGGTCCAGCGTGCGGCTCAATTGCTGACGGAGATTAACGCCACGCAGATCGTTGAAGGTCTCCCGCACCTCACCGAGATCGGCTTCCTTCATCATCTGATCCATCTGCCCCTGAAACTCGGCAGCCATGGAACGCGCCTTGCGGACCATACGTGCGACACCACGCATGGCGCCCGGAATATCCTTCGGGCCAATGACCACCAGCGCGACAACGCCGATCACGGCGATCTCGGACCATGCAAAATCAAACATCGCCCGGTGATCCTTCCACCCGGATTTCTATAGGCGTACTCTCTACAGAGTTTTCTTCATCCTCAGGCATCATCTCGGACTCTGCATCAGAGAAAATGCCTGGATGGGGCGATAGTCTTTCCTGTCCGGCACCATCGGTCAGCAATTCCTCCCGCTTCGGCAGATCGGTCAGGGATGCCAGACCGAACTGCTCCAAAAAGCGTGGTGTAGTACCCCACAGGCTGGGCCGTCCCGGCACTTCCTTGCGCCCACGCGGAGTGATCAGCCCGGCTTCCAGCAATGTATCCAGCGTGGACTGGCTGAGCGTGGCACCACGGATTTCCTCGACCTCGCCCCGTGTGACAGGCTGATGATAAGCAATGACAGCCAGCGTTTCCATCGCAACACGGGGCAACCGCCTTGGCACCTCCACTACCCGACGCAGAGCATTGGCAAGATCCGGCGCCGTGCGGAACTGCCATCCCCCGGCGATTTCGTGCAGCTCAATCCCTCGCCCTGTATAACGCTGACGCAGTAATGGCAGGATCATCTCCGCATCAGCCCCGACCGGCAAGGCATGGGCCAGCGCGGTGACGGAAACCGGGCCGGCACTGGCGAAGATCACAGCTTCCGCAAGCCTGAGATAATGCTCCAACTCATCGTTCATGACTGGTTGCTTTCCGCCTCTTCCGGAGTGTCTTCAGCCATTTGCCCATCGCCACGCAAGAGGATCGGCCCGAACGGCGCCTCCTGCCGCAGGCGTACTGTGCCATGGCGCGCCATTTCCAGCCCGGCAATCAAGGTGCTGGCCAGAGCGGCCTTTCGTTCCAGCGGACTCAGCAGCTCCTGGGGTATAAATTGCTCCAGACTGGTCCAGTCCGGCAGGCTTCCCACCAGCTTTTCCAAACGACCCAGCGCATCCTTGACACTCCAGAAGGACACCGGTTTAGGCCGGTAAATACGCCGCCTGCCGCCAC
Organism: Granulibacter bethesdensis; assembly: GCF_001889525.1. NCBI lineage: Bacteria > Pseudomonadati > Pseudomonadota > Alphaproteobacteria > Acetobacterales > Acetobacteraceae > Granulibacter > Granulibacter bethesdensis. Next base: position 1,390,017 of record NZ_CP018192.1, read on the forward strand.
GGCGCCTTGCCGAGAGATAGGCACCCACCAACCCGGCCACATCCAGTTTCAGCCGGGAGCGATCATAGTCTGTAAAATTCTCCGGGGTGCCACGGATGAACACCTCCTGTCCGACCTGCGGACGGCCTGCCAGCCAGGCTGCCAGCCGCTGCATGGCTTGCAGATGGGCCAGACGCTCGGCCAGAGCCTCTCCCGCCAACTCGCCTTCCTCCGCCTCGGCAGGAGACGCTGGAAGAAGAAGGCGGGATTTCAGCCAGGTCAGCCAGGCCGCCATGACCAGCCAATCGGCTGCCAGTTCCAGCCGGACCACACGTGCGCCTTCGACCACGGCCAGAAACTGCTCGACCAGAGACAGGATCGAGATCGTTGCCAGATCGACTTTCTGCCCGCGTGCCAGTTCCAGCAGCAGATCGAGCGGCCCCTCGAACCCCTCCAGCCGCAGCAGCAGCGCGCCATCCTGCGGTTCCGGCATCTCAGCCATCATCATGGCCCGCCAGACGCAGGACGAGGCCAACCGCAGGCCGCAGCATCCGGTCCATCAGCCACCGAACCGGATCAAGGTCCATTCCCAGATGATGCCCCAGCCATGGCAGCAGCATTACGATCATGAGGACCGGCAGAACGCCGTAGCGATCAAGTCTGACCCAGTGCATCGCCACCCGTGCCGGCAACACGGCGGCGACGATCCGGCTACCATCTAGCGGAGGGATCGGGATCAGGTTGAACAGACCAAGCGCAAGATTAAACAGGATGAAATCGAACAGCCCATCCATCACCCACTGACTGGCCTGCGCCGGCATCAACGGCAGCAAGTGCAGCCCCAGCCCGCCCAGCCATGCCAGCAAGAAATTCATCCCCGGCCCTGCCGCCGCAACCACCCCCATCCCCTGTAACGGGTGACGGAACCGCATCACATTGACCGGCACAGGCTTCGCCCAGCCGAAAATGAACCCCGGATGACCGGTTGCAATCAACTGCCCGAGCACCATAAGACCAGGAATGACGATGCTGCCCATCGGATCGATATGCCGCAACGGGTTGAGTGATAACCTGCCCTGCTCCCGCGCCGTGGGGTCACCCAGCGCAAAGGCTGCAAACCCGTGCGCGGCTTCGTGCAGTGTGATGGCAAAAACCGCCGGGATCAGCGAGAGTAGAAGATGCGATAGCATTGGGTGTAATCCGTCCGGCTGAAATCAGGCCGGGTGATGGCCTTCAGTCGGGTCTTTGGCGCGGATACCATCTTCCAGCAAGCCCAGTCGCTCTCTTTCCTGTGCCAGAGACTCCCCATCCGCGATGCTGATGGAAGCAACAGGCCGGGCAGCCAGCAGGGCATGAGCCTGATCCGTCAGGGACGGACAGCCTTCCAGAACCGCCTGTGTCTCCGCCTTCACGCCGGTGCAATGCAGTACCACGTCACATCCGGCTGCCAGTGTCTGACGGGTGAGAGAAACAGGATCACCACTCAGTGCCTTCATGGCGATATCATCGGAAACCAGCAGACCATTAAAACCGATGCGTTGCCGGATGATCTGCCCGATCACCACGGGAGATAATGTGGCCGGGCGGAGCCGGTCCCACGCTTCATAGAGAATATGCGCTGTCATCGCCCAGACGGGGAGGCCCACAAAACGCGCGGCATTGCAGGTGAAAGGCTCCAATTCCGCAGGAAGTTCATCAGGAACGACCGGCAATTCCAGATGACTATCAGCATGCGCGCGGCCATGACCCGGCACATGCTTCATCACAGGGCGCATGCCAGCCGCCAGCAGCCCTTCCATTACCGCCCCGCCCAACAGCGTGACCGTGCCGGGATCGGTGCCGTAAGCGCGATCCCCCACAATGTCATGGGCGCCCGGCACCAGCAGATCGAGCACCGGGGCACAGACCGCATCGAACCCCACTCCCGCACAGTCCAGCCCGATCAGTGCCCCGGTCAACCAGGCGGCACGCAACCCGGCTTCCTTATCTGCTTCATATAGACGGCCAATGACAGCAGCAGGCGGATGGGATCGCCAGTGAGGAGGCCGCAGCCGCGCCACACGCCCACCTTCCTGATCCACCAGCAAGGCTGCCTCCGAAGGCAGAATGGAACGCAGCCTTGCCGTCAGGGCCTTCAGCTGGGCAGGATCGCTGATATTGCGACGAAACAGGATGACACCGGCGGGACGCTGCGTGTGCAGCATGGCTTCCTCAGCCGGCGTGAGACTCAGGCCGGACAGGCCGATGATCGCAGCTTTCATATCCCTGCCTCAGAAAGTGGCGACCGAGCAGCCGCCACCTTTGGCCCTGACTTCAGCACAGAATGATTTTGCTGCTGCAACGTCGGCAAAGCCTCCGGTACGGAGACGCCAGTAGGTTTTACCATCATGCTCGGTCTTACTGATGCTCGGCTGGCGATGTCCCAGCAGATCCGGCATACGGCGGGACAAGCGGTTCCATTCACTATGCGCCGCATCCTCGCTGTTCAGCGCGGCCAGCTGCACCGTGACATGACCGTTTGAAGCAGGCGTGACGGACGGAGCAAGTTTGGCGTCGGCCTGCGGAGCCGTTTTTGATGGCGCCGCAGATGGCGGGGCAGATGGCGTTTCATCATCCGCATCTTCGGTGGTGACCGGCGGTTTGGGGGAGGCCGATAATTTTTGTTCCGTGGCCTTGCCCGTTACAGCAGGCGAGTCTGCCGTTGCTTTGGCACCGGGTGACGCAGAACCCTGTATGACGGGCTCCTCAGTCGTTTCGGAACCACTGACAGGAGGCAAAGGCTGCGGTGCAGCAGGCGGAGCCAGACGGCCCGGCATGGGGGCTTCCGGCTTGGGGGCCAGAGATTCCGGTGCATCATCACTCGCACCAGACAAAATGGCATCATCGGCACCGGATATCTGCATACCGCCGGGATTGGCTGGCTTTACGCGCAATGGACGGTTATCGGCCTCGATCACCGGAACCGGCCCACCCGTACCTTGCACCAGCGACCACAGGCCGATGAAACCGACCAGCGCCACACCGATAGCGCCTGCCGCCATCACCAGCTTGCGCGTGGCGGGATCAAGCCCTCCGCCACCGGTTACACGGCGGCTGGAGCGGTAGGCGGTTTCTTCCTCCACCCCCGGCAGCAGATCGTCAGTCGGGCGGGTGCGTAGATCCTCCCGCTGAAGGTCGATCCGGGGCATACGGAAACCCTCCGGACCGCCCATGGCCTCACCATCATCGCTATAGACGTGGTTTGGATCAAAACGCGGCGCTTGCCGAACTCTTGGCCGATCAGACGCCAGACCGCGAGGATCTGGACTTTCGTTGGGGGTATGATCCGGCATCGTCGCCTGTTCCGTTCATTCGCCGCACGCTGCGGAGGAAACTCCCCTCAGCGCATTTCATTCACCGGTGCCACGCCCATGACGGCCAGCCCCGACCGGATGACGATGGCGGCAGCCTCGACCAAAGCAAGCCGTGCCGTTGTCTCTGTGGTACGGTCCTGCTGGATAAAGCGCAAGGTTGCATCGTCCCGGCCCTTGTTCCAGAGCATATGAAAATCGCCCGCCAACTCATAGAGAAAAAACGCAATTCTATGAGGCTCTCTGGCCTGTGCGGCGGCCTCGACAATCCGTGGCCACCCGGCCAGACGGCGGATCAGGGTCAGTTCGGCATCGGAGGTCAGGCTGTCGAGCGCGGCATGGCGCAATGCCTCCGGTTGCGTGGTCAGCCCCTGCTCCGCCGCCATGCGCAGAACCGAGCAGCAGCGTGCATGCGCGTATTGCACATAGAAAACCGGGTTTTCCCGCGTCTGGGCCAGAGCCTGATCCAGATCGAACTCCATCTGCGCATCGCTTTTGCGGGTCAGCATGGTGAAGCGTACGGCATCACGGCCCACTTCCTCCAGCAGATCACGCAGCGTGACATAGGTTCCTGCGCGTTTGCTCATCCGCACGGGCTGTCCGTCCCGAACCACATGGACAATCTGGCACAGCACGGCCTCATAGATCGCCTGCGGGGCAATGGCGCGCATGGCCGCCTTCACACGCGGCACATAACCGCCATGATCGGCCCCCAGCACGTCTACCACGATATCCGCACGGGCGGCCTTGTCGGCGTGATAGGCGATGTCATTGGCAAAATATGTGTTGGTGCCGTCTGATTTTCTCAGCGGACGATCAACGTCATCGCCGAAGGAGGTCGAGCGGAACAAGGTCTGTTCGCGCGGCTCCCAGTCATCCGGGGTCTTGCCTTTCGGCGGCTCCAGTACACCCTCATAGATCAGCCCGTCCTGCTGCAACCGCTCGATCGCGGCATCCGCAGCACCAGACTGCAACAAAGCAAGCTCAGAGGAAAACACATCGGGGTGAACGCCGAGCAGATCCAGATCCTCGCGGATCGACGTCATCATTTGCGCCACGGTGAATTCCCGCACGGTATTCAGCCACAATGCAGGGTCAGCCACGGTGGTGCCGGGACCGGCCAGCGTATCGCCATGAATCTTGGCGAGTTCCTCCCCGACCGGAACCAGATAATCGCCGCGATATTGCAGCCCGCATGGAACCTGTGCCGCATACTCATCCTCGGTCAGGGCCGTGCCAAGCGCCTGCAGGTAACGCCAGTAAGCTGCCCATGCCAGTGCGATCACCTGGGCGCCTGCATCGTTGATGTAATATTCCTTCGTCACCGTGTAGCCCGCCTTGCCCATCAGATTGGCAAGAGCATCCCCCACCACGGCACCACGGCAATGACCGATATGCATCGGGCCGGTCGGGTTGGCGGATACGTATTCGATGTTGACACGCTTTCCGTATCCGGCACTCCCGTCACCATAACGGATACCAGCCTCCAGAATGGCCGGAATTCGCATCCGCCACGCTTCGGCACGCAGATGCATGTTGACGAAGCCCGGGCCCGCCGGTTCGGCACGCTCGATTTCCGTAATCCCGGCCAATTCAGCCGACAGGGCCTCCGCCAGAACACGGGGCGGTTTTCCAGCAGGTTTTGCCGCGATCATCGCCGCATTGGTCGCCATATCGCCATGCAGAGGATCGCGGGTGGGCGTGACCTCCACCCGTGCCGTCAGTTCCGCGGGAAGATCGGGCACAACGCGGGCCAAAGCTTCCAGAACATGGGTGCGGATCAGGGCGTAGATGTCATCGGCCATGGAATTGGGTGTCTCGATCAGTGTACGTTTGGGCAGCAATATTGTATGGTGGCTGTCTCAGCCGGGAACGGACAGGTCCGTCAAGCGCCGATGTTCTTCAGCGGCGAAACGATCGGTCATACCGGCGATATAATCACAGACCGTGCGGGCTGCCCGCTCTGAGCCGGTGGAGCCGCCTCCCCGCACCCGCCATTCGCCGGGTAACAGGGTCGGGTCGTCATGCAAGATGCGGAACAGATCAGCCGTAACCCTGCGCGCCTTGACGGTCATGCGATTGACTCGCCAGTGACGATACATACGGGCAAACAGGAAGTCCTTGATGACCCTGTTGGCTTCCGCCATGCGGGGGCTGAAGGCAACTACGGCCTCACTGGCGCGGCGGATATCACTGGCACTAGCTGGATTGAGCTGAGCAATCCGGCCACGTGTTTCCGTGATCATATCCCGTACCAACGTATCGATCACACGCCGGATCGTCTCATGCCGCAGACGGGGCGGCGGCACATCCAGACTGGTCTTTCTGGCAGCCTCCAATGCCTCCCCCACCACCGGCAGATGGGCGATGTCATCGAACCCGAACAACTGGGCACGAATACCATCGTCCAGATCATGGGAGTGATAGGCTATATCATCCGACATGGCGGCAATCTGCGCCTCGACCGAGGCATAGCTATCCAGTTCAAGATCATACAGCGCGTTATATTCCGCGACATAAGGCGGAGGCCGATGCAGCGGACCGTTATGCTTGGCCAGACCTTCCAGCGTTTCCCATGTCAGGTTCAGCCCATCAAAGGGCGCGTAGCGGTTTTCCAGCCTCGTCACAACCCGCAACGACTGCGCATTGTGATCGAAGCCACCGAACGGCTTCATTCCGACCTGCAAAGCGTCCTCGCCGGCATGGCCGAAAGGGGGGTGGCCGAGGTCATGGGCCAGAGCCAGCGTTTCCGCCAAATCTTCATCGACATCCAGAGCACGGGCCATGGAACGGGCAATCTGCGCTACCTCCAGACTGTGGGTCAGCCGGGTACGAAAGAAATCACCCTCATGATTGACGAAAACCTGCGTCTTGTATTGCAGCTTGCGAAAGGCGGCGCTGTGGATGATCCGGTCCCGATCACGTTGCCAGGGGCTGCGCATCTGGCTTTCCGGCTCGGGGTAGAGCCTGCCCCGTGCGGTTTCCAGCCGTACCGCCCATGGCGCAAGGCCGCTGCGCTGGAAAGCGCGGCTTTCCGGCGGATAAAGCCAGTCCGCTGCACAGGGTTGAATGGCCGAGAATGGGTGATCCGGTCCAGTTTCGTTCATGAGTCAAGGGACTAGCACTGCCACCAGCCACCGCACCAGCACCCGATCAATGCAGAGCCGATGAAAAGCGTCTTGCAGTCCGGGTTTCTTCGCTTATTTTCATGGGATGGACGCATTCGAAACCTCTCCTGACATTTCTTCCTCCGGCTCGGCAGCAGGGTTCGGAGTATCGGCCTCTGCCGCCGCACGCATTGCCGAAGTTGCACAGGGGCAGGCCCTGCGCGTTTCCGTGCTGGCAGGAGGATGCAGCGGTTTCCAGTATCAGTTTGCTCTGGATGGGCAGCGGGCCGATGATGATGTCGTTATCGAGCGCGACGGAGCAGTCGTTCTGGTCGATCCGGCGAGTCTGGAATTTTTGGCCGGCGCCGAACTCGATTACAAGGATGCGCTGATGGGCAGCCATTTCACCATCCGCAACCCGAATGCGACCGCCTCCTGCGGCTGCGGTACCAGCTTCTCGGTTGACTGATCATCCGATAGCCGATCGACACCGTCTTTCAAAAAAGTAGCATTGCCCGTGAAAATCGCCACCTGGAATGTGAACTCCATCAGGCAGCGGGAGGGGCATGTGCTGTCCTGGCTGGAGCGGAATCAGCCGGACATCCTGTTGTTGCAGGAAATCAAATGCGAAACCGCTGCTTTTCCTGCAAAGGCTTTTGCCAAACTGGGATATCAGGCCGAGGCAGTGGGGCAAAAAGCCTATAATGGAGTGGCTGTCCTGTCCCGCGTGCCGTTTGAGGTCACACAGCGCGCCCTCCCGTGCCTTCCCCCCGACGATGCACAGGCGCGCTATATCGAGATCAGAGCGCTGAACACCATCATCGGCAATCTCTACCTGCCAAACGGCAACAGTGGGGGGGAAACCGGATACGCCTACAAGCTTGGCTGGATGGAGCATCTTGCACAGCATGCAGCCAGCCTGCTGGCCGCCGGCGAAGACCTCATTCTCGCGGGAGATTACAATGTCTGCCCGACCGAGGAGGATTATGCACCCGGTGCCCTGCCTCCGGAGGATGCCTTGCTGCGGCCAGAAACAAGGGCTCGGTTCCGATCATTGCTCTGGCTGGGCCTGACCGATGCCGTGCGGGCACTGCGGCCATCGGGACAGATTTATACGTTCTGGGATTATCAGGCGGGTGCGTGGCCGCGTGACCGGGGACTGCGTATCGACCACGCCTTGTTATCAAGCCGCATGGCAGAACGGCTGATCGAAGCCCTTCCTGACCGGGGCGAACGTGATCAGCCGCAGCCTTCAGACCATGTTCCGGTCATGATATCGTTCGAGCCTTGAGCTTTTATCCGCAAGCCGCCACAACGCTATGACTGAAAAATGACCTGATCAGCAGCCCGGCCAATCGGGATGCCTCCCAACAGGCTGTCAGGCAGAGAGGGGAAGCGGATATGAATTTTACATTCATGGTGATTGTGGCAGCTCTTGGCGGCCTTTTGTTCGGCTATGACACGGGTGTCATTTCCGGAGCGCTGCCTTTCCTTCGGGAAGACTTCAACCTTGATTCCTGGAGCGAAAGTCTGGTCGCCGCCATCACTCTTGCAGGTGCCACGCTGGGGGCTATGGCGGGGGGAAGTCTTGCCGACCGGTTTGGTCGGCGCCTGATGATTTTAATTACCTCCGTGCTGTTTATTGTCGGTGCTGTCCTCTCGGCCTTCGCCGGGAGCGTTTTGGTTCTGGCGACTGGCCGCCTGATCGTCGGGCTTGCCATTGGCGTGTCATCACTCATCACGCCGCTCTATCTGTCGGAAATTGCTCCTGCCTCACGGAGAGGCGGAATGGTGTCGATGAACCAGTTTTTCATCACCCTTGGTATTCTGGTGGCGTTTCTGGTGGATTACGCCTTTTCCTTTTCCCGTGCATGGTCGTGGATGCTGGGGCTTGGCGCTGTACCAGGCATAATCCTGTTTCTGGGAATGCTCGCTTTGCCGGAAAGCCCACGCTGGCTGCTGAAAAACGGGCAGCCTGATCAGGCTGCTGATGCATTGCGGCAGTTGATGGGGAAAGAGCAGGCAGAAGGAGAGTTCAAAAGTCTGGATCATTTCATGCAGACAGAGCTAGCGTCCGAGAAAACTGCCAACAAAGTTTCTATTTTCAATGATCGACGTTATCGCCTGCCTCTCGTGATCGGGGTTGGTCTGGCCGTGCTGCAACAGGTCACCGGTATCAACACAGTCATCTATTTCGGCCCACAGATTTTCAGTGCGGCGGGTATTGGCGATCATTCCGCCTCCATTCTTGCCAATGTGCTGATCGGCGTCGTCAACGTCGGTATGACAATCATTGCCATGCGCCTGATGGACCGGGCCGGACGCCGTTCCCTGCTCATGAATGGTCTGCTCGGTATGACGATTGGCCTGCTGTTGCTTGCTTTCGGCTTCTGGATCGGCACATCCGGCCCAGGAGGAGCATCCGCCTGGATCGCCATTGCCGCCTTGTCGATCTACATCGCCGCTTTCGCCATTGGCATGGGACCGGTTTTCTGGCTGATCATCAGCGAGATATTCCCCCTCCATGCGCGAGGGCGTGGCATGGCGGTGGCGACAGTCGCCAACTGGGGTTCCAACGCCATTGTCGCCTATACTTTCCTGCCAATGCTCAACAGTTTGGGGATCATCTCTACCTTTCTGATTTTTGCCCTCATGTCGGTGGTATCCATTTTCTTTACGATCCGCTTCGTGCCGGAAACGACCGGGCAAACCCTGGAGGACATTGAGCGGAGCATGAGTGCTTCCTGATCCTTCCATATTGTGCAGCGCACAAATTTGCGCTGCATTCATATCAGGATGGGTAAAGGGATCTGATCGACGTGCGTTTTTCTTTGCTGGCTCTTGCTGTCGCCTCCTTCGGAATTGGAACAACCGAGTTCGTCATCATGGGGCTGCTGCCCGATGTGGCAAAAAGCCTGGATGTCAGCATCCCCAAGGCCGGCCTACTGGTGACGGGATATGCCCTTGCTGTCACCTTCGGTTCGCCATTACTGGCAATTGCCACAGCTCGTCTGCCAAGGCGCTCAACGCTGATGGGCCTGATGGGGATATTCATCCTCGGCAACATTTTGTGCGGCCTCGCCGGCAATTATACCCTTCTGATGCTGGCACGGATTTTCACGGCGCTGGCCCATGGGGCATTTTTCGGCATCGGCTCTGTCGTTGCTTCCCAGATCGTGCCGCGTCATCAGCGTGCACAAGCTGTCGCCATGATGTTTTCCGGCCTGACATTGGCAAATGTGCTGGGCGTACCGCTTGGTACCCTGCTTGGACAATGGGCCGGATGGCGCGCTACTTTCTGGGTCGTCTCAGCCATTGGCGTCATAGCCTTTACGGCTCTGGCTATATGGGTTCCTGCTGTTCCGGCAGAGCGGGGCGTTAATATGCTGGCAGAGTTCAAAACCCTCCGGCGACCACAGGTGCTGCTGACCATGCTGATCAGCGTGATCTGCTCCGTCAGCCTGTTCACGGTCTATACCTACATTACCCCTCTGCTTGAGCAGGTCACCGGTTTTTCAGACCGTACTGTCACCATCGCCCTGCTCCTGTTCGGTGTCGGGTTGACAGGGGGGAATTATATTGGTGGCCGGCTGGCGGACTGGAAGCTGATGCCTTCCATCGTCGGATTACTGATCGCCCTGATCATGGTGTTGCTTCTGTTTACCAGGACGGTCCTCAACCCTGCGCTGGCCATTGCAACCATGATCGTATGGGGCGCCATCGCGTTCGCTTTGGTCTCTCCCCTGCAATTGAGAGTGGTTGATCAGGCCGTGGACGCCCGTAATCTGGCATCTACCCTTAATCAGGGAGCCTTCAATCTCGGCAATGCAACCGGGGCGTGGCTTGGAGGGGTGATGCTGTCATGGGGATTCGGGTACCGGACCCTGCCCCCTCTGGGAGCCGCTATTGCCTTACTGGCTCTGGGCTTGACGCTTTATGCGATCAGGGTGGAGCACGCCCATACGGCCCACACCCGGCCCTGCGGCCAGCGCTGAGACGCATTGCAACAGAAAACGTTGCACAAGCGGAGAAATACCGTTAACCGCGTCCATTCAACACAATTTACTACTTACTCAGAGTAAAATATAAATTCCACAAAAATGGATGTCAGAAAATGCATTACCTGAAGCCCATCAAGCGCAGAAGCCTTCTTCAGGCTGCCGGTATGGCGCTTCCTGTCGGATTGCTGGGCAGAACTGGCTTGGCCGCTACTGAGCAGGAGACACCTGACCATGGAGCACACCAGCACGATAGCACCGGCTCTCCAGCATTCGCATTGCCAGAGCCGAAAAAACTGCGTGTGACCTGGAATGCGAATTCAGTATGTACAGTCAGCGTTCCGGCAGCAGCGGAGAGGGGTATTTTCAAAAAATACAATCTTGATGTGGAATTGATTAATTTCGGTGGCTCAACGGATCAGCTTCTGGAAGCGATTGCTACCGGGAAAGCCGATGCAGGTGTCGGCATGACCCTGCGCTGGCTGAAGCCTCTGGAGCAGGGATTCGATGTGCGGATTACCAGTGGTATTCATGGTGGCTGCATGCGTCTGCTGGCACCGAAGGATTCAACCATCCGCAGCGTGGCTGATCTGCGCGGGCAGACAATCGGCACCAGTGATCTGGCCGCTCCCGACAAAAACTTTTTCACTATTCTGGCATATCAGCAGGGTGTTCCTGCAGATTCCATCGACTGGCGTGCTTATCCCGCCGATCTGCTCAGCGTGGCGCTTAAGAAAGGTGAAGTGAAGGCAATTTCCCTCAACGATCCACTGGCTTGGCTGATCAAGGAGCGGGAGGGCCTGGTGGAGATCGCTACCAACCTGACCTCTCCCTATCAACACAGCGTCTGCTGCATTCTTGGTATCCGAGGCAGCATGGTGCGTGATGACAGGGCAGCAGCAAGAGCACTGACCGCAGCCCTGCGGGAAAGTCAGGAATGGGCCGCCGCTCATCCAGCCGAGGCTGCCGCGATTTATGCAGCCCATTCCGGCAAGGTGAAAGTAGAACAGGTCGAAATCATGCTGCGCTCTCACACCCAACATCATATGCCGAGCGGACAGGCGCTGGAGCAGGAAATCATCACCTATGCCGCCGCACTGCGTGATATCGGTGTGATTCGCAGCCGTACCGATCCAGAGCGTTTCGCAAAACAAATTACAGCAGATGTTCTGTCATGACAGGTTCCGCTTCCGCATTTTCCAGCCAGCCCGGCATTCTTTTGGGTCGCAGCCGTGCTGCATTCTGGGTCATTGGCTTGATGGCCGCCTTGGTGTGGGGGATCGATGGCGCCCTGATCCAGTTCTGGCCAGATGCGGATGATCTTGGCCGGAGCGACTGTCTGGCTGCTGGTGCCACGGGGATAGCAGCATTTCTGCTGCTTCTGTCCCTGAGCAACCGGGTTCCAGCCAGACTGCGCTATATCGGCCCATGGCTGGTGGTGTTGGCCCTGCTGCTGGGAGCATGGGAACTTATCACGGCAAAGCTCAACCTGCTGCCACGCCCGTTTTTTGCTGCTCCACAATCTATTCTGGAAGTCTACACCGATGATTGGCCACGGCTGGGTAACAGCGTCGGACACTCCCTGATCCTGCTCGGTCTTGGCTACGGTCTTGGCGCTGCAACCGGTTTCGTGACCGGGGTTGCCATCGGTTGGTCACGTGCCGTGGGATACTGGGCGCATCCGGTGCTGCGCCTGCTCGGCCCATTGCCTGCCACAGCATGGCTGCCACTGGCATTTTTCTTTTTTCCGTCCAGCTTCAGCGCAAGCATTTTTCTGATTGCCCTTGCCTCAGGCTTCCCGGTGGCCGTGCTGACCTGGTCCGGGGTTTCCAGCGTTGCTGCCGCCTATTACGATATCGCCCGCACACTGGGCGCGAAACCGCGTTTTCTGGTGCTGAAAGTAGCCATCCCGGCAGCAATGCCCTCCGTATTCGTCGGTTTGTTTATGGGGCTTGGTGCCTCCTTCTCGGTACTGGTCGTCGCTGAAATGATGGGGGTCAAGGCAGGGCTTGGCTGGTATCTGACCTGGGCACAAGGCTGGGCAGCCTATGCCAACATGTATGCGGCACTGCTGCTGATGGCTCTGATGTGCTCCGGATTGATCGCCCTGCTGTTCCGGTTGCGCGACAGAGTACTCAGTTGGCAGAAAGGATTGGTGAAATGGTAAATCCCGCCCTGACATCCCCTTCAGCCGGTCTGGATTTACAGATTCAGGCCATCTCACATTCTTTCCCCGGCAAGACCGGTCCGCTGCCGGTTCTGCAGGATGTTCAGTTGAATCTGGAACCGGGCAGTTTCGTTGCCCTGCTCGGTCCGAGCGGATGCGGAAAATCTACCTTGCTGCGTCTCGTCGCCGGGCTGGAACCGCCAGTACAGGGTCACATCCTGGCGGATGGCACCCCGATAACCGGACCTGATCCCAGCCGGGTAGTCGTGTTTCAGGATCCCACCCTCTATCCATGGCGTACTGTTGAAGCCAATGTCGGACTGGGGCCGGAGGCGCGTGGAACACTGCATCAGGATCGACACCGTATCCGCGATGCGCTGCAACGGGTGGGGCTGGCGGAATTTGCCGATTCCTATCCGCATCAGCTTTCCGGCGGCATGGCACAGCGTGCGGCACTGGCAAGGGCTTTGGTCAACGATCCGCGTTTGCTGATCCTGGATGAACCGCTTGGCAAACTGGACAGCCTGACACGCCTGACCATGCAGGGGGAAATCCAGCGTCTGTGGCAGAATGCAGGGTTCACGGTCCTGCTCGTCACCCACGACATTGAAGAAGCTCTGCTGCTATCCGAGCGCGTGATCGTGTTCAGTGATCGGCCCGCAACGGTATTAGCGGATCTGGCGGTGGACCGGCCCTATCCCCGCCATCGGGATGATGCACAGCTGGTCTCGCTCAGAAAAGAAATTCTCGGATTGCTGGGGATGGAACGATCCTGGTAACCATCCCTTCCCCATCCTCTCCCTTACCGGGAAGATGGGGAAGGCTCAGATAGCTTCTGATGGGCCACAACGGGCGTCACCATAGCCGCTGACAGACCGGGCAATACACCCATAGCCTGATTGAGACGCGCGCGGGCACGGCCAAGCTCGACCTCCGCCCGTGCATCGGCCTCCAGCGCGTCGGACAGAAGCCGCCTGACCTGATAAAGATTATAGAGCGTGGCCTCACCGGCCTCGAATGATAAACGCGCACTGGCGAGCTGCTTTCTGGCGACATCCAGACGCTCCCGCGCAATCCCTGCGGAGATTTTAGCCCGTTCCAACACGTTCTCCGCTCTGCGAATGGCCAGGCCGAGAACACGGCGGTGCTGGGTCCATTCCACCGTTGCCCGGGTCAACCCCGCCTGGGCCGCCGCCCGGCGTGGTATGTTGCGGGCTTCGGTGGCCAACGGAACCCTCAGCCGGAAACCGAATGAGGTTCCTTCCTCCGACATGACACCGCCCTGCTGCGATGAATACAGGCTCACCTCAGGATTTTCGCGCAAGGTCGTATTCACATAGCGTATCTGGGCACGCGCTGCCTCGATACCCGCCAGCGCAAGCTGGATCAGCGGGTGATCATCCAGCTTTCTGTCAGTTGCAACCGGCTCTGAAGCGACCAGTGGCTCATCACCGCCGGTGATGGTGCTGTAAACAGAACGGAGCCTTTCCGCTTCCATCCGCGCGCGCGACAGATCCAGGTCAGCCGCAAGGGTTTCATTTTCGCCGAACAATGTATCCTGTGCCGAAAGATCACCGAAATGGGCGCGGCGTTCGACATCTTTCTGGATTGCCTGCGCAGTTTCCAGACGCTGTTCCGCAACATGCACATTCAGCATGGCCAGGACAGCATCCCACCATGTCTCACGTAGCTCCCCTGCCAGTTGCAGAGCCCGCTCCGTCGCGCGGCGTTCAGCCTGCAACAAATCGGCGTCTACCTGTTGACCAAACGCCTGACGCTGCCCGGGCAACCAGAGCGGAGCGCCGAACTCCACATCCGTCTGCCATACCTTTCGGGGGCCTCGCGTATCCATACGGCCACCGATGCCGACGGATGGAGATCCCGCAATGGGTATGCTGGTGGTTGCATGTCTGGCATCAACCGCCAACACCTCGGCCTGTAAGGAGATATATTCAGGATCAAGCGACAGTGCACGCAGCAGATGACGCGCAAATAGGGTTTCGGAAATGATGGCAGGCTGACTGTCCGACACTGATTTCGAAACCGGTTTTTGAAGAGTGCCCCGGTGATGAGAGGTTTCTGAGCCAGAGTGTCCAGTCTGATCTTCTGCCGCCTGCGCCGTTTCAGAAATGCCACTCAGATCAGCTCCCACCGCACCAATCAATGTGGCAGCCGAGATAAGGGCAACAGTCAGAGGGCTGAGCGAGGAGTGGTACTTCCTGAATATCATTCGGGACTCTCCGAAGCACCTTTCTTTACCCCTGCCCCCTCTGCCGCAGCCCGTGCAGCTTTGGGCAAGGCAAAACGGTCGTAAAGAATGGGCAGCAGCACGAGCGTCAATGTCGTAGCCGTCACCAGACCGCCAATGACCACAACAGCAAGAGGACGCTGAATTTCCGATCCCGGCCCTTCCGCATAAAGAAAAGGCACCAGACCAAATGCAGCAATGGTCGCCGTTAGAGAAACCGGGGTCATGCGGCGTTTCGTTCCCTCAAGCACGGCAGTGCGCAGAGGCAGCCTCAACTCATATTGCAGCCGGTTAATATAGCTGATCAGAACGACACCATTCAGAACCGCAATCCCGATCAAAGCAATAAACCCGACCGATGCAGGAACCGAGAGAAACTCCCCGGAAATCCACAATCCGATAATACCGCCAATCGCGGCAAATGGCACGTTGCAGAAAACTAAGGTTGCCTGCCGCACGGAACCGAATGTCAGATAGAGCAACAGGAAAATCAGCCCAAGGGCAATCGGCACCACCATAGCCAGACGTGCTGATGCACGTTGCTGATTTTCAAACTGGCCACCCCATTCAAGTCGGTAGGCTGGAGGAATAGATACTTTCTTTTCGACAGCTGCCTGGGCTTCGGCCACGAACCCGACCAGATCCCGCCCATGCACATTGGCGAGCACGGTCTGAAAACGTTGTGCCTGTTCACGAACAACCTGCACAGGACCTTCTGTTTCCTTGATCTGCGCCACCTGTGAAAGCTGCACGGTACTGCCAGCCCGGCCCGGCAGAGCGATCTGAACTCGTCCGAAATCGGCCACCGACTGCCGCAGGCTCTGCTCACCCCGTACGACAAGGGGAATCCTGACTTCTCCCGGCTCCAGAACCTCACCGACATCGGTGCCATCCACCCATACTCTCAGGGCACGCTGCACGTCTTTCAGATCAAGCCCGAAGCGGCCCGCTGCCAACCGGTCGACAGTGACCGACAGATATTTCATCCCTTCATTACGCAGCGCATACACATCTGAAGCCCCGTAAATATTGCTGATAACGGCGGCAATATCCTTGCCGATCCGGTTCAGCTCATTCAGGTCGGAGCCGAAAATCTTGACCACCACGTCACCACGGGCGCCAATCACCATTTCCTGCACACGCATCTCGATCGGCTGTGCAATCTGATAGGAGATGCCGGGGATTTGCTCCATCACCCCGCGTATCTGCTCAATCAGCCAGTCAGGATCCGGCTTGCGCCATTTATCCCGAGGGGCCAGCGTCAGAAACATGTCTGTATCGTTCAACCCGACCGGATCAATACCCAACTCATCCGCCCCAGTACGGGCATGAATACCAACCACCTCCGGCACCTGCGCCATCAAAATCTTTTCAACCCGGTTATCCAGTTCTGCCGCCTCCAGAACAGAAATGGATGGATGCGTGCGCACACTCAGAACCGGATTTCCTTCATCCATGCTCGGCACAAAAGTGGAACCGATCCCGCCAAATGCCAGAAAAGCCCCCACGACACCGCAGCCAACCACGCCCACGACATAAAGCGGACGGTCAATGATCCATTCCAGAAACGGATCGTAAAATCGGTGCAGCCATCGCACCAGCAAGGGATCCACGGGATGACCATGCGCATCCTTTTTGCCTCCGCCTCGCAAAACCATGGCAGACAGCACCGGAACCACTGTCAGAGACAGCAGCAATGCGGCACACAACGCAAACGTGATGGTGAGTGCCACCGGAGAGAACATCTTGCCTTCCAACCCCTGCAAAGCCAGCAGCGGCATGAAGACGGTCACGATGATGATGACACCCGATACCAGCGGCACGACCACTTCACGCGTTGATTCCGCCACCAGTCGCAGACGTTGCGGAAAAGTCGGCGGCCTGGCAGCTTCCGTGAAACGGTGCGATGCGTTTTCCACCACCACGACGGCACAATCCACCAGCAGACCAATGGCGATTGCAAGACCACCCAGCGACATGATGTTTGCGGACAGACCCCAAAGCCGCATGACCCCAAAGGTCACCAGCACCGCCAGCGGCAGAATAATCGACACGACCAAAGCCGGGCGCAGACCGCCGAGAAACAGCAACAGCAGCACAACAACCAGCGTTACGGCTTCCAACAGCACACGCTGCACCGTCCAGACAGCCTTGCCGATCAGTTCGCTACGGTCATAATAAATCTCGATATGCGCGCCTTTGGGCAGCAGAGGCTTGATTTCCTCCAGCTTGGCTTTCACACCATCAACGACCGTACGGGCATTGGCACCTGCAAGACCAAGAACGGTTGCCCATACCGCTTCTCCCTTCGCATTGGCCACCACAACGCCATTGCGAGGCAGGGAGCCATATCGGACCTCTGCTACATCCTCGACACGGATAATGCCATTGGGGCGCGAAGCCAGAACAATGGAGCGCAGATCATTCAATGTCTCGATCCGGCCGGAAACACTGACCAGCAAGGCTTCCTCGCCATCCTCGATCCGCCCTGCACCATCATTTCCGTTATTGGCCTCGATCGTATCGAGCAGCTGCTTGACAGTAATGCCATGTGCCGCCAATGCCGCCGTGTTCGGCACAACCTCATAGGTGCGTGACAGGCCACCCATGGAGTTCAGATCTGCCACCCCCGGTAAACCACGGATACGCGGACGGATGACCCAGTCAATCAGATGACGCTGCTGCTGAAGATCAAGACCACCGCCGGTGATCGTAAACATCAGCATTTCGCCCAGCGGCGTGACAATCGGTGCCAGTCCACCCGAAACGCCTGGCGGCAATTGCGCTTTGATGTCCGAGAGTCTCTCTGCGACCTGCTGCCGCGCCCAGTAAACATCCACGCCATCGGCAAATTCAAAGGTCAGCAATGCGACTGAGTAACGTGTGGTCGAACGCATCATCACCAGATAAGGAATCCCCTTGATTCCGAGTTCGATCGGAACGGTGACGCGCTGCTCCAGCTCCTCCGGCGTCAAACCGGAGGCTTTCATCGATACGATCACCTGTGTCGGTGAGACATCCGGAAACGCATCAATGGGCAGGTTCTGATAGGCGTTGGCACCCCATACGGCCAGAGCCACCGCCAGAAGCAGAACAATCAGGCGCTGTTTCAGCGCAAATTCAACCAGTCGGGCGAGCATCGGATCAGCTACCGTCCGCTTTGGTCAGCTCTGCCAACAAGGGCAACATGCCTTCGACAGCTACGTTATCCTGCACTGACAGATGACCGCGGATCGATGTGTAGGTGGATGTTTCACCTATAACGGTGACTGGCTGGGCCCGAAAACCACCATCGGTCTGCACAAATACCCAGTTGTGATTGTGATGCCTGATGACCGCCCCTACTGGCACGCGCCATTGCGGCATTCCTGATTGCTCAAGCTGGACGGACACCGTGACAGCCTGACCAGGCCGCAGCCCTTCGGTACCCTGCGTTATTTCCGCCGTCGCCGATGTAGCCTGCGTGGTTGGATCGACACTGCGTCCGACGCGAATAACCTGACCCTGCCCACCAAAAGTCGATACGGACACCTTGTTCCCCGGTGCCAGAGAAGCAGCCCGGGCCAGCGGAACCTGCAGATGCACCCACAAAGGATTAAGATGAGCAATGGTGAAAAGAGGTGCCGCCTGCGCCACTCTTTCGCCAGCCATACTCTGCCGCTGCAAAACGGTGCCGGAAACTGGTGCAATGATCGTCAAGGTCGGAGAAATTGTGCGGTTTTTTTTCAGGACTGCAATATTCGCCGCATCCATCCCCAGCAAAGACAACATCTGCAACCGCTCATCAAGGCGGGACCGCGCAAAAGATGCTTCAGCGCGGGTCGTTAGCAGGCGGCGTTCGGGAATAATATGCTCCCTGAACATGGCTTCATCGCGCGTCAACCGTTCCTCAGCCAATGTGGCACCAGCCTCGGCTTCAAGATAAAGGCGTTGTGCCTCCACCAGCTCCGTGCTGCGGAGAATAGCGATCGGCTGACCCTGCTGTACCATTTCATCCGGGTCGACCAGGACTGTTTCTATCAGACCTCCGGCAGGTGCTGCGACCACTCTTACCTGACGAGGAGGAGCCTGTACGACGCCCTGAAGAGTTGCCTCGGTCATCCCGGTCTCGGGAGTGACCTTTGCGACTTCTATACCGGCCGCCTGAATCTCCTCTTTACCGAGTTTGAGGAGAATGGGTTTCCGATCACTCTCGGCAGCGTAAAGAGTGGTGGCTAAAAGAAGTAATGACAGCAGAGTGACAAGAAATAAAGGTTTTCTCGACCAGCCGGACATAAAGCAAGACACACAGTGGGATAAACAGGACCGGAATGTCACGCAGTATTGCTCCTGCATATTTTAAATACGGCCATAGAAATTTCCGGCCAGTCCAGCGTGTATGATCGCAGAGCTTTTAGAGAGGAAATGAGTGTTGCTCTGAATAGTCTGAATCAGGTTTTCTCCCACTGAGTATATATTGTGTGCAGCGCAACATCAACATGAAGGGATCAGTAGGAGAGGAATAATACACCGCCAGTAAGCTGTTTTCTCTGTCTCTCGACATAACCTGAAACAGGCAGCCGCGCACAGGGCAATAAAAAACCCCGCCTGGAAGCGGGGTTTTTCTGAATAATCAGTGCATTTTCAATGCGCTGCAGGCTGCGTTACCAGAGAAGGTGTGGCCGGTCCATGATCCATCCGGCTTGTCAGATTGTACATGATCCAGATCGAGCCGGAAACGAGGATCAGCAGCACGACCACGGAAAACACAAATGCCGTCACGTTCCAGCGCTGTTCGGAGGAAGCATTCATGTGCAGGAAAAACACCAGATGCACCAGAATCTGAATAACCGCCAGGGCGGCAACGCCCGGAAGGATCAGATGCTCTGGTATCAGTTTGTAAGCGACGATCAGAAATGCCGCCGCGGTCAGGATCACCGACAGAATAAAGCCGGTGATATAGGAGCCAACGCTGCCATGGCTTGAACCATGGTCAGACGCACCATGCGCATGTGCGGTGGCCATTTACAGCACTCCTGCCAGATAGACGAAGCTGAAGACGCAGATCCAGACAATGTCCAGAAAGTGCCAGAACAGGCTAAGGCAGGTCAGACGGCTCATATAAGCCGGCGTCAGCCCTTTTTTCAGCACACCAAGCTGAAACACCAGCACCGCCATCCACAACAGACCACATGTTACGTGCAGCCCATGCGTTCCAACCAAGGTGAAGAACGCGGACAGGAATGCACTGCGATCCGGCCCGGCCCCTTCGGCGATCAGATGAGAAAACTCCTTGACTTCCATTAGAAGGAAGCCAAGGCCGAACAGGAAAGTTACTCCCAGCCACTGCAGCGTTCCGCCCAGCCGATGCTTGTGCGCCTGAAGCATCGCGAAACCATAGGTGATGCTGCTGAACAGCAGCAGGGCGGTTTCGATTGCGACGTCCTTGAGATCGAAAATCTCCTGACCTGTCGGCCCCCCCGCAAACTGCGAGCGGGCGACGGCAAAGGCTGCGAACAGACCGGAGAACAGGATGCAGTCCGTCATCAGGTAGAGCCAGAAGCCGAAAACGGTCTTTCCATGCTCGTCGTGATGCGCGTGCTCAGGACTGGCCGGAGGATCCTGAATGGCCAGCGGTTCAGTCAGCATGCTGAAGGTCTCCCTGCACCGATTTGCGGAGATTGGCGTCCTCAATCCGGGCCACATCTGCAGCCGGCACGTAATAGTCGATATCGTCGTTACAGGTTCTGATAATCAGGGTCAGCATACCGCCGATAACACCCAGAATAGCCATCCACCAGATCTGCCACACCATGCCAAAGCCGAAGAGGAAGGCAAATATGCCGATGATGAAACCCGCAGGCGTGTTCCGCGGCATATGAATGTCTTCGTAATGCGGCCGCGCCAGACGACGCTGAGCCTGGAAGGTTTCACTCCACAGCGGCTCTGCATCGTCCACTTCCGGAACAATGGCAAAGTTATAGAACGGGGGTGGAGAAGCAGTCGCCCATTCCAGAGTCGGACCTTTCCAAGGATCACCGGTCAGATCGGCGTTACGCTTGCGGTCACGCAGGCTGACGACGAACTGCATCAGCTGACATCCGATGCCGGCGAAAATAACCACTGCACCGATGAAGGCGATGATCATCCAGGGCGTCCAGGCCGGATTGTCGTAGTGGTTCATGCGGCGGGTAGCACCCATGAAGCCCAGCACGTAAAGCGGCATAAAGGCCAGATAGAAGCCGACCAGCCAGCACCAGAAAGCACGCTTGCCCCAAGTTTCGTCCAGCTTGAAGCCAAACATTTTCGGGAACCAGTAATTATATCCGGCCACGTAACCAAACAGCACGCCACCAATGATCACGTTATGGAAGTGTGCGATCAGGAACAGGCTGTTATGCAGCAGGAAGTCCGCACCGGGCACTGCCATCAACACGCCCGTCATACCACCGATGACAAAGGTGCAGATAAAGCCGATCGTCCACAGCATCGGAGCCGTAAAACGCACCCGCCCGCCATACATGGTGAACACCCAGTTGAACACTTTCACCCCGGTCGGGATGGAAATGATCATGGTGGTGATGCCAAAGAAAGCATTCACGTCAGGGCCTGCACCCATGGTGAAGAAGTGATGCAGCCAGACAATAAAGGAAAGAATGGTAATCGCCACAGTGGCGTAAACCATCGAGGTATAGCCGAACAGCTTTTTGCTGGAGAACGTTGCGGTGATTTCAGAAAAAATGCCGAACGCCGGCAAAACAAGAATATACACCTCGGGATGACCCCAGGCCCAGATGAGATTGACGTACATCATCTGGTTACCGCCACCATCAGTGGTGAAGAAATGCATACCAAGATAGCGGTCGAGACTGAGCAGAGCCAGCGTCACCGTCAGGATCGGGAAGGCTGCCATGATCAGTACGTTGGAACAAAGACTGGTCCAGCTGAAAATCGGCATTTTCATGAACGTCATGCCCGGCCCACGCATACGCAGGATGGTGACAAAGAAGTTTACACCGCTCAGCAATGTGCCGATGCCAGAAATCTGAAGCGCCCAGATATAGTAATCGACGCCGACATCCGGGCTGTACTGAAGTTCAGAGAGCGGCGGATAGGCCAGCCAGCCAGCCCGGGAAAATTCGCCGATCGCGAGAGACACATTGATCAACACGGCAGACATGGCGGTCAGCCAGAAGCTCAATGAGTTCAAGAAGGGAAAAGCCACGTCCCGTGCGCCAATCTGCAACGGCACAACCACGTTCATCAGCCCGATCACGAAAGGCATCGCCATGAAGAAAATCATGATGGTGCCGTGGGCGGAGAAAATCTGGTCGTAATGTTCCGGCGGCAGATAGCCTGGTTTGTCGCCGGATGCCAGGGCAAGCTGGGAGCGCATCATGATCGCATCCGCAAAGCCGCGCAGCAGCATGATATGGGCCAGCACGAGGTACATCACGCCGATACGCTTGTGATCGACGGATGTTAGCCATTCAGTCCAGAGGTATTTCCACTTCCCGAAATAGGTAATGGCCCCCAACACAGCGAGAGCAGCCAGAATCATGCCACTCACAGCGCCCATGACGATCGGCACATCGAACGGGATGGACGATAACGTTAATTTGCCAAGCATTGTTTGTCCTCGTTCGCCCGTCACATGCCCTCGTGGGACATGCTCATGTGGGGCTGATAGCCATGAATGATATGGCTGAAGAGACCGGGCTCCACCTTGGAGTAATAAGCGACAGGATTTTTCTCGCTCGGCTTGGCAAGCTCGGAATAAGTCTTCAGGTCGAGTGTGGTGCCGGACTGACGCGCTTTCTGCACCCAGTCGTCAAAGCCCTTCTGATCGGTGGCAATGACCTTGAAGCGCATGTCGGAGAAGCCATCACCGTTAAAATTCGCGGCCAGCCCATCATAGGTTCCTGCACGATCGGCAATCAGATGAAGCTTGGTTTCCATTCCTGTCATGGCATAGATTTGGCTGCCCAGCTGCGGAATGAAGAAGTCATTCATGACGGAATCAGATGTGATGGAGAACTCAACCGGTGTGTTCAGCGGCATTGCCATCTGATTGACCGTCGCAATTCCCTGTTCGGGATAGATGAACATCCACTTCCAGTCCAGGGCGACGACCTCAATCTTCAAAGGCTTGCCGGCGACATCAAGCGGCTTGTAGGGATCAAGCTCGTGCGTTGTGCGCCAGGTGATCGCTGCCAGCACGATGATGATTGCACAGGGAACCGACCAGACGATGATTTCAAGCACCGTCGAATGGTGCCAGTTCGGACGGTAGATCGCGTTTCTGTTAGAAGCTCGATATTTCCAGGCAAACAGGAATGTCATAAAAATGACAGGAACCACGACCAGCAGCATCAGTGCGGTGGAAACCAGGATCAGATTCTTTTCCGCCCGTCCGATAGCACCGGCCGGATCCATCAGATCCAGCTTGCATCCCATCAACAGAAGGGTGGGAAGCAAGCCGATACAGGCTGAGATACGCGAAGACCTTCTTCGGCTCATTGGCACTCTCTTACTCTTCTGCATGCGCAAACGCGCCGGCGCAGCGACAGCTAAAACCACTCTATCATGAACGGCACGACATTTTCAGGCCATGTGCGTCATTTTTCCGGAACTGACGCGCCACGGCCCATAATCTCATCGATGGTGAGAGCAGACAGGTGGACATAGATCTCGTCCATCGGCATTTCCCCCTCATTCGTCAACTCGGACAATTTGTCACAGGGCATGCAAACACTCTCCTTCTTGACGTAGACACAGAAGGTAGACAAGCCATTTTCCGCCTGCACGTTCGTCATTGCGGGTCTTATCTCATCAGATTATTGCCATCATCGGCCCTCACTTAAACCATCTCCCGATGACGCGCCCTTTATATTCTTATTCATCCCGCAGCTTCAGAGTCTCCTCCCCATCGTGTATCGGGCAGATTACATACAAAAGCCCGCCCCATTTTTGTGGGACGGGCGATGATATTATTCATGGAGGCTGATAAAACTCAGCTTTCCCGTGTCAGATGGATGGTCTTCGGTCGATCAGGCAAGACCGGCCGCAGCAGCAACTTCAGCAGCGAAGTCACTTTCGGGCCCTTTTTCGACACCTTCGCCGAGTTGGAAACGGGCGAAGCCGGTCAGTTTGGCGCCGGCATTCTTCACGATGGCCTTTACACGGCTTTCACCATCATGCACCCAGACCTGCTCCAGCAGCACCACTTCCTCGTAATACTTGCGGATACGGCCTTCGACCATCTTCTCGATAATGGCCTCCGGCTTACCGGAGGCACGGGCCTGCTCGGTTAACACGGCCTTCTCGCGCTCCAGAGCGGCTGGATCGACGCTGTCCGTGTCCAGAGAATGCGGATTAGCAGCCGCAACCTGCATACCAACCTGACGGCCCAGCGTTTCCAGAGCAGAAATCTCCGAAGCGCTTTCCACGGCCACCAGCACGCCGATCTTGCCAAGCCCAGGCTTCACCGGGCTGTGGATATAGGAGGCAACAACACCCTGCGGCACCGACAGGACGCGGGCACGACGGATGTTCATGTTTTCGCCGATCGTCGCCACCAGATGCGTCAGCTGCTCGGCCACGGTGCGCTCGGTGCCAGGATAGGGCGCGGCCTTGATGGCTTCCACATCTTCACCAACCGTCAGCGCAACCTTGGCGGCTTCGGTCACAAACGCCTGGAACAGCTCGTTACGAGCCACGAAATCGGTCTCGGCATTGACTTCGACCATAGCGGCAGTCTGGGGAGCGCTCGCAACACCGACCAGACCTTCAGCCGCAACGCGACCGGACTTCTTGGCAGCGGCGGAAAGGCCCTTTTTGCGCAGCCAGTCAATGGCTGCTTCCAGATCGCCATTGGTTTCTGACAGCGCCTTCTTGCAGTCCATCATGCCAGCGCCGGTCGTCTCGCGCAGCTCTTTGACGAGGGCGGCGGTAATCTCGGCCATGGGAAACTCCTCAAGCAGAAATGAATCAGGGGGGCGATGCCCCCTTTAAAACCCGTTTGTCCCGTCATTCCTGCATGACATTATCGTGTCACCGATGCAGGGAGCCACGCTGATCATTCAGCAGGCAAGGAATGGAACGCCGGGCAAAGATGGTCCCGCCCGGAAACAACCTTTTGCAGGGTGTTGCCGGACGGAGATTGCCTTGAAGTCAGGTCTCAGGCGGTGGCCTGCGCCGCTTCCGGCTCAGGCAGAATTTCCGGAGCCAGTTCCTCGGCGGCACCGAGGTCACGGCCGGAAGCGATCATCTCGGCGCTGATACCATCCAGCACAGCACTGGCAACCAGATCGCAATACATGGTGATGGCGCGGATGGCATCATCATTGCCCGGGATCGGATAGGTTACGCCGGACGGATCGGAGTTGCTGTCCAGAACTGCCACAACCGGAATGCCCAGCTTGTTGGCTTCTTCGACCGCCAGCTTTTCCTTGTTGGTGTCGATGATGAACAGGATGTCCGGCAGGCCGCCCATATCCTTGATGCCGCCCAGCGCGCGTTCCAGCTTTTCGCGGTCACGCGTAATGTCCAGCACTTCTTTCTTCGTCAGGCCGGTCGTGTCACCCGCAAGCATCTCGTCGATCTGACGCAGACGCTTGATGCTGCCTGTGATCGTTTTCCAGTTGGTGAGCATGCCGCCCAGCCAACGGTGGTTCACATAATACTGACCGCAACGCTGCGCGGATTCAGCGACATATTCAGCCGCGGCGCGCTTGGTGCCGACGAACAGAACGCGTCCACCGCCCGCAACCACGTCGCGGATGGCGCGTAGGGAACGGTCAAGCAGTGGAACAGTCTGCTGCAGGTCGAGAATATGAACCTGATTGCGCACGCCGAAAATAAACGGCGCCATGCGGGGGTTCCACCGACGGGTGTGGTGGCCGAAATGGACGCCGGCTTCCAGCAGCTGGCGCAGAGTGAATTCGGGCATCGCCATAAGCGTGCTCCTTTCGTCTTCTGGTTACACCTCCGCGGGGCTCAAGGCTTTTGGCACCAGAAGCACCCCGCGTGCGAATTTGCCCATACAGGGGACAGCATCACCTGCGGACCGGGCGGATATGGCGGAAGATGCCGCCCCTTGCAAGCACCTCGTTGCAGGGCTGCGATGCTCAGACTTCCTCTACCCGCTCTACGCCCGGGACGAGTTTCAAGGCCTGCCCCAGACGAGGGGTGACGTTGAAACCACCCGGAAGCTCGATTTCCACCTCCTGATCCTCATTCAGACGTGGAATCAGGACGACATGCCCCTTCCCCTTCGTATCCGGACGGGACAGCACCGCACGGATCTGCCCGATATCAGCATTGTCTTTCAGCCAGACGCGCATCATTCCCGCTGTGCCGCCCGCTGCATCATCCAGAGGCATAATGTCCTGAGCCGTAATGCGGATCGAATCCTCCCCTTCGGCTTTGATATCGGCAGTCGCCAGTACACAGGCACCGATCCGCAGCGCATCGCGGGAACGGGAAAGAACCTCACTGAACACCGTAATTTCATAGCTGCCGCCAGCATCGGACAGACGTACCCAGGCCATGCGGCTGCCGGTGCGGGTGGTACGCTCTTTCGCATTCACCACACAGCCGGCCAGACGAACACGCTGATCGCCATGGCGCGCCGCATGTTCCTCGATCCGGTTGCTTGGAAGCACCCTCAGTTTCTGCAACGTCACCGTATAGACGTCCAGCGGATGGGCGGTGAGATGAAAGCCAATGGCCTCGGCCTCGAAGCTCAGCCGCTCCATATCCGGCCAGTCGGGGCAGGATGGCAGACGTAACGGCTCCGGCGTAGCGGCCCCCGCAAACAGCCCGATCTGGCCGGAGTTTTTTTCCTCCGACTCAGCCTGCGCCCGGCGCAGGATCATGTCCGCCGCGCCATGCGCCGCAGCCCGGTTGGGTACCAACGAGTCGAAGGCACCTGCCCGCGCCAGATTTTCGATCTGCATGCGATTGAGCTGCCGTGGGTCAACCCTGGCTGCGAAATCCGCCAGATCGGTAAAGGCTTGTCCTCCACGCGCGGCGACCACTGCCTGCATCGCTGAAAGACCGACCCTCTTGATCGCGGCAAGCGCATAGCGGATAGCGAGCCTGCCATCCTCCCTCTGCTCGACCCTAAAATCTGCTGCCGACCGGTTGATATCCGGGGGCAACACCGAAATACCCAGCCTGGTCGCTTCCTGCCGCAAGGCTGCGAGCTTGTCCGTATTATTGATCGCCAGACTCATGCAGGCGGCCAGAAACGGCTCCGGATAATTGGCCTTCATATAGGCCGTCTGGTAGGCAACCAGCGCATAGGCGGCGGCGTGAGATTTGTTGAAGCCGTAATCGGCGAACTTGACCATCAGGTCGAAAATCTCGCCTGATTTGGCATCCGGGATGCCGCGTTTGGAGGCTCCCTCGGCAAAGATGGAACGATGGGTTTCCATCTCCGCACGGATTTTCTTGCCCATGGCACGGCGCAGGCTGTCCGCCGCCCCCAGCGAGTAGCCCGCCAGTTTCTGGGCAATCTGCATGACCTGTTCCTGATAGACCATAATGCCATAGGTCTCGCCGAGAATATCGCGGATATCCTCGTGCGGTGGCTCCCAGGCCTCGCCATGTTTGCGCTGGCAGTAGGCGGGGATATTCGCCATCGGGCCAGGACGATACAGCGCGACCGCGGCAATCAAATCCTCGAAACGGTCAGGGCGCATCTGCCGCAGCACGTCCCGCATGCCCTGACTTTCAAACTGGAACACGCCGCCCGCATCGCCACGCTGGAGCATCTGATAGGTACGCTCGTCATCCAGCGGCAGATGCGCCAGATCGACACTCACCCCCAGACCAGCCAGAAATTTCACGGCCCGTTGCAAGATGGTCAGAGTCGTCAGGCCGAGGAAGTCGAATTTCACCAGCCCCGCATTCTCGACATGCTTCATTGAGAACTGTGTGACGAGAAAATCGGATTTCGGATCGCGATACAGCGGCACCAGCTCCACCAGCGGCCGGTCTCCGATCACTACACCGGCAGCATGGGTGCTGGCATGGCGGTACAGCCCCTCGATCTGCAATGCGATTTCCAGCAGGCGTTTGACCGCTTCGTCGCTCTCCCGCATCTGTTGCAGACGAGGTTCTCCATCGATGGCTTCCTGCAAGGTTGGCGGCTTGGCAGGATTGTTCGGGATCAGCTCCGCGACCTTGTTGACCTGACCGAAGGGCATCCCCAGCACGCGACCGACATCGCGCACGGCTGCCTTCGCCTGAAGCTTACCGAAGGTGATGATCTGCGCCACGCGGTCACCACCATACTCACCACGTACATAGCTGATGACTTCGTCGCGCCGGTCCTGACAGAAATCGATATCGAAATCCGGCATGGAGATACGATCCGGATTCAGGAACCGCTCGAACAGAAGATTGAACCGCAGCGGGTCCAGATCGGTGATCGTCAGTGCCCATGCCACCACCGAACCGGCACCCGA
The DNA here is from genome assembly GCF_001889525.1 of Granulibacter bethesdensis. Lineage (NCBI taxonomy): Bacteria > Pseudomonadati > Pseudomonadota > Alphaproteobacteria > Acetobacterales > Acetobacteraceae > Granulibacter > Granulibacter bethesdensis. Next base: position 1,418,320 of record NZ_CP018192.1, read on the forward strand.
TCCACGCCCCGGCCCCACCGGAATATCATTCGCCTTGGCCCACTGGATGAAGTCGGCGACGATCAGGAAATAGCCGGGGAAGCCCATACGAGCGATGACATCCAGCTCATAATCCAGCCTTTCACGATAGCGGGCACGATCCTCCGGCCCTGCCCCGACATCATTCATTCGCCGCTCCAGGCCTTCAACGGCCATGGTACGGACGGTCTCATCCTCCGTCTGCCCTTCATGCACTTTCGGGCAGACCGGCAGAAGGGGTTTACGAGTCTCCGCCATAACCGCACAGCAACGGGCAATGGCGATTGTGTTGTCGCAGGCCTCAGGCAGATCAGCAAACAGGGCGCGCATCATTTCCGGCGGTTTGAACCAATGTTCCGGCGTGACGCGGCGGCGATCCGTCTCCGACAGCACCCGCCCTTCAGCAATACAGAGCAGCGCATCATGCGCCTCATACATCTCCGGCTGAGCGAAATAGCAGTCATTGGTGGCCACCAACGGCAAGCCAGCCGCATCCGCCAGAGCAATCAGACCCGGCTCGATCGCTTTTTCGAGTCTAAGACCATGCCGATGCAGCTCGATCACCGTCCGATCAGGAAAAGCCTCCCTGAGCATAGCCAGTAATCGCTCCGCCTCCCCCTTCTGCCCCTCCGCCAGCAGACGGGCCAGCGGTCCTGTGGTGCCACCGGTCAGCAGCATCACACCCTCCGCATGCGCCAGAATCGTCTCCAACGGGAGTTGCGGCTTGGCTCCCGGTTCTCCCTGAAGAAAACCCAGCGATGACAAACGCTGGATATTCGCCAGACCCGTCTCATCACGCGCCAGCAAAACCAGTTGATCGGGCGGCAAGCGCTGTTGTTGCTCCGGCCGGGCCAGACCGATCTGACAGCCAATGATTGGCTGCACTCCTTTTCCGGCACAGGCCTGACTGAACTCCAGAATCCCGAACAGATTGCCGCTATCCGTCATTGCGACAGCAGGCATGACCATTTGCCGCGCCAAAGCCGGGATTTTATCGGTCTTGATCGCGCCTTCGCTCAGAGAATAGGCGGAATGAACCCGCAGATGGACGAAATTCGCGTGCGCCATGTGCCCCGATCAAGCCTCTTGAACCATCGAAACAAACCGGCATACCCGACAAGGTCGGAAAATAACCAGAAAATCGACGGTTTTGATAAAATCATCTGTTTCACCGTCTTGGAGTGAAACAGACAGTCGTTTACAGTCCCGCCGCTGACGATTCATCGCCAGTGCGGCGCGATGCGTCGCGTGACAGACCTGCCATGCGGAGCCCGCTGATGGACACTACCCTTGATCGTAACCGCGTTCTAGCCGCTCATGGACATCATGAGGGGCTGTTGTTCGCGCTTAACGCCATTGAAGCAACCCCTTCCTATGGCGGCCATTATCTTCAGCTTGGTAATCTACTGGCTTCACTTGGCGATCATTCCGCCGCTTCTACAGCTCTCGGCCGGGCGGAAAGCCTGCTCGGGGCCGATTTCAGCGACATGCATGAAGGTCTGCTGTTTGCCGGGAACGCAATCAAGGCATCTCCGGATTATGCTGGCGGCTATGTCCGTCTGGGCAATCTGCTGCATGCGCTCGGTCAGAAGGCGGAAGCCGCCGATGCCTTCAGGACCGCACTCCGGATTGATCCAAAAGGTCTCGACGCGCAGCGTTTCCTCAATCTGGCAGAAGGTAAGGTCTCTTCGGCCGCGAAGCCAGTTGCTCAGGCCGCTGCCTCCCATGCTGCTCCGTCCCGCACGACACCGCATCGTCCGGCGGCACCGGCACCAAAGGAAGGCTTCTTCCGTCGCCTGCTGCGTGGCTTGTTCGGCGGCTAAGCCGGGTTTATAGGCGGACCAACAAAAAAACCGGCTCCTGAGCCGGTTTTTTTTATGCCGTTTAAAAACTCGTCTCTTCAGGCGGAAACAATCCGCCCCTCACGGAGGGTGACCTGACGGTCCATCCGACCTGCAAGATCAGGATTATGCGTGGCAATCAGGGCTGCCACATTCTGATGCCGGACGGCGTTCAGCAAAGCAGAAAACACGGTCTCGGCTGTATGGATATCGAGATTCCCCGTCGGCTCATCCGCCAACAGCACGGCGGGACCGTTCGCCAGCGCCCGCGCGATGGCAACACGCTGCTGCTCCCCACCAGACAGCATACCCGGCAGATGGGAGGCCCGATGCTGCAAGCCGAATGCACTGAGCAGGGCCAACGCATTCTGCTCCGCCTGCCTGCGTGTTCTGCCCGCAATCATTTGCGGCAGAACAACGTTTTCCAGTGCGGAAAACTCCCCGAGCAAATGATGGAATTGATATACGAAGCCCAGATGATCGCGCCGTAGCGCTGTTCTGGCCGCATCGGACAGACCACCGGCATCATGGCTACCAATCCAAACCCTGCCCTCATCCGGTTTTTCAAGCAAACCGGCCAGATGCAGCAAGGTCGATTTGCCCGTACCCGAGGGCGCTACCAGCGCGACAATTTCACCCGGTCGCAGCTCCAGATCGGCATGATCGAGGATGACAAGATCCTGGTCACCACTGCGATAACGGCGTGTGACCTGCTCCAACCGCAGGGCACATGAAGAGCGGTCACTCATGACGCAAAGCCTCGACAGGATCGGTGCGGGCCGCGCGCCAACTGGGATAGAGTGTCGCCAGCACCGAAAGGATCAGGGCGAGCAGCACGGTTTTAACCACCTCTGCCCAATCCACCGTATCCGGTAGGGCCGTCAGCATGAAAACCGATGAATCAAACACCTGCCCGCCACTGATGTTTTCAATCCAGTGCTGGATGGCAACAATGTTCCGGCAGATCACAATGCCGATGACAGTACCGATGAGCGTACCGCTGATGCCGATAAAGGCACCACACATCAGGAAAATCCGCATGACGGCACCGCTCGATGCCCCCATGGTGCGCAGAATGGCGATATCGCGGCGCTTGTCCTTGACCAGCATGATCAGGGAGGAAATCACGTTGAACGCGGCCACCAGAATGATCAGCCCCAGCACGATGAACATCGTATCCTGCTGCACCCTCAGCACACCAAGGAGCAGATCATTGCTGTGCCGCCAGTCCCGAGCAAACGCTTTCTGGCCGTTCAGGGCCTGACGCAGGTCAGGTACGATCGCATCCACCTGATCAGGCTGATGCACACGGATTTCGATCCCGGTCGCACCATCCGGCTTCTGGAAGAAAATCTGTGCCGCTTGCAAAGGCAAAAACACGACGCCGCTGTCATACTGGCTCAACCCGGCCGAGAACACCGCCGCCACCCGATAGGTCGCAACGCGTGGAATGACCCCGATGGCCGTCGCCGCCCCTTCTTTTGCGAGCAGAGTAACCGGATCACCGGGGCGGAGCCTGAATCTCTGCGCCAGCCCTACCCCTATCGCAATGGTGTCGTCGCCTTTCAGATCATCCAGCGATCCCATAACGATATGGCCGCCAATCGCGGGCATGGCGGCAATGTCTTTCGGCTCCATTCCCCGCACCAGCACGCCGGTGGAACCGCCCGCATCCGTGCTCAGCAGAACCTGTCCCTGAATCATCGGCATGGCTGAAGCCACCTGCGGCAGCGCCTTCAACCGCGAGACAATCGCCTGATAATCACGCAATTGCTCGCCTGCATAAGCCTCGATCTCCGCATGCCCGTTCACGCCAAGCATGCGGTTAACGATATCCTGACGAAAGCCACTCATCACGCTGGACACGACGATCAGCGTCGCCACACCCAATGCGATGCCGATCAGCGAGAACAGCGCAATCACCGATACGAAGCGCTCACCCTTGCGGGCACGCAAATACCGTGCGGCAACAGCCCGTTCAAAGGCACTGAACAAGATCAGACAGACTCCTGAATACGCGCCAGAGCATCTTCGACCGTTACTTCCACCCGCTCACCGGTGCGACGACGCTTCAGTTCGACACGCCCGGCAGCCGCCCCACGCGGACCAATCACCACCTGCCACGGATGCCCCATCAGATCGGCATCAGCGAATTTCACGCCCGCACGTTCATCACGGTCATCATACAGAGCGTGGCGCACACCAATACGGCGATACACATCCTCGGCCATAGCATCGCAGGTCGCATCACCGTTTTTCAGATTCAGCACCGCCGCGCGGAAAGGGGCGATGCTATCCGGCCAGATGATGCCTGCCTCATCATGGCTCGCCTCGATCACCGCCGCGACCATGCGGCTGACACCGATCCCATAGCTGCCCATTTCAGGATGCAGCTTCTGCCCGTCACGACCAGCAACCGTCATGTTCAAGGCTTTGGAGTATTTGGTGCCGAAATAGAAAATATGCCCGACCTCAATTCCCCGGCCGGTGCGACGACGCGCTTCCGGCAATGCCTCATAAGCTGCTGTATCGTGCTTCTCGTCAGTGGCAGCATAATGGCCTGTGATCGTCTGGAAAAAACGCTCCAGATCCGCATCGGAATCGACATCGAAAGACGCACCGGACCAGTCGATTTCCTCGAACGCTGCGTCGTAAAAGACCTCGCTCTCCCCGGTAGGGGCAAGAATAATGAATTCATGGCTCAGATCGCCACCGATCGGGCCAGTATCGGCCAGCATCGGGATCGCCTTCACGCCCAGACGCTGGAATGTGCGCATATAAGACAGCATGATGCGGCGATAGCTGCGTACGGCTCCGGCATAATCGAGATCAAAGCTGTACCCATCCTTCATCAGGAACTCACGGCCACGCATCACGCCGAAACGCGGGCGGATTTCGTCGCGGAATTTCCACTGAATCTGGTAGGCCATCTGCGGCAGTTCACGATAGCTCTTGACCGAATGGCGATAAATATCGGTGATCACTTCCTCATTGGTCGGCCCATAGAGAAGATCACGCTCATGCCGGTCCTTCAGCCGCAGCATTTCGGGGCCGTACGCATCGTAACGACCGCTTTCCCGCCAAAGATCAGCCGACTGGATGGTCGGCATCAGCACTTCCTGAGCGCCGATCTCGGCCTGCTCATCGCGCACGATATTGGCAATGGCGTTCAGAACACGCAGCCCGGCCGGCAGCCAGGCATAAATACCGGCTGCTTCCTGCTGGATCAGACCAGCACGTAACATCAACCGGTGCGAGGCAATCTGGGCCTCGGCGGGTGTTTCCTTCAGGGTGGGAATCAGGGCACGGGAAAGGCGCATGGGTTCATCCGTCACAAAAAGCCTGCGGACCCTACAATTCCCTTGTTCCTGCCGCCAGTCTCCGCAGAGGCTGCACATAAAAAAAGGCCCGCGCGCATCAGCGCAGCGGGCCATAAGTTTAGGGAGGAAACGCCAGTCACACGGCAGAAAGAGGAACATCCTCTCTCTGGGGCCTATTATCGGTGCACCGCGCAGGGATGGCCAGCAATTTTCTCTCTTTTTTGACTGAAAAATAAGCGTTTAAAACAGAAAAAGCCTATTTTTTGACCTCTTAAATATGAATAGAAGTCATTTGATTAATCTTTAGGCAACGCAAGCCATCCGCTTCGGAAACTGAGGTAATCGCTGTTGATGACAGTCATGAAAATGCCCCACACCACGATGGAGATCAGGGTCGTCAGCAAAGCTTTTTTCAGAATTTGCGGATTTTCGGGTGTCCCGCGCCACCCGCTGACATCATCAGCCTCCTGTCTGGTGCGGGTACCCAGCGGCAGAATGGCAAAAAGCAGGGTCCACCAGATCAACGCATACAGCACGATCGCCGTGAACCAGCCGATATGACGAAACATCTGATGCCCCTGCCTTTTTTCAGATACGCAGCAGATGCACGTCTACCAGCGGACGCTTTTGCAATTTGCGTCCCAGAGCGCGACGCAAGGCACTACGGGCGGCCTCCGTCAGCAATGCATCGTCATGCCGCAAGGAAGCCGGCAGACTATCCATAGAGGCCGCAAACTCGTTGATCACCCTCGCCGCTTCCGCTTCCTGCGAATCGAACAGCCCCGGTGCGCTGAGCTTGGGACGGCCCATCAGATGACCATCCTCATCGACCGCAATACTCGCCAGCACCACGCCATTATAAAGCATCCGCCGCCGTGCCGAGAGCACACCACCATTCAGCGGCAAAAGCCTGCCGCCATCCAGCACCAGACGACCTACCGGAGCACTGTCCACGATTTCAGGGCGCCCGGAGCCGAAGCTGAGAATATCGCCATCTTCCAGCATCACCGGTTCGGCCTGCATTTCCGCTGCCAGATCAGCCTGCGCCGCAAGGTGACGCCATTCGCCATGCACCGGAACGGAGTAACGCGGGCGCACCAGCTGATAGAGACGCCGCAACTCCTCCCGCGCCGGATGGCCGGAGACATGCACGGTTGCTTCAGAATCAGTAATCAGATGCACGCCACGGCGTACCAGATTATCCTGAACGGTATTCACTGCCCGCTCATTACCGGGAATGACACGGCTGGAAAAGACCACCGTATCCCCTTCCCCAAGGGCAATATTCGGATGCGTATCCGCGGCAATCCGGGCCAATGCAGAGCGAGGTTCACCCTGGCTGCCGGTGACGATCATCAGCAGATTATCATCGGGAACGGACAGCGCATCATCCTCGGACAGGAATTCCTGAACATCCCGCAGATAACCGCAGTCACGCGCCGCCGTATTCAGATTGCGCAAAGAACGGCCTACCAGCGCCACGCTGCGTCCGGCCTCCTCTGCCGCCATGGCGATGCTTTCCACCCGCGCGACATTGCTGGCAAAACAGGTCACCGCCACACGGCCGCTCAAACCGGCAATCGCATCCCGCAAACCACGACGCACATCGGATTCGGAGCCACTATGTCCCTCCACCATTGCATTGGTGGAATCGCAGACGATCGCCAGCACGCCTTCATCCCCCAGCGCGCGCAACCCTTCCTCATCGGTTGGCGGACCGACCAGAGGATCGGGATCGAGTTTCCAGTCACCGGTATGCAGGATCGCGCCATGCGGCGTGTCGATGGCAATCGCCAGAGATTCCGGTGTGGAATGCGCCATGCGGAATGTACGCAGGGAGAACGGGCCGATGCTCAGCGCTCCGCCCAGGGGCAGAGGCAGAATTCTCACTTCATTCTGTAATTGCGCCTCGGACAGCTTGCGCCGCAGCACCATCGCCGCAAACGGGGACGCATAGACAGGGCAGCGCAGTTGCGGCCACAACCATGCCACCGCACCGATATGGTCCTCATGCGCATGCGTGATCACCAGCCCGGTCAGCCGATCCCGCCGCTCCGCAATGAAAGATGGATCAGCCATCATCACATCGACTTCCGGCAGCTCCGTGCCGCCAAAGCCGATGCCGCAGTCAATCGCCAGCCAATGCTCACCCGCCGGGCTACGCGACCGGTAAAGATTCAGGTTCATGCCGATCTCGCCCGTCCCCCCCAGGGGCAGGAAAGCAATCTCCGTATGTGTGTCGGTCATCTTATCCTTTCAGTATCGCGGATGGATGCCCAGGCGGGAGACAATACCCCCGTTCAGTCACCATCCACCATTCTCGCTCTGTCTCGGTTTAAAAAAGGTGTGGGGTTGCGAAGAGCCAGAAGTCGCAGCCCCTCCAATGTCAGATCAGGATCAATCCGGCTGATAACCTGAGTGCCTTCCGAGAACAGCGGCGCCAGCCCGCCTGTCGCGACCACTTTCAGCGGCGCGCCAAATTCGGACTCGATGCGGGCTGTCATGCCCTCGATCATGCCAATATAGCCCCAGTATATGCCCGACTGCATAGCGGCAACCGTACCCTTGCCGATCACCGATTGCGGTCGCCCGATACCAATACGCGGCAGACGTGCTGCCGCCTGATGCAACGCTTCAAGCGACAGATTGATCCCCGGTGCGATCACGCCGCCGCAATAAGCACCCCTTTTATCCACGACATCAAAAGTCGTTGCCGTGCCGAAGTCGATCACCACCAGCGGGCCGCCATAAGTCTGATGCGCTGCCATTGCATTGAGCAGACGATCCGCACCGACTTCTTCCGGGTGATCGACCTGAATGTCGAACCCCCAGTCCAGTGAAGCCCTGGCCACCAGCGGTTCCACCTCGAACCAGTCCCGGCACAGGCGACGCAGATGATACAGGGCGGCAGGCACAACAGTGCCGATGACGGCCGCATGCACATCGGCAGGAGTCAACCGCGCATGGGTCAACAGCGTCAGCAACCAGACGGCATATTCATCGCTGGTCCGCTGATGATCAGTTGCAATGCGCCATGTCCCGCGCCAACCTTTTTCATCATGGACCGCAAAAACGATATTCGTGTTACCCGCGTCTATTACCAGAAGCATGCACCATCCCTTAGCAGGAAGCGATGCGAAGCACGACCTCCTGTTTCACAGTCCGGTCATCTTTATCCGGTCTGATCATGAGCAGCCGAGAGCAGAATCTCACCGGTGTGCACCACCCGACATTCTCCACCGCAATCAAGCAGAAGTGCACCATCTTCACCAATGCCGGTGAAAAGACCGTCCAGCACCTCCCCCTGGCAACGAACAGTCAGCCTCGTTCCGGGTGGATGGGCGGCGCGGCGCCAGGCATCCCTGATTTCAAGCGGGGCTGCATGCCGCCAGGCTGAAAGCCGTGTCACAATTTTCTGCGCCAGAACCTGCGGCACGGGAATCCTGTCGCTGATATCGGCAAGGCAAGCCGTCATCCGCCCGGGAACCGCGGGAGCAGAAGCCATATTCACCCCGATTCCGATGACGAGCCATTCCGGCTCTGTGGCACCCATCGCCGCATCAATCAGGATACCACCCAGCTTACGGTCGCCGACCATGACGTCATTCGGCCATTTCAGGAACACTGCCTGAGGATCGGCCACGTAAGGCAATATCGCATCGAACACAGCCAGGCCGGCCACGAACGCCCAGTGTCCGGCTTCCCGTGCGCTGAGAAAAACCGGTCCCTGTCCGGGCCTGATCAGCAGGGAAAGCGCAAGATTCCCTTCCGGCTCTGTCCAGGCGCGTCCTCGCGTCGCGCGGGGCAAGGTTTGACGAAGGGCCAGCACAGCCAGACCATCCAGCTCCCCCTGCGATGCTCTTGCCACCAGATAATCGGACGTGGAAGGCAGCGAGGCATGAACCTCCAGACGCCAGGGATGGGGCAGAGTGTCCCCTTCCCCGTCTGTCAGACTCACTGGAGCAAAGCCTTGGCCGCCAGATCAGCCGCCGCAAGGATCGGAGCCGGGAACAGGAAGAACAGGGCCGTAAACACCGCACTGCCAACCGCGACTACAGAAACCGAGGCCGGCCACGCTTCGAACGGGCCTTCCGATGCATCGTCAAAATACATCACCTTGACGACGCGCAGATAATAATAGGCTCCGATCACGCTGGTCAGCACACCGATCACCGCCAGCCCCCACAGCAGGGGTTCCCCCGCCTGAACAGCAGCCAGAAACACGTAAAGCTTGCCGAAGAAACCGGACATTGGCGGAATCCCGGCCATGCTGAACATGAAAATCGCCAGCAACAGAGCCAGAGCCGGATCGGTTCTTCCCGCGCCTGCCAGATCGCTGACTTTCTCCAGCTGCCGTCCACGCCGACGCATGGCGAGAATACACGCAAAAGTACCGGTATTCATAAATACGTAGGTCACCAGATAGATCAACAGACCGCGGATACCAGCCTGCGATCCAGCCGCCAGACCCACCAGTGCATATCCCATATGGCCGATTGAGGAATAAGCCATCAGCCGCTTGATGCTCGTCTGACCGATAGCAGCCAGCGCCCCCCACACCATGGAAACCACGGAGATGAGCGCTACAACATGCTGCCATTGCACCAACACGCCATGGAAAGGCGTGACCAGAGTCCGCAGCATCATCGCAATCGCGGCGACCTTGGGGGCAGTGCCCATAAAAGCCGTTACCGGGGTTGGCGACCCCTCATATACGTCCGGCGTCCACATATGGAACGGGGCCGCTGAAATCTTGAACGCCAGACCCGCGATCACGAACACCACGCCGACCGTCAGCCCAGGCGACGTACCCGCCGGATGCGCCAGTGCTTCGCGCAAGGCGGAGAAATCCATGGTCCCCGCAAATCCATAGATCAGTGAAATTCCGTACAGCAGCAAGCCAGATGCCAGCGAACCAAGAACGAAATATTTCAACCCCGCTTCAGCAGAGCGCAATTCATCCCGCGCAAACGCCGCCAGCACGTAGATGGCCAGAGACATCAGCTCCAGCCCCATATACAGGGTCATGAAATTGGAAGCCGACACCATTACCATCATGCCAACGGTGGAGAACAGCGTCAGAACCGGGAATTCGAACCGCTCCATCCCATGATGGCGGTTATAATCCAGCGACAGCACGACAGCGATGGATGCGCCGGACAGGATCAGCAGCTTGACCATGACGGCAAACGGATCGGCCACGAACTGTCCCTGAAACCCTAACCCAAGCGCGCCGGAAACAGTCAGAAGCCCTGTGAGCAGAAACGCACCGAGCGTCAGCATCGCGCAGAGGAACGTATCCTCTCGCCGGTTCCGTGCCACACCGACCAGCAGAATGACCAGCCCGCACAGGGCCAGAACGATCTCCGGGGAAGCCAGGGTCCAGTTCATGAGTATAGGGCCATTCCGTTGGGCAAAGTTTTATCCCCCGTCAGGGAGTGACTGACGCCAGCTGATGCATCTGGCTGATCGCCGCCTGATGCTGTTGCACCAGATCGTTCACCGTTGCATCAAAGAAATGCGTGAAGCTGGACGGATAGACGCCCATCCATAGGGTCAGCAGCACCAGCGGCACGAACACAACGATTTCCCGCGTGTTGAGATCGAACATGGAGCGTAATTCGGCAATGGTCATCCGGCCGAGGATCACGCGGCGATACAGCCACAGCGAATAGACCGCGCCGAGTATCATGCCTGTGCTGCCCAGCAGGGCAATCCAGATGCTGACCTTGAAAGCACCGATCAAAACCAGAATTTCACCGACAAACCCGCCGGTTCCCGGCAAGCCAATGGTTGCCATGGTGAACACAAGGAAGACCGCCGCATAGGCCGGCATCCGCTCGACCAGCCCGCCATAACGGTTGATCTCCAGCGTGTGCAGCCGGTCGTACACGACACCCACGCACAGAAACAACGCGGCAGAAACCACACCATGGGACAGCATCTGGAACAGTGCACCGCTTAATCCCTGCTGGTTCACGGTAAAGATGCCGATGGTCACGACGCCCATATGCGCAATGGATGAATAAGCAATCAGCTTTTTCATATTATCCTGCGCAAAGGCGACGATGGAGGTGTAGATCACCGCCATCACCGACAGGGCAAACATCAGCGGTGCAAAATACTCCACCGCATCAGGAAGCATGGGTACCGAGAAACGCAGGAAGCCGTATCCCCCCATTTTCAGCAAGACCCCGGCCAGAATAACGGACCCGGCGGTCGGTGCCTCCACATGAGCATCAGGCAACCAGGTGTGAACCGGCCACATCGGAACTTTCACAGCAAAAGATGCCAGAAAAGCCAGGAACAACCAGAACTGCATATGCACCGGGAAGCGGGTATGCAGCAGGGTTGGAATATCCGTCGTCCCGGCATAGTGCCACATGGTCAGCAGCGCCAGCAGCATCAGCACCGAACCGGCCAGCGTGTAGAGGAAGAATTTCAGCGCCGCATACACCCGGCGCGCATGCCCCCAGATGCCGATGATCAGATACATCGGAATCAGCACGGCTTCGAAGAAAATATAGAACAGCAGGAAGTCGGTGGCCGAGAACATGCCCACCATCATGGTTTCCAGCACCAGGAAGGCGATCATGAACTCCCTCACGCGGGTATGGATCGCATCCCAGCTTGCCAGAATACAAATGGGCGTCAGGAAGGTGGAAAGCAGCACGAACAGAACGCTGATTCCATCGACACCGACGCTGTAGCGTACACCAAACTCGGGCAGCCACTGCACGGATTCAACAAACTGCATACCCGGCTGGGCCGGGTCGAACCTGACCCACAGGACCAGGCTGAAGGCAAACACCACCAGCGAGGTCCATAGCGCCGTCCAGCGCGCATTGTTTGCCACAACTTCCTCATCCCCGCGGATCGTCATCAGAATGACGACCCCGAGTAGCGGCAGGAAGGTCAGCAGAGACAGTACGGGAAAGCCCGCCTGATTCATGACATCACCTGAAGATGAGGAAAATGGAAACCAGAGCCACAAGGCCGATCAGCATGGCAAAGGCATAAACCGCGATGGACCCGGTCTGAAGCTTCACAACCCTGGAGGAACCATCGACAGTCAGACTGGCAAGACCGTTCGGAATGCCATCGATGATGGTGGCATCACCAACCGTCCAGAGCAACCGGGCAAAGCACTGATAAGGGCGCACGATCAACGCAGCGTAGATCTCATCGAAATACCATTTATTGGCGAACAGACGGTAAATCGCCGGGAACATCCCCGCCAGACGTGCAGGTGCGGCGGGGTTGAACATATACATCCAGTAGGCCAGCGCGATGCCGAGGACACCGAGAATGGTCGGCAGGATCGAGGCAAGAAACGGAATATGATGCATCTCATGCATCACGTGATTCTCCGGCCCGTTGAACAGGGCCCCCCGCCAGAAGGCGCTCATGCCCTCGCCGATGAACCAGTGCTCCAGCAGCATGCCACCGGCAATAGCGCCGATGGACAGCAGCGCGAGCGGCACCAGCATTACCAGCGGGCTTTCATGCACATGCTCCATGGTGTGGTGGTCGGCACGCAGCTTGCCATGGAACGTCATGATCGTCAGACGCCAGGAGTAGAACGCGGTCAGAAAGGCCGCGAGCGTACCACAAACATAGCCGTAAAACCCTACCCCCCCCTGTGCCCAGGCGGCTTCCAGAATGGCGTCTTTGGAATAGAACCCGGCGAAAGGCGGAATACCCGCCAGCGCCAGATTACCGATCCACATCGCCGCATAGGTGAACGGGATCATTTTCCAGATACCGCCCATTTTGCGCATGTCCTGCTCGTCAGACATGGCATGGATCACGCTGCCTGCTCCAAGGAACAGAAGCGCCTTGAAGAAAGCATGGGTGATCAGATGGAACACCGATACTTCATAGGCACCCACGCCAGCCGCCACAAACATGTAGCCGAGCTGCGAACAGGTGGAATAGGCGATGACTTTCTTGATATCGTTCTGGGCACAACCGATGGTGGCCGCGAACAGGGCGGTGGTGCCACCGATCAGTACGATAAAGGTCTTTGCATCCGGCGCAAATTCCAGCAGTGGCGACATACGCGCCATCAGGAATACACCGGCCGTCACCATCGTCGCGGCATGGATCAGCGCAGAAACCGGGGTGGGGCCTTCCATCGCATCCGGTAACCACACATGCAGACCAATCTGCGCGCTTTTGCCCATCGCGCCGATGAACAGCAGGAAGCCGATCACCTCGAAGGTGCGCAGTTCGGTTCCGAACAGGTGATAATGGTCATTTACATGCTGGGAAACGGTTCCGAAAATCGCCGAGAATTCGATGGAGCCAAAGGTCCAGAACACCAGCGCAATGCCAACGGCGAAAAACAGGTCGCCAACGCGATTGACGATGAAGGCCTTCATGGCCGCCGCATTTGCGCTGTCCTTGTAATACCAGTATCCGATCAGCAGATAGCTGGCCAGACCGACGCCTTCCCACCCGAAAAACAGCTGGAGCAGATTATCCGCTGTCACCAGCATCAACATCGCAAAGGTGAACAGGGAGAGATAGGAGAAAAACCGATAATTCGGCAGGCTGTCATGCGCCATATAGCCGGTGCTGTAGACATGGATCAGCGTGGCGACAAACGTCACCATCGCAACCATGACGGCGGACAGCGTGTCATAGCGAAGCGCCCAGTTGACATGCAGATCCCCGGCCTGAATCCAGTCTGAAACCCTCACCACATCGGGCAGGCCTCCCGGCGGTGAGGAAAGTAGCGTGTAGAGAGACAGCGAACCACAAATCGCTGCGGCAATCATCAGCGCGATTGTCACCACCTGCGCGGCACGATCGCCCATCACCCGTCCGAACAGACCGGCGATCACGGACCCCAGCAGGGGGGCAAAGACTGCGACGGCATAGATCATCGCTCAGCCCTTCATCAGATTCACGTCTTCGACCTGGATCGAACCGCGATTACGGAAATAAATGACCAGAATGGCAAGGCCGATAGCCGCCTCTGCGGCAGCCACGGTCAGGATGAACATCGCAAAAACCTGCCCGGCGAGATCGCCCAGCGAAGCAGAGAACGCTACCATGTTCAGGTTAACAGCAAGCAGGATCAGCTCGATCGACATCAGCATGACAATGACGTTTTTACGGTTCAGAAAGATGCCGAAAATTCCCAGCACGAGCAGAACTGCAGCCACGGCCAGATAATGGCCCAGCCCCACAGTCATAAGGGAATTCATACACGATCCTCCGCTGCGTGGTGAGCGTTCTGCGGCAAATGAGTGCTGGCACCGTGATCATCCTGACCGATCTGGCCATGGCTCGATGCGGGCTTTGATAAGGCAGGCGGCAGGGGACGCAGGAAATCTTCCGGATGGATGCCCTGCCCGACCGGAGCATTCACCAGCTTCAGCGTGTCCTCGATCCGACGATTGACCTGCGCGGCAATGTTCTGATGCCGTGAGGTCTTCCGATCACGCAAGGTCAGCACGATGGCACCGATCATGGCCACCAGCAGGATCAGCCCTGCCATCTGAAACAACATCACGTATTGCGTATAAACGATCTGCCCCAACGCGACAGTATTCTGAACGTGATCAGGACGCGGGGAAAAGCGCAGAGCGCTTGCTCCCGGTGCAACCTGCCATCCCCCCAGAACCATCGCCAGTTCCACGAGCAGCACACCACCAATCGCCGCACCAACCGGCGCGTAACGCTGCCATCCATCCCGCACTTCCGCGAAATTGATATTCAGCATCATCACCACGAACAGGAACAGCACGGCGACAGCGCCGACATAGACGATGACCAGAATCATCGCCAGAAACTCGGCCCCCGTCAGCAGAAACAGGCCCGCCGCGTTAAAAAACGCCAAAATCAGGAACAGTACCGCATGCACCGGATTGCGAGCGCTGACGACCATCGCCCCTGATACGATCAGGATGGCAGAGAAAACATAAAACGCTATCGCGGCGATCATGATCGGTTCACCGGTACGGCGCGTCGAGTTCAAGGCGACGAGCGATTTCCGGCTCCCACCGGTCGCCGTTCGCCAGGAGACGATCCTTGTTGTACATCAGTTCCTCGCGCGTTTCAGTGGCGAATTCCAAATTCGGCCCTTCCACGATCGCGTCCACCGGGCAGGCTTCTTCACACAGACCGCAATAGATGCATTTGGTCATGTCGATGTCATAGCGTGTGGTGCGGCGTGAGCCATCGGCACGAGGCTCGGCCTCGATCGTAATCGCCAGAGCCGGGCAGACAGCCTCACACAGCTTGCAGGCGATGCAGCGCTCCTCCCCGTTCGCATAACGCCGAAGCGCATGCTCGCCCTTGAAGCGCGGGCTGATCGGGTTTTTCTCGTACGGATAATTGATGGTCGCTTTCGGCTTGAAGAAATACTTGAGCGTCAGGGCCATGCCCGAAACGATTTCCGTCAGCAGAAAACTGCGCGCGGTGCGGTCCAGCAACGCCATGTCAGCCCCTTTCCCTCAACACGCAATCATTCATACACACGGTCATCGTCAATTCACCGTCGGCAGCCAGCCTGCCAGCTCCAGCACACAGGCGGTCAGCAGCAGCCATACCAGAGAGAATGGCAAGAACACTTTCCAGCCCAGACGCATCAGCTGATCGTAGCGGTAGCGGGGCACAGTTCCGCGCACCCAGAAAAACACGAACATCAGCGCACAGACTTTCAGCACGAACCAGATCGGCCCCGGCAACCAGTTCAGAGGCGCAATGTCGAAAGGAGGAAGCCACCCGCCGAGGAACAGCAGGGTAGTCATCGCACAGATCATGAACATGTTGGCGTATTCGCCGAGGAAAAACAGCGCATAGGCCATGGCGCTGTATTCCACCATATGTCCGGCGACGATTTCGCTTTCGCCTTCGACGATATCGAATGGAGAGCGATTGGTTTCCGCCAGCCCCGAGATGAAGAAAATCACCGCCATCGGCAACATCGGCAGCACGAACCAGACATGTTTCTGTGCCAGCACGACATCGTTCAGATTGAGCGATCCGACACAAAGCAGGATCGCAACCATGACAAAGCCGATCGAAACTTCGTAGCTGACCATCTGTGCGGCAGCACGCAGCGCACCAAGAAAAGCATATTTGGAATTCGAGGCCCAGCCCGCGATGATCACGCCATAAACACCGAGCGAACTGATCGCAAACAGATACAGCACACCAACATTGATATTGGCCACGGCCCAGCCATCATTCACCGGCACGACAGCCCAGGCGATCATCGCCAGAATAAAGGTCAGCAGCGGTGCGAGAATGAATAGAACCTTATTGGCACCATCCGGAATAATCGTCTCCTTCAGGAGCATCTTTCCAGCATCGGCGAAGGCCTGCAACATCCCCCATGGACCCACCACATTGGGGCCTTTGCGCAGGCCAATGGCGGCCAGAACCTTACGCTCAAACACAGTAGCATAGGCCACCATCAGCATCAGCGGGACCAGAATGGCCAATGCCTGCAAGGCCGTGATGATCAACAGGCCGAGATTGGTATTGAACAGAAAATCGTGCATTCCGCTCACTCCGCCGCACTCGGCAAGCCTGCCTGAGCAGCCTCATAAACCCGCACACATTCCGCCATGGTCGGGCTGGCACGGCTGACAGGGTCAGTCTGCCAGTAGCTGCTGATGGCATAGGTAACAGGGGCCGGGCTGATTGTTCCATGAGCGAAAGGTCCGGAAGGATCGGTGCAGCCACGGACCGGCAGATCATCGATCACGGCAAAAGCCGGATTGACCTCGATGAGTCGTGCCCGAACGGCCTCAAGCGTATCGTAGGGCAACGGACGGTTGATCACGGCACTGAAAGCCCTCAGGATGCGCCAGTCATCCTTGGCATCCTTCAATGGATGCACGGCACGACTGGCCTGCTGCACCCGGCCCTCAGTGTTCACATAGGTGCCGTCTTTTTCAGTATAGGCCGCGCCAGGCAAGATCACATCAGCCCGAGCAGCACCTTTATCACCATGCGATCCCTGATAAACCACGAATGTATTCGCCCCGATCCGGGCCGTGTCGAACTCGTCCGCACCCAGCAGCCAGAGCAGATCGACGCCGCCATCCAACAGGCGCGGCAATCCGTTTTCTCCGCCCGGGGGCACTGCGCCAAGCATCAACGCACCAGCACGTGATGCTGCAGTGTGCAGCACGTTGAAGCCATGCCAGCCAGCATTCAACGCCCCCACCTGAGCGGCCAATGCCCAGCTTGCCGTCAGAATGGCAGCACCATCAGGACGTGCCAGCGCCCCCTGTCCCACAATGATCATCGGCTTTTTTGCCGCGCGCAAAGTTTCGACGAATGCGAAATCGCCTGACGATAGCGCCGACAGATCGGTCCCCAGCCAATCGACCTGATAAGTCAGGTCAAGCGATGCGCCGAAGGAAGCAATGGGAAGCTGGGTCGCCAGCCAGTGTTTGCGAATGCGTGCATTCAGAACCGGCGCCTCATGACGAGGATCGGTGCCGATCAACAGGATGGCATCAGCCTCTTCAATGCCGCCAATGGTCGAATTGAACAGGAAGAAATCACCACGGGACGCATCCAGCGCCGCACCATCCTGCCGACATTCGATCAGGGAGGATCCTGCACCGGTCAGCAGATCCTTCAACGCCACGATGCTTTCCGCATCGGCCAGATCACCGATCAGCGCGCCGATCCGTGCGCCATCCAGACCCTGCATGCGGCTGGCAATAGCCTGAAAAGCCTCCTGCCAGCTGGCCTGCCGAAGAGTGCCGTTCTCCCGCACCCATGGCGTATCCAGACGACGGCGACGCAGGCCATCCACCGCAAAACGCGATTTATCGGCCAGCCATTCCTCGTTCACATCCTCATTGATACGCGGCAACACACGCATCACTTCCGGACCACGGGCGCACAGCACGATATTGGCCCCGACAGCATCCATGACATCGATGCTGTCAGTCCTGTTCAGCTCCCAAGGACGAGCCGTAAAGGCGTACGGTTTCGAGGTCAGGGCACCAACCGGGCAGATATCGATCAGGTTACCGGACAGCTCACTGGTCAGCGCTTTTTCAACATAGGTGCCGATCTCGACATTCTCCCCGCGGGAGGTAGCCCCCAGTTCCGGAACTCCGGCAATTTCCTGCGCAAAACGGACACAGCGTGTGCACTGGATGCAGCGCGTCATCACGGTTTTCACCAGCGGTCCAAGGTACTTGTCCTTCACAGCCCGCTTGTTTTCCTCAAAGCGGGAGTGATCCCGCCCGTAAGCAACGGATTGATCCTGAAGATCGCACTCTCCGCCCTGGTCACAGATCGGGCAATCGAGCGGATGGTTGATAAGCAGAAACTCCATCACACCGCGACGGCCACGACGGACCATCTCGCTGTCGGTTTTCACCACCATCCCATCAGCAACCGGCATCGCACAGGACGCCACCGGCTTCGGCGGCCCCTTTTCGATCTCGACCAGACACATCCGGCAGTTACCGGCCACAGACAGCCGGTCATGATAACAGAAGCGCGGAATTTCCTTGCCGGCCATCTCGCAGGCCTGCAAAACGTTGAACCCGGCTGGAACCTCAAGCTCGGTGCCGTCGATTGTGACTTTCACCATGCTGATTACTCCGCCGCCGCGGGAAGGTTGGGAACCGGCGCCCGACCGGGAACACGCTGTTTATAAGCGCGGATACGATCCTCGATGACCGGGCGGAAATGACGGATCAGCCCCTGAACCGGCCATGCGGCCGCATCGCCCAGCGCACAGATCGTATGACCCTCCACCTGTCGCGTCACCTGCTCCAGCATGTCGATCTCCTCGAGATCAGCGCGACCTTCGACCATGCGGTTCATGATCCTCATCATCCAACCCGTGCCTTCACGGCAGGGAGTGCACTGACCGCAACTTTCATGCTTGTAGAAATGGCTCAGCCGAGCGATCGCCTTGATCACATCGGTGGATTTGTCCATCACGATGACGGCAGCAGTGCCCAGCCCGCTGCGCTGCTCCCGCAGGCTATCGAAATCCATCAGCACATCGTCGCAGATGCTCTTCGGCAGCAGCGGAACCGATGATCCGCCGGGAATAACCGCCAGCAGATTATCCCAGCCACCACGCACGCCCCCCGCATAACGTTCCAGCAGTTCACGCAGGGGAATGCCGAGTTCTTCCTCGACATTGCACGGCTTGTTCACATGGCCAGAGATGGAAAAGAGTTTTGTGCCGCTATTCTTGGGCCGCCCCAAAGATGCAAACCAGGCTCCGCCGCGCCGAAGAATAGTCGGACAAACAGCGATGCTTTCGACATTATTCACCGTCGTCGGGCACCCATACAGACCGACACCAGCCGGGAAAGGCGGCTTCAGACGTGGCATGCCCTTCTTGCCTTCGATGCTTTCGATCAGCGCGGTTTCCTCACCGCAGATATAAGCACCAGCCCCGCGATGAACGTACAGGTCGAAATCCCAACCGCTGCCGCAGGCGTTTTTTCCAATCAGGCCAGCCTCATAAGCCTGATCAATAGCAGCCTGCAAGTGACAGGATTCATTATAAAATTCACCGCGCACATAAATATATGCCGTATGTGCCCCCATCGCGAAGGCGGCGATCAAACAGCCTTCAACCAGTTTGTGGGGATCATGCCGCAGGATATCGCGATCCTTGCAGGTTCCCGGCTCGCTCTCATCGGCATTGACGACGAGGTAATGCGGACGCCCATCGGATTCCTTGGGCATGAAACTCCACTTCATACCGGTGGGGAAACCTGCGCCACCACGACCACGCAGACCGCTGATTTTGATGTCATCTATAATGGCATCACGGCCTCGCGCCAGAATGGCTGCCGTGCCATCCCAGTCCCCGCGCGCCAGAGCGCCTTTCAGCCCCCAATCATGCTCGCCGTACAAATTCGTGAAGATGCGGTCGCGATCGTTCAGCATCGCCTGCCCTCAGCCGATAGAAGCCGGCGGTGTGGAACCGGCCCCATTTTACATACGACATACAATCCAGTTTCCGGCTGGACAGAATGTCGGTCCTCACTCGCCGCGAAGCGGCAGATCAGTGTTCCATTCCGTGCGGTCACTCCCCTGCTGCGGGCGGTGTATAGTTACTCTGCATCTGGGCTGAAGGCACGTCACGCAACGTTGTCGGGCCACCCTCCGGCGCGGAGTTCTGACGACCCGACATAGAGCCAGGTGTTGGGTGCTCCCCGCGGCGCAAGGCGTCCAGCAGAGCAAGGGTCCGGGGACCATCCATATCCTCGTAATAATCGTCATCCACCTGCAGGATCGGCGCATTGACACAGGCGCCAAGACACTCGACCTCCGTCATCGTGAACAGACCATCCTCACTGGTTTCGCCCCAGCCTTGGATACCCGTCGCTGAACGGCAGGCCGCTACGACCTCATCCGAGCCACGCAGCCAGCATGGTGTGGTCGTGCAGAGCTGAAGATGATGACGCCCAACCGGCCGGGTATTGTACATGAAGTAGAAAGTCGCCACCTCATAAACCCGGATCGGCGCCATCCCAAGACGGCGCGCGATCTCATCCATCGCCGCACGGGGAATCCATGCGCTGCCGGTCTCGCGTCCCATCTGCCGCTGTGCCAGATCCAGCAGTGGCATCACCGCGCTGGCGCGGCGAGAGGACGGGTATTTGGCCAGAATAGTTTCTATCTGTTGCTCGCTCTGCACATCGAACGAGAATTCCGCAGGCTGCCAAGGCTCGCGCCCGACATCACTGCCTCCGTTGACGTCCGCCATCAGCGGTCCACCTCACCGAACACAAGATCAAGCGAGCCAATGATCACCACCGCATCCGCCAGCATATGGCGATGGGCCATGACATCGATCGCCTGCAAATGAGCAAAACCGGTCGGACGGATTTTGCAGCGATAAGGGCGGTTGCTGCCATCCGCGACCAGATACACGCCGAACTCTCCTTTCGGACTCTCCACCGCTGTATAGGTGGCGCCCTCCGGAACGTGATAGCCTTCCGTATAAAGCTTGAAGTGATGGATCAGCGCCTCCATCGACCGCTTCATCTCGGCACGAGGGGGCGGAGTGATCTTGTGATCCTGCACCTTGATCGGGCCGGGGCGGATTTTCTCCAGGCACTGCTTCACGATGCGCACACTCTGCCGCATCTCCTCGACCCGCACCAGATAGCGGTCATAGCAGTCGCCATTACGACCGACCGGAACCTCGAAATCCACCTCGGCATATTTATCATAGGGCTGGGACTTACGCAGATCCCACGGAATGCCGCTGGCGCGGATACAGGGACCGCTGAAACCCCAGGCCAGAGCCTGTTCCGGAGTCATGCGGCCGATATCGACCACGCGCTGCTTCCAGATGCGGTTATCGCTCAACAGACCGGCCATATCATCGATAAAGGCCGGGAATTTCTCCGTCCAATCGGCAATGCGGTCAGTCAGACCCGCCGGCAGATCCTTTGCCACCCCACCAGGACGGAAATAATTGGCATGAAATCGGGCGCCGGATACGGCCTCGTGGAATTCAAGCAGCTTTTCACGCTCTTCGTGTCCCCACAGCACTGGCGTCATCGCACCGCCATCGAGCGCATAAGTGGTGAGGTTGAGCAAATGGTTCAGGATGCGCGTGATTTCCGCAAACATCGTGCGGATCCACTGCGCCCGCTCCGGGGCGGTGATACCCAGCAGCTTCTCTGTCGCTAAAGCGAAGGCATGCTCCTCGCACATCGGCGAGACGTAATCGAGCCGGTCAAAATAAGGCAGGGCCTGAAGATAGGATTTGTATTCGATCAGCTTCTCGGTACCACGATGCAGCAGGCCGATATGCGGATCGGCACGCTCCACCACCTCACCATCCAATTCCAGCACCAGACGCAGCACGCCATGGGCGGCAGGATGTTGCGGGCCAAAATTGATAGCGTGGCTGTCGATTTCAACAACACGGCCCTGCTTCTGGACGGTCTCGCTCATCGCTTCGCCTCCTCCGTCACGACCGGTTGCGGCTGGGTGCTGGCGATGGATGCTTTCTCATCACCAGGCAGTGTCGTCATTCCTTCCCACGGAGACAGAAAATCAAAATTACGAAAATCCTGAGTCAGCTTCACCGGCTCATACACGACCTGCCGCCGCTCTTCATCCCAGCGGAGTTCGACATAACCGGTCAGCGGAAAGTCTTTCCGCAGCGGATGCCCCTCAAACCCGTAATCCGTCAGGATACGTCGGTGATCGGGCTGGCCGGAGAACAGGATGCCGAACAGATCCCAGGTCTCACGTTCGAACCAGGTCGCCACGGGCCAGATTTTGTGGACCGACGGCACCGGCATTCCATCATCCGTTCCAACGATCATGCGGATTCGATGATTCAGGGACACTGAGAGCAGATTATAGACAACATCAAAGCGCGGAGACCGCGAAGGCCAGTCTACCCCGCATACATCCATCAGTTGCTGACACAGGAACCGCGGATCATCCCGCAAGGTCAACGCCACTGCCTCAAGCTGATCGCGTGTGACTTCGACGACCAACTCATCTTTTTCCAGCCTCACGCATGTCACGCCGTGTATGGCGGACAAGGCTTCCAGTAAATGTGATTGATCAGCCACGGAGAATGGTTCCCGTCCGGCGAATTTTCTTCTGCAGCTGCATAATGCCGTATACCAGCGCCTCCGCGGTCGGCGGACACCCCGGCACATAGACATCGACAGGCACGATCCGGTCGCAGCCACGCACCACTGAGTAGGAATAGTGGTAATAGCCGCCACCATTGGCACAGGAGCCCATGCTGATCACCCAGCGCGGTTCGGGCATCTGATCATAGACCCGACGCAGGGCCGGGGCCATTTTATTTGTCAGGGTTCCTGCCACAATCATCACATCGCTCTGGCGGGGGGAAGCACGAGGAATAACCCCGAAACGATCCAGATCATAACGTGGCATGTAAGCATGGATCATTTCCACCGCACAGCAAGCCAGACCGAAGGTCATCGGCCAGAGACTGCCTGTGCGCGCCCAATTCACCAGCTTGTCGAGATTGGCGACAACAAAGCCCTTATCTGCCATCTCTCCCGTGATACCACGCAGCACGGCCTCCTGCCCCGGCCCAGGCGACAAAGACTCCCTGTTCCAGAGCATCGCCTCATCTGCTGTCGGGGCATGGGCAGAAGGATACTGGCTCTGCATGGTGCTTTACTCCCACTCCAGCGCGCCTTTGCGCCATTCATAGATGAAGCCGACAGTCAGAACGCCCAGAAAGCCCATCATGGAGAAAAAGCCAAACATGCCAATCCGGGAAAGGCTGACTGCCCATGGGAACAGAAATGCCACTTCCAGATCGAAAATGATGAACAGAATAGCCACCAGATAATACCGTACATCGAAGCGACTGCGTGCATCATCAAAGGCATCGAACCCGCATTCATAAGGCGCGAGCTTTTCAGCATAGGGTTTCTGCCGTGCAGCCAGATAGGAGCCACCGACCATGGCGCATGCAATCACGCTGGCAATCCCGATAAAAACCAGAATCGGAAAATATTCTGTCAGCACAGGCTGCATAGGACATCATCCCTTCCGAAGGCCGAGGAGTCTGGCCATCGAGATTTCTCAGCGTTGGAGGCAATACAGAAACGCCGCTGCCTCGATAGAAAAGGTTTATCGCACCGCGCCATACATCGCAACGGAGCAAACCTAACTAACACCATCCCCGTCCGGATAAGAGAGGGATCGAAAGATTAAGTTATTTTTTAATTTTGCTGGATGCCCGCCATCACAGAAAAATGGCGCGAGTGACGGGGCTCGAACCCGCGACCTCCGGCGTGACAGGCCGGCGCTCTAACCAACTGAGCTACACCCGCGCAACAGCGAGGCGCGCTTCCTACGCTTTGATGGCCCCATCGTCAAGCACATGAACGCAGAAAATATGTACGCTGCGATAGTGTCTTCCCCTTCATCCCATGAATAAGAGTTATGACTGCGCGTACCCCTGAACTCACCCCTTTCGGTTGATGGAACGCAGCGCGCGCCGACAGATTCTGGCCGTAGCAAGAC